>JAGWYS010000050.1 GCA_018969225.1 Gemmatimonadota bacterium | reverse complement strand
CGCGTGAACAGGTCGCGGTCCACGATGCGGCGGTAGCTCCAGAAGCCGGTGCGCGCCACGGGGTCGAAGCCGATGCGCACGGAGTCGGGATCGTCGAACGACAGCAGCCGCGCCCCCGTCACCGGGTCGGAGCGCATCCGCTCGGCGCGCCAGCGGTCGTAGGTGCGCGGACGCTCGATGGTGTGGTCCTCGCCGGGGCGCCAGTCCATGGCGAAGCACACCGTGAACCCCTGCACGTTGTCGGGCTCGGGCGCGTCCTTGGCGTGCGGCTCCCCCGTCTGCGCGCGCGACTCGGCGCCCACCACGAACTCGGTGCCGGTGAGCGGCAGCAGGTCCCCCAGCTCGGTGGCGTCGGCAAACCAGGGGGCTTCCAGCAGCAGCTCGAGCCCGGTCTCCAGCGATTGCGCGCGGAGGGCGCGCACCCGGGTGCCCTGCACGTCGGCGGCCACCACGCGGTGCCGCCGCAGGATGCGCAGCGCCCCCGAGGCCACGTGCGGCGCCAGCAGGGCCTCCAGCTCCGCAAGCCAGGCGCGCGGGTCGGCGCAGAGGCGCGACACCCAGCCGGTGCCGGGATTCAGCAGCCGGCGCGCGCGGGCCTGCGCGGTGAGCGGGTAGTCGCGGCGGTAGCGCTCGCGCACCGCCTCGCGCAGCGCGCGATAGGTGGCGGTGCCGCCGATGCTCTCGATCCACCGGTTCTCGTCGGGGGGGACGGCCTGCGCGGTGAGCTGCCCGCCAATCCAGTCGGTCTCCTCGGTGAGGATGACGCGGAGGCCGTTGGCGCAGGCGGCAAGGGCGGCGGCACACCCGCCCATGCCACCCCCGGCGATGACGAGGTCGGCGCGCATCGCCTGCGCGGCGCCGCCGCGCGCAACGAGCGGGTGGCACCCGGGCGCCAACAGCACCAGCGGGGCGCCCGCGGCGAGTTGACGGACGAAGTCGCGGCGGGTGGTCATGGCGGGCAAGGTGCGGGAATCATCGCGCCGGGGTCACGCGGTCATCGCGTCCAGAACACCAGACTGCCGCATCCGGACATCCCGGGCTCGAACTGCGCCGGCACGAGCCCCGCGGAGTAGATCTCCACCCCCAGCAGTCGCTCGGGCTTGACCAGCATGTCGATGTCAGTGAGCGAGGTGGCGCCCATGTTGACGCCGTCGATGAAGACCGTCGGGATGCAGCGGTCGGCGAAGATCCCCTTCATGGTGAGCACGGGCCCCAGCGAATCCTGCTGCAGGTACACCCCGGGGACGGCGGTGAAGAGGTCCGAGGTGACCAACGGGACGCGCTGCGCGATCTGCTGCGCCGTGAGGAAGCGTCCCATGCCGCCGCGGGCGCGCTGGCTGAACTCCTGCAGCTGGCTGTAGCGGTTGTAGTTGGCCAGCACCTTGACCGTGTCCAGCACCGAGCGGAGGGTGGCCAGGGTGGTGACCAGCGGCGGGGCGCCGGCCACCACCTGCGCCAGCTGCCGCACGGGAAAATACCCCACGGCGCGCACCTCCACCGTGCGCGTCCCCGCCGGGGCGTCGGCAATCCGCCATCGTCCCGCGTCGTCGGTGCGCGCCGACCGCCCGCCCACCGACACCAGCGCGTTGGCCAGCGGCCGCGCATCGCGCGTGGTGCGCACCACCCCGGCGAGGAGCACCCCCGCCGCCCCCGGTTCCGGCACCAGCAGCGGCTGGCGGACCACCACCCCCGGCACCATCTCCAGTTCCGTGCGGTCGGTGCTGTCGGCGCCCGCGAGCCCCTGCAGCACCACCGTGCCGCGGGCGGGGAGCTGGCAGAGCGCAAACCACCCGGAGGCCGACGTGGTGGCGGTGCGCCCGGCGCTGGTGCGGCGCATGCCCCCGCCCCCCAGGGTGAGCTCCATCCATTCGCCACGCACGGTGGCCCCGTCCACCGGGGCGTCGGTGGCGGCGCGGCGCATGAACCCCACCACCAGCACCCCCTGCTCCGGGTGTGGTGACGGGCCGCAGATGCTGGCGTGCAACGTGGCGGCGGAGGGAACGGCCAGGGTCGTCCGCACCACACCGGCCCCGCGCACGTCGAGGGGGCGCAGCGGCGGCTCCACGCCCAGCGAATCCAGCAGCGGGTGGAAGAAGCCAATGGCGTATGCGCCCGCGGGGACGCTGTCGAAGGCGAAGGCGCCCGCGCTGTCGGTGGTGGCGGTGGCGCCGAAGGGGCGCGCCGGGTCGCGGGTGACCAGCTGGACCATGGCGTCCACCAACGGGCGCCCCGCCAGGCTGTCGTGCACGGTGCCGCGCACCGTGGCGCCGCGCTCCGCGGATCGGGGCTCCGGCGTCACGCCCTGCGCCCGCGCGGGCCCAGCCGCCGCCTGCACCGCTCCCAGCAGCACGGCAAGACGCAGCGGAAGAGAGAGTCGAGGCATGGCCGAGGATTGGTACATGAGGTATCGCCGAAAGCTACGGTCGCCGCCCCAGCCCCGCCGCCGTCTTCCATCTTCCATCTTTCCTCCCAACGGCTCCCCACTCCCCTCTCCCATCGCCATGCGCCCCCACCGCCTCGCCCTCCTGCTGCTGTCCTGCGTGCTCCCTGGGCCGGGTGCGGCGCAGGCGCCGTCGCTCACGCTGGAGCAGGTGGTGAACGCCGGCCCCATCACCGGCAGCGCGCCGGGGGCGCTGGCGTGGGCGCCCGACGGGCGCACGCTGGCGTTCACCTGGGACAGCACAGGGGGCGGGCGGCGCGCGCTGTGGGTGGTGGGGCACGACGGGCGCGGGCGCCGGGTGCTGCTGCCGGCCGCCGGGGGCACCGCACGCGAGGTGACGTGGACCCCCGACGGGCGCGCCCTGCTGGTGCTGCGCGGCGACGCGCTGGAGCGGGTGGCCGCCGCCACGGGCCACGTGACGCGGCTGGCCGCGGTGCCGCGCGACGCGCAGGCGCTGGCGGTGGCCCCCGACGCGCGCCACGCCTCGTTCCTGTCGGCGGGGGACCTGTGGGTGGTGCCGCTGGCGGCCGATGGTGCGGGGGCGCCGCGCCGCCTCACCACCGTGGGGGTGCCGTCCATCGCGTCGGTGTCGCTGGGGACGTACGCGCGGCTCGACCGCGAGGTGGGGGAGGCCACCTGGGGGTCGGCGGCGCCCCCCTACGCGTGGGCCCCCGACGGGCGCACGGTGGCGGTGCAGGTGGTGGACCGCCGCGCGGTGCGCCAGGTGGCGTTCCCGTACCCGCTGGGGCGCGACGCCGCGCAGGAGCCGCTGGCGGCGCCCCCGGTGAACACGCTGCGTCGCAGCTACCCCGGCGACGTGAACGAGGCGCGCACCGTGGCGCTGGTGGACGCGGCCACCGGCGCGATGACGCCGGTGCCGTTCCCCGAGCCCACCGCGGTGCAGCTGCTCAACCTGGCGTGGTCGCGCGAGGGGGCGCTGCTGGTGGACCGCGAGCGTGACGACGCCACGGAGCGGTGGGTGCACGTGGTGGCGCCCGGGGCGGCGCCGCGGCTGGCGTACCACGACCGTCGAGAGTCGCGCATCTACACCGAGCACGGCTCGGCGTGGGCCGAGGATGGCGCGGCGCTGCTGCTCACCACCGACCGCGACGACCGCTACCGGGTGTTCCGTGTGGCGCTGCGCGACACGGCGCCGGTGGCGCTCACCCCCGCGTGGTCGGACGTGCAGGGGGCGGCCATGCCGCTCCCCGGCGGCGGGGTGGCGTGGCTGTCGTCGGCGCCGGTGGTGGCGGAGCGTCACCTGTGGGTGCGACGCGGCGCCGGCGCGCCGGTGCAGGTGACGCGCCGTGCGGGGACGCACCGCGTGGTGCTCGCCCCCGACGGGCGGACGGCGGCGTCGGTGGTGAGCGACGATGTCACGCCCCCGCAGCTGCTGGTGGTGTCCCTGGCGGGGGGCGCCGAGGTGGTGGTGACGTCGGCGGGGGGCCCCGCCCTGGCGGCGGCGGGGCTGGTGGCGCCGCGCTACGTGCGCTTCGCGGGAGCCGACGCCGGCGACACGCTGCACGCCAAGGTGTGGCTGCCGGCCGCGGCCGTGGCGCGCGGCGCACGGGTGCCGGTGGTGTTCGGCCCCGTGTACTCCAACACCGTGCGCAACCGGTGGGGGGGGACGTACGGGCTGCTGCAGCAGCTGCTGGTGCAGCGCGGGTACGCGGTGATCCAGGTGGATGTGCGCGGGTCCACCGGCTACGGGCGCGCCTTCCGCGAGGCGTTCCTCTTCGAGTGGGGCGGGCGCGACCTGGACGACCTGGCGGCAACGCGCGCCTGGCTGGCCGCGCAGCCGTGGGCCGACACGGCGCGGCTGGGGATCTTCGGCTCGTCGTACGGCGGGCTCATCTCGGTGTACGCCATGCTGCGGCGCCCGGGGCTGTTCCACGCGGCGGTGGCGGGGGCGTCGGCGGTGGACCCGCGCTTCTTCGGGAGCGACGACGTGGCCATCACGCGGCGGCCGGCCACGCACCCGGCGGCGTTCGCCCGCGGGGCCGCGCAATACGCGGGGGGGCTGCAGGGGCACCTGATGCTGGTCCACGGGATGATGGACGACGTGGTGCCGTTCCACACCGTGGCCGACCTGTCGGAGGCGCTGATGCGCGCGGGGAAGGACTTTGACCTGGTGGTGGCGCCCGGCGCCACGCACGGGTGGACCCAGCAGCCGCACCACGCGCGGTACCTGCTGGGGAAGCTGGTGGACCACTTCGCCCGGTGGCTGCCGGCGGCCCCGTGAGCGGCGTGTCCGCCCCGCACCCGCAACGCCAACCGCCGCCCCCTACCGCAGCCGCGTCGCCACCACGCGCAGTGCCGGCGCCGGCGCCGCCCCGTTGGACGACAGGCGCACAATGGCGTTGGACCCGGCCGGGACCCCGAAGCGGAAGTAGGCGCTGGTGCCGCCCGCGAGGGAGAGGCGCGCGGGGGTGTTGGACTGCAGCGCGCGCGCGTTGAGCGGGTAGCTGCCCAGCGCCGCGCCGCTCCCGAAGCGGAGCGCCGGGTAGATGCTGCGGAAGTTCCACCCCACCAGCCGGTAGCGGGTGTCGAGGAGCGGGGCCTGCGCGGCGCTGAAGTCGTCGGCCACGATGGACACGGCCCAGTCCTGCAGGTAGTCGGCGAAGGTGCCGGTGCCGAGGACCCCCTGCAGGTTCGCCACGCCACGGGTGGCGCTGTTGACGAGGGCGCGGAAGAAGGGGGCCTCGCCGCTGGCGCCCTGGCGGCCGGCGGCGAACCGGAGGAAGGTCCAGATGGCGCCCCGCGTGGCCAGCGAGTCGTTGGGGGCGTACGGGGAGTTGACCTCGGGGTTGACCAAGAACTGGTAGAAGCGCGAGAAGTTCTGCGACGCGTAGTTGCGGAACAGGTCGCTGCGTGCGGTGGAGCCGCCGATGTCGTTGATCCCCAGGTTCTGCCGCGACCCCACCCCCAGCACGCGCCAGTACAGCAGCTCCTCGGCCACGTGGGAGAGCCCCTCGTCCAGCCACGTCTCCTCGTTGGGGACGGCCCCCGGGGTGACGTACAGCCGACGCCCCGAGTTGATGAGGTGCTGGAACTCGTGCGCGATGGTGGTGAGGTTGAGCAGCGTGACCTCGTCCTTCGTGCGCTTGTTGCCGTTGACCGTGCCGTTGGGATCGGGGACGAGGAGGTAGAACATCTCCGCCTCGTTCGAGCCGGCGCAGGCGGGGAGCCCGCCGCGGCTGACCTTGGGATACAGGTCGCGCGAGTAGAAGAAGCCGCCGATGGTGTACGACGCGAGCGCGGGGGTGAGGGCGTTGACGCGGCTGGTGTAGAAGAGGATGACCTTCCCCTGGCCGCCCACGTTGGTGGGGGCGCCGAAGGCGGCGGTGTCCAGCGGGTACACCAGCGTGTCGAAGGTGGCGGCCACGGCGGCCAGCTCCGTGTCGGTGTAGCCGCCGGTGGGGTTGTCGTTGTCCACCGCGACAATGGCGTTGGCGCTCACGGCCGCCACCCGCGCGTTGCGCATGTCGGGGCTGGTGCACGACTGGTTGGCGTTGGCGTTGAGCCGCAGCACGTCGCCCACCTTGGCCTCGGCGAGGAGGGCGGGGCGCCGGGCCCGCGCGGCCTCGCGCTCCCGGTGCCACGCGCGCGCCTCCTCCACCAGCGGCGCGAGGTCGCGCGCCGCGCCCGCCCGCCGGGCCGCCTCGACGCGCCAGGGGGCCAGCCCCGCCTCGCGCGCGCCCGCGTCCAACACCGTCTCGGAGGGGGCCACCAGCGTCGGGATGGTGGGGCCCGTGTTGCCGATGGCCACCACGTCCAGCGACGTGGTGGTGCCGAACGAGGGTGCCGTGGAGAGGATCGCCACCCCGTATTCCGCGCTGGTGGCCCCCGCCGGGGCGGCCACGCACAGCACCGCGCTGCTGGCGCCGGCGGCGGGGACCACCGCCTCGCCCAGCCCCAGCGCGCGCACCGGCACGGTGCCGCAGACGCCGCCGGTGCTGACGGTCACCGGCACCGTGTCGGCGCGGCCGTTGGCCTCGGCCACGATGCGCGCCAGCCCGGCGGCGACGCCGGTGACGAGCCCCGTGGAGGCGACCGTGGCCACCGCTGGCGCGAGCGAGCTCCAGGTGATCGCCTGCCCCGAGAGGGTGTTGCCGAAGGCGTCGCGCACCGTGGCGCGCAGCCGCAGCGTGTCGCCGATGCCGACCGCGGCCTCGTCCGGGGTGGCGATGACCGCGGCAGCCGGTCCCGCCAGCACCGTGGCCGCGAAGCTGACCGCGGTGACGCCCGTGACCTGCGCCGCCACCCGGCCGATGCCGGCGGTGGTGCCCAGCGTCCACGTGGTGACGGCCACGCCGCTGGCGTCGGTGCGCGAGGAGGCGGGGCTCACCGCGCCGGCGCCGGCGGCCACGTCCCAGTCCACCCGCTGCCCGGTCATCAGGCGCCCCTTGGTGTCGCGGACAATGACGCTGAGGGTGGTGGGGAGGGGGGTTCCCACCACGCCGGTCTGGTTGTTGCCAGTGGCGACGATCAGCGAGCCCGGCGTCACCGGTTCCTCGGAGGTGCCGCCGCCGCAGGCGGCCAGCAGGAGGGCGCCCAGGAGGGCGAGGGGGCGGCGTGCCGGGAGGAGGCGGGGCATGGTGTTAATTTGGCGGAGGTCACCCCGGGGGCGCGCCCCCCGCGTGTGGGTGATGCCGATCCCTGCGGTACCCATCCTGTCCGTCACCGGTTCCTCCAATGGCCGTTGCGCCCGCCCCCGAGCTGCTCCCCGCGCAGGGACACCTGCGCCACCGCGCGCCCTACGACAGCGTGCTGGAGACGATCGGGTGGACCCCCCTGATTCGCCTGTCGCGGGTGTCGCGGGGGATCCGGACGCCGCTGTACGGCAAGGCGGACTTCTTCAACCCGGGCGGGAGCGTGAAGGACCGCATCGGGATCCCCATGATCGAGTCGCTGGAGGCGTCGGGGGCGCTCAAGCCCGGCGGGACGATCGTGGAGGCCACCAGCGGGAACACCGGGGTGGGGCTGGCGATTGCGGCGGCGCTCAAGGGGTACCGCTGCATCTTCACCATGCCCGACAAGATGTCGCAGGAGAAGGTGCGGCTGCTCAAGGCGTTCGGGGCGGAGGTGATCATCACCCCCACCGCCGTGCCCCCCGACCATCCGCAGCAGTACGTGCAGATGGCCAAGCGGATCGTGCGGGAGACGCCGGGCGCGGTGCTGGCGGGGCAGTTCGAGAACCCGGCCAACCCGGCGGCGCATGTGGCCACCACCGGCCCCGAGCTGTGGGAGCAGACGCAGGGGAAGATCACGCATTTCGTGGCGGGGGCGGGGACGGGCGGGACGATCTCCGGGGTGGGGCGTTACCTCAAGGCGATGAACCCGGCGATCAAGATCATCGCGGCCGACCCGCAGGGGTCGGTGCTGGCGGAGCTGTGGCGCACGAAGGGGGCCGGACACCCCAGCGGGGCCCCCTACAAGGTGGAGGGGGTGGGGCAGGACTGCGTGCCGCTCACGCTGGACATGGACGTGGTGGACGAGTTCATCACGGTGGGGGACAAGGACGCCTTCGGCATGGCGCGGCGCCTCACGCGCGAGGAAGGGCTGTTCGTGGGGGGCTCGGCGGGGATGATCGCGCACGCGGCGGTGACGGTGGCGCGGCGGCTGGACGACCCGGCGGCGCTGGTGGTGACCTTCCTGTGCGACACCGGCGAGCGGTACCTGAGCAAGGTGTTCAACGACGAGTGGATGCGGGAGAACCAGCTGCTGGACGCGGCGCCCACGGCGATCGGCACGGTGATCGGGCACAAGGACCCGAGCGCCCGCGCGATCGTGAGCGTGGGCCCCGGGATGACGGTGCGGCAGGCGATCCGGCTGATGGCGCTGCACGACGTGTCGCAGGTGCCGGTCATGGACGGCACGGTGTGCGTGGGGAGCGTGGCGGAGTCGCAGCTGACGTCGCGGTCGCTGGCGGACGCGAAGGTGCTGGACCAGGTGGTGAGCGACGTGATGGACCAGCCGTTCCCCGTGGTGGACGCGGACCAGCCGGTGGAGAGCGTGGCGAAGCTGCTCTCGAAGAGCAATCGCGCGGTGCTGATCCGCGAGGGGGGGCTGGTGCAGGGGATCGTGACGCGCTTCGACGTGCTGGAGTACCTGATGCACCGGTGACCGGCGGGGCTACTCCCGCCGCGTGACCGGCCCCTCGAGCACCGCGCCCCCCTGCACCGTGAGCGTGCGGTAGCGCACCGCCCCCGTCACGCGCGCCGTGGCGGCCAGCACCAGGTCATCGCAGGTGATGTCGCCGCGCACGGTGCCCTTCACGGTCACCCCCGTCGCGGTCACGTTCCCCTCCACGGTGCCGGCGGGGCCCACGGCCAGCGTGGTCACCTGCACCTGCCCCACGACCGTGCCGTCGAGGTGCAGGATCCCCTGCGGGGTGACCACGTCGCCGCGGATCGTCATCCCCTCGCTGAGGATCGACGGCTTGAGGTGGGCGTCGGGGGGAAGGGCGGCGGCGCGCGCGCCTCCCGCGGCGGCGCCCTCCTCCTGGCGGCGACCGAAGAGGCTCATGCCCCGCGCCCCGGGTGCGCCCGCGTCCCGCGGCCGCCGCTCACGGCGACTGCCGCCGCAGCTCGAGGATGCGGCTGGGGTCGAGCGCCCGCCCCAGGAGTCGCACCTCGTAGTGCAGGTGCGGCCCCGTGGCCAGCCCTGTCGAGCCCACGATCCCCACCGGATCCCACTCGGCCACCGAGTCGCCGCGCGCCACCTGGATCCGGCGCAGGTGCGCGTAGCGCGTCTCGATCCCGCCGGGGTGCGCCAGCACCACCGTGTTGCCGTAGCCGCCGCTGCGCCCCGCGAAGATCACCCGTCCCGGTCGCACGGCGTGGACGACCTGGCTGCTGTCGCTCACGAGGTCGAGCCCCACGTGCAGGTTGCGGCTGAAGGTGAGCGGGTGGCGGCGCAGTCCGAACTCCGAGGTCAGGCGGGCGTGGTGGAGCGGGAGCCGCTGGGGCAGCATGCGGACGGTGGCCATGAGGCGGCGGTTGCGCGCCACCTCGTCGGTGATGCGCCCGGCCCCGTCGCTTCCGGGGGCCGCGGTCGTCACATCCTCGCCCCCGCGGCCGTCGCCGGGGCGCCCCACGGACGCGCCTCCCACCGACGGCCCCCCCGCGCTGGGGAGCATGGGGATCCCCAGCTCCCCCAGCGACGCGAGCCACCCGCCGTTGGACACCGACAGCAGGTCGGCGGCGGCGTCCACCTGGCCGCGCAGCACCCCCGTGCGCTCGCGCAGCAGCGCCGCGAGGTCCGACGACGACAGCGCCTGCAGCTCCTCGGCGGTCATGGACCCCTCGGCCTGCGCCGCGCTCAGCAACTCGGCGTAGAGCACGTCGTTGGCGCGCAGCACGCGGTCGGCCTGCCACTGCACGGCCGAGGAGAGGAACAAGAAGAGGGCGACGGTGCCGAGCACCCCCTGCGCCGCGCGCTGGAGCAGGCGCTGCGCGCGTGCGGTGAGGTAGTAGTGGTGCAACGTCCCGCCGTGCTCGACGATGACGCGGATGTCCCGGAACGCCGCGGCGGGGAGGCGCAGCGTCCGCCACGCGGTGCGGAGCGCGCGGGTGAGCGGCAGGCGGTCGATGAGGTTGACCATGGGCGGCTACCGCTTCTTCCCGCCATGGTGGTGGTTGCCCTGCTGCTGCCCGCCCCCCGGCGCGCCGGCCTTGGGCGCCACCCCGCCGGGGCCCGGCCGTGCCTCCTTGGCGCCCGCATCCAGGGTGAGGGTGGCCGCGTTCACCAGCGGGGCCAGGTCCCCCTGCAGCACCCCGCCCGGCTCCACCTCCAGCCGGCCGTAGCGCACGGTGCCGGTGACGCGGCCGCTGGCGCGAATGACCAGGGACACCTTGGCGGTGAGGGTGGCTGGCCCTTCCCCCTGCAGTTCGACGGTGTCGGCCTCAAGGGCGCCGCTCACCTTCCCGTCCGGCCCCACCAGGACGTCGCGGGCCGTGAGCGTCCCGTCGAGGGTCCCATGGATGGCCGCCCGCCCCGGCACGACCACGGTGCCGGTCAGGGAGACGCCAGGGCCCACGGTCAGGTCGCCAGCCATCGGAAGGGGAGAAAAGGAGGGGGGGGGCACAGCCGCGTCCGACCGAGCCCGAGGAATCTGATGCATGGGCTCGGCCGAAGTAAGGCGTGCAGGGTCACGAAATCCGCTGGTCAACGCGTTTCCACATGGCGTTAGCTTTTCCCCATGCGAATCACGGTGCTGCTGGGGGGCGGATCGGCGGAGCGGGAGGTGTCGCTGTCGTCGGGGCTGCGGGTGGCGGCGGCGCTCCGGAGCCGAGGCCATGCGGTGACGTGCCTGGATCCGGTGGCGGAGGTGCTGACGCCCGACGGGGAGGCGCGGCTGCTGGCGGCCGGGGTGGGGAGCGCGCCGCCGTCGTTGGAAGCGTTCGGGGCCGGGGGCGGTGCGTCGCTCTCGCCGGCGCTGGCCTTCCACCCCGCGGTCCGCGACGCCGACGTGGTGTTCCTGGGGCTGCACGGGGGGCAGGGGGAGGATGGCACCGTCCAGGCCCTGCTGGATCTCGCCGGGGTGTGCTACACCGGGTCGGGGCACTTGGCCAGCGCGCTGGCCATGGACAAGCACCTGTCCAAGGTCGTGATGCGGGCGGCGGGGGTGCAGGTGGCCGACTGGGTCATGGCGCCGACGCCCGGGAGCGGGGCCTCGCTGGATGTGGACGCCACCATCGCGGCGCTGGGGTTGCCGCTGGTGGTGAAGCCGTCGGCACAGGGGAGCACCGTGGGGCTGTCCATCGTGGAGACGCCGGCGGCGCTCCCCGGGGCGGTGGCGGAGGCGTTCCGGTTCGACCGGGCGGTGATGGTGGAACGGTTCGTCCCGGGGCGCGAGCTGACCGTGGGGATCGTGGGGCGGGAGGTGCTGCCGGTGATCGAGATCCGACCGGTGAAGGCGTTGTACGACTACGAGTGCAAGTACACGCCGGGGATGGCGGAAGAGTTCGTCGCGACGCTGCCGGAGCCGGTGGCGGCGCGGCTGGGGGCCCAGGCGATGCTGGCGTTCCAGTCGCTGGGATTGCGCGGGTATGCGCGCATCGACTTCCGGCTGGCGCCCGACGGCGAGCCCTACTGCTTGGAGGCCAACACGTTGCCCGGCATGACGCCCACCAGTCTTATCCCTCAGGCGGCCGCCGCGGCGGGCGTCTTGTTTCCCGCCCTCTGCGAGCGCATTGTGGAGGAGGCCCTCGCCGATCGGGGGTCCCGGCGGGGTTGAGGGCGGTCGCGTCTTCCCGAGTCACGGTCACTGTCCATGTCGCCCATCACCTACGACGATTACGACGCGCCTGCGCGCCCGGTGGCCGTGTACTGGCTGATCGGCGCCTGCGTGGCCGTGTATTTCGTGCAGGCCACCCTGCTCGGGTCGCACGTGATCGAGTGGCTGGGGTACCGCGCCGGCGACGTGGGGGCGGGGCGCCCGTGGACGCTCCTGAGCTATCAGTTCGTGCACGGCGGGTTGCTGCACCTGGTGCTCAACCTCTGGACGCTGTGGCTGTTCGGCCCCCGGGTGGAGATGGCGATGGGGCGCGGGACCTTCACCTGGTTTTACCTGTGGTGCGGGGTGGGCGGGTGGGCGGTGCACGCGCTGCTGCACGCCGGGGGAGGCACGCTGGTGGGGGCGTCGGCGGCGATCCTGGGGGTGGCGGTGGCGTACGCCACGCGGTGGCCGGATGACGAGGTGCTGTTCTTCGGCGTGGTGCCCATGAAGGTGTACTGGCTGGTGGTGTTCATGGCGCTGGTGAACATGCTGAGCGCGGTCACGGACACCGGAGTCGGCGGCGGCACGGCGTACCTCGCGCACCTGGGCGGGATGGCGGCGGGGTGGCTGTTCCTGCGGACGCCAGGGTCGGGGAGCCTGGACCGGTTCCGCCAGGGGATCAGCCACGCGCCGGACCATGGCGACGAGCCGCCGCGCGCCGTCCCCAAGACGGTGCGGTCGCGGGAGGCGGACGACATCGTGGCGCAGAGCCGCGCCGCCCTGGGGCGGTCGCGGGTGGTGGCCCCGCGCGGGGAGGCGCGCGAGCCCGTGCGTGCCGCGCCGGTGCCCGATGCGGTGGCCCCGCTGGACGCCGTGCTGGACAAGATCGCCGCGGAGGGGATGGAGAGCCTCACGCCGTCGGAGCGCCTGCTGCTGGACGCCTGGTCGCGGCGGCTGCGCGAGTCGTCGGGGGAGTAACGGCGCGCGGGAGGCGTGCGTCGTCCTCCGACGCCGTTCGCGTCGTCAGTCCTTCCGTACGAAGGCGAAGTACTGCACCGCCCCCTCGCGATTGGTCCAGTGGAACTCGAGGGCGCCGCGCGAGAGGACCGCGGTGCCTCCGTTCCAGGCGGTCAGCGGGCCGGAGAACTGCACCGTATCGCCCCGCTGGCGCCACGACCCGCTTCCGCCTGCCCCCGTCGTGTAGCGCCCATCCGCGGTCAGGGTCAGTTGGTTTGCCACGTTCACCCCGTACCAGCGCCCTGCCATGGCCGTCGGTGCCGACATGGGATTTCCCGCCGCGCGCGATCCCGGGGTGGCAGGGCCACCCGCGACAGTGGCCGCCGGCGCAAACGCGTCCCCCACGGGGGAAATCGTCAGGCGGTACACGCGCCCGCCGTCGTACTCGATGGAGAGCCGGTACTGCCCCGACACGACATCCGAGGTCTGGCCAAACACCCGTCGCACGTCGTCCACGGCGCTGCCAACCCCGATGCCGGAGGCCAGGCGGATCGCCGGGGTCTTGAGCACGACGCGATGGATGGCGTTCCCCGGCGGATAGACGGTCACGCGAAAATCCGCGTAGCCGAAGATGCCGGCGTCCCAGGTGCGATCGGTGGGCTCGCCGAATCGCTGGATGACCTGCTCCTTGGTCCAGTGCAGGCGCAGGCCGTTGGAGAAGGGCTCGACCTTGTTCTGGGCGGCGAGGGGGGCCGAGGCGGTCGCCAGCGTCGCCACAAGGGCGACCAGCCCGACGCCCGAGGACCCGGGGCGGCGCAGGGTCAGGGGGGAAGTCATGCCGGATCGGGAAACGGAAAACGGGTATCGGGCACGGTCAGTTGGGCAATTCTGCGATCCGCGATCCGACCCGGCAAGGGAATCCGGCGCCCCCCTTCCAGCCCTGCGGGCGTGCGGACCCCATCGGGCCGCGGTCTGTCCCGGTGAATTAGGTTTCCCCCATGCCCAAGCCCGAACTGCTGGAGACGTTCCCCAATCCGTACGCCGACCGCGCGTACGAGATCTTCATGGAGACCACCGAGTTCACCTCGCTGTGCCCCCTGGGCGGCGTGGAAACGGACGCGGCGGAGCTCAAGTTGCTGGAAGGGGGCGCCCCCGACTTCGCCACCATTCGCATCACGTACACGCCGGCAGCGGCGTGCCTGGAGCTCAAGAGCCTCAAGCTCTATTTCTGGAGCTTCCGGAACGACGGGATCTTCTACGAGCGGGCGGTGAACCGGATCCTGGACGACCTGGTGGCGGCGTGCCAGCCCCGTTCCATGACGGTGGTGGGGGACTTCAACGTGCGGGGCGGGCTCAAGAGCGTGATCACGGCGCGGTACGAGGCGCGGTAGGCGGCGTGCACCTGGCCCATGTCGCGCTGCTGGTGCGCGACTACGACGAGGCGCTGGCGTATTTCGTGGGCCGGCTCGGGTTCCGGCTGGTGGAGGACACGCCGCTGACGCCGTCGAAGCGGTGGGTGCTGGTGGCCCCGCCGGGGGCGCCGGGGGGTCGGGAAACGGCCCTGCTGCTGGCGCGCGCCGTGGGCCCCGAGCAGGAGGCTGCCGTGGGGCGGCAGGGGGGCGGACGGGTGTTCCTGTTCCTCCACACCGACGACTACGCGCGGGACCGCACGGGGATGGAGGCACGCGGCGTGCGGTTCGTGGAACCCACCCGCGAGGAGCCGTACGGGACGGTGGCGGTGTTCGAGGACCTGTACGGGAACCGCTGGGACCTGGTCCAGCCGAGGGTCGTCGCCCCGCCCACCCCCGCCTGAGGGGCGCCTAGAACAGCTTCCGCAGCCGCTCGTAGCCGGTCTGCAGCTCCTCCAGCACCTCCTTCGCCGACTCCGCCATCTTCTCCGCGGTGTCCTCGGCGATGTCGCCGGCCTCGTCGGCCTTGGCCTTGAGCTGCTCCAGACGCGCCTCCAGCTCGGCCCACTCCTCGCGCGCCTCCAGCTTGGCCAGGTTGGCCTGCACGATCAGGGCGTCGCGCATCCGGGCCAGCTCCTGCAGCCGCTCCTGCATCTCCTCACGGAATCCCATTGGGCGCTCCATCAAAGGGTGGATGGAAAGATAGCGCACCTGCGGATGAGGGACACTATGGGAAGCAGCGGCCCCGGGTTGCATGCAGATTGGGTGGACCGCCGTGCCCGCCGGCGCCGGTCCGCACCGGCCACCCCCCCGCCCTTCCGAGGAACTCCAGGTGTCGCTGAACCGCCATTCCGCCCGCCTCACGCAGGACCTGTCGCAGGTGGGATCGCAGGCCATGCTGATGGCCACCGGCCTCTCCGAGGCGCAGCTCGCCCTCCCGCAGGTGGGGATCGCCGCCATGTGGTACGAGGGGAACCCGTGCAACATGCACCTGGGCGCGCTGGGGGACGCCGCCAAGGAGGGGGTGACCGCCGCCGGGCTGGTGGGGATGCGCTTCCACACCATCGGCGTGAGCGACGGCATCTCCATGGGCACGGCGGGGATGAGCTACTCGCTCCCCTCGCGCGACCTCATCGCGGACTCCATCGAGACGGTGATGGGGGCGCAGTGGTACGACGGGATCATCACCATCGCCGGGTGCGACAAGAACATGCCCGGCTGTCTCATGGCCATGGCGCGGCTGGACCGCCCGGGGCTGATGATCTTCGGCGGGACCATCCGCTCGGGGCACCATGACGGCGAGCGGCTGGACATCGCGTCGGTGCTGGAGAGCTACGGGCAGTACCTGGGGGGGACGCGCACCGAGGCGTCGATGCGCGACGTGGTGCGCCACGCGTGCCCGGGCGCCGGGGCGTGCGGGGGGATGTACACGGCCAACACCATGGCCAGCGCGGCGGAGGCGATGGGGATGGCGCTGCCGTACAGCGCGTCGATCCCCGCCACCGACCCGCGCAAGCGCGAGGAGTGCGTGCGCGCGGGGCACGCGGTGCGCCAGCTGCTGGAGCGGAACATCACGCCGCGGCAGGTGATCACGCGGCGCAGCCTGGAGAACGCCATGGTGGTGATCATGGCGCTGGGGGGGTCCACCAACGCGGTGCTGCACCTCCTGGCCATCGCGCACGCGGCGGGGATCGCGCTCACGCTGGACGACATCCAGGCGGTGAGCGACCGGGTGCCGTTCCTGGCCGACCTCAAGCCCAGCGGGCGCTTCCTCATGGAAGACCTCGACCGCGTGGGGGGGACGCCGGCGGTGATGAAGTACCTGCTGGCGGAGGGGATGCTGGATGGCGACTGCCTCACGGTGACGGGGCGCACGCTGGCGGAGAACCTGGCGGAGCTGCCAGGGCTGGCGGAGGGGCAGGAGCTGATGCGCCCGCGGTCGCGCCCCATCAAGGCCACGGGTCACCTGCAGGTGCTGCGCGGCAACCTGGCTCCCGGGGGGGCGGTGGCCAAGATCACCGGCAAGGAGGGGGAGCGCTTCACGGGACCGGCGCGCTGCTTCATGCGGGAGGAGGCGGTGCTGGAGGCGCTGCAGCGCCGCGAGGTGCACCCCGGGGACGTGGTGGTGATCCGGTACGAGGGGCCCACGGGGGGGCCGGGGATGCCGGAGATGCTGAAGATCACCGCGGCGATCATGGGGGCGGGGCTGGGGCGCACCGTGGCGCTCATCACCGACGGCCGCTTCTCCGGCGCGACGCACGGCTTCGTGGTGGGGCACATCACCCCCGAGGCGCAGCGCGGCGGGCCGCTGGCACTGGTGGAGGACGGCGACATCATCACCATCGACGCGGTGGCGCGCACGCTGGACGTGCACGTCTCCGATGACGTGCTGGCGCAGCGGCGGGCGGCGTGGGTGGCGCCGCCGCTGGCGGCCACGCAGGGGATGCTGCTGAAGTACATCCGGGCGGTGACCGACGCCTCGCGCGGCTGCATCACCGATGCCTGACGCCGGGGCGTCCCCCGCCGCGCCGCCGGTGGTGGGCTTCATCGGCACGGGCGCCATGGGGCGCCCCATGGCGCACAACCTGCTGCGCGCGGGGTTCCCGCTGGTGGTGTTCACCCGCACGGCCTCGCGTGCCGCCCCGCTGGTGGAGGCCGGGGCTGACGTGGCCGGGTCGGTGGCGGCGCTGGCGGCGCGGTGCGACGTGGTGGTGGCGTGCCTGGACACCGTCGCCGCCAGCGAGGCGGTGTTCCTGGGCGACGACGGTGTCGCGGCGCATGCGCGCCCCGGGGCGCTGTGGATCGACCACGCCACCATCACCCCCGCGCTGGCCGTGAGGCTGGGGGTCGAGGCCGAGGCGCGCGGGATGGCGTTCCTGGACGCCCCCGTGAGTGGTGGCCCCGAGGGGGCCGCCAAGGGGACGCTGGCCATCATGGCGGGGGGGAGCGAGGCGGCGTTTGCCCGGGCCGTGCCGGTGATGTCGGCGTATGGGCAGGTGGTGCGGCGCATGGGGCCGGTGG
Organism: Gemmatimonadota bacterium; assembly: GCA_018969225.1. Lineage (GTDB taxonomy): Bacteria > Gemmatimonadota > Gemmatimonadetes > Gemmatimonadales > Gemmatimonadaceae > Gemmatimonas. The sequence goes on along the minus strand of JAGWYS010000050.1, from coordinate 2,050 downwards.
GGAGCGGCACGCACACGAAGCTGGTGAACCAGCTGCTCACCTTCGTGCACGGGATGGTGGCGGCCGAGGCGATTGCGCTGGCGCAGGGGCTGGGGGTGTCGCTGGAGGCGATGGCGGAGGTGCTGCGCGCCAGCTTCGGGCACTCGCGCATGCTGGACCGCACGCTGGCCCGCGTGCAGGCGGGCGACTTTGTGGCGGGCGCCACGTTGCGGCTGTACACCAAGGACCTGGCCATCACGCGGGAGGCCGGGGCCGCCCTCGGGATCCCGCTCCCGGTGCTCGCGCACGCCGAGGGGGTGCTGGGGGAGGCGGTGGCGGAGGGGCTGGGGGACCGGGACATCGCCGCACTGCGGTTGCGGTACCCGGGGGGGTAGCGGGCTGGAGCATGGGGCCCCGGCGCGGTGTGCGCCCCTGTCACGGGACGCCCCCGAATTATTTGGTTGCGGGGGTCGGGGACGAGCCGTACTGTATACCGGCCTGAATACGGATGTTCGATCCGCCGAAGCTGGTCACCACTTCCCAGGAGGAGTTTATGGTAGGGCTGTTCGCACGGCGACTGCCCGCGCTGCTGGCGCTTGCGGTCCTCGCGGGTGACCTGGCGGCGCAGGCGGCTGGCCGGATCACGGGCCGCGTCACCGACAAGGCCGGCGGCGCGCCGCTTGAAGGGGCGCAGGTCCGCATCGAGGGGACGAACGCCGGGGCCATGACCGGCCCCGACGGCCGCTACACCATCGCGCGGGTGGCGGCGGGGAGCTACCAGCTCCGGGTCATCCGCATCGGCTACCAGTCGGCGTTCGCCTCCATCACGGTCCGGGCCAACGAGGCGGCCACCGCCGACTTTGCGCTCACCAAGGCGCCCTACCAGCTGGAGGCGATGGTCACCACCGCCACCGGCCAGCAGCTCACCCGCGAGCTGGGGAACGCCATCGCCAAGGTGGACGTCTCCAAGATCGTCGCCGAGCAGCCCATCACGGCGATGCAGGACGTGCTCAACGGCCGCATCGCCGGCGTGTCGATGCTGGCCTCCAGCGGCACCGTGGGCGGCGGCGCGCGCGTGCGCATCCGCGGCATCAGCTCGGCGTCGCTCTCCAACGAGCCGCTCATCCTGGTGGACGGCGTCCGCATGGAGTCGGGGTCGCCGGCGCTGGGCGGGACGCTGGGGATCGGCGGCGGCCGCCCCAGCTTCCTCAACAACCTGAACCCCGAGGAGATCGAGAGCATCGAGGTCGTCAAGGGGCCGTCGGCGGCGACGCTGTACGGCACGCAGGCGGCCAACGGGGTGATCGTCGTGACCACGAAGAAGGGGCGCGCGGGCCCGCCCAAGTGGACGCTCTTCAGCGAGGGGGGGCGGTCATACGACCCGGCCAGCTACCCCGGGATCTACTACACCGACGGCAAGGCGCCCAACGGCGCCGCGCGCCCCTGCCTGCAGTGGCAGGCGGCGCTGGGGCAGTGCACGATCACGCAGACGTACACCAAGAACCTCCTGGAGGACCCGGCCACCACCCCCATGGGCGTGGGCGACCGCCGGCAGCTGGGGGCGCAGGTCACCGGCGGCACCGAGGCGGCGCGCTACTTCATCAGCACCGACTGGGAGAAGGAGACGGGGCTGCTGCGCATGCCTGACAACGAGATCGACTCGCTGTACAAGGAGCGCGGCGTCACCAGCCTTCCCAGGAACCAGCTCATCCCCAACCAGCTGGACCGGCGGAACATCCGCGTGAACCTGGGGGTGCAGCTGGCCCCCAACGCGGAAGTGACGATCAACAGCGGCTACATGAACTCCTGGAACCTGCTGCCGCAGACGGGCGACAACATCCAGGGAGTCGTCGGCTCGGCGCTGTTCGGCAACCCCAACCCGGCGCTGTCCAACCAGTGGGGGTTCGCGCCCCCCAGCCAGGGGTTCTCGAAGGCGGTCTCGCGCACCACCAACCAGTTCATCAACTCGGCCACCGCCGGGTGGCGCCCCACCAGCTGGCTCTCCACGCGCGGCACCGTGGGGCTCGACTGGATGGCGTATGACAACGAGGCGCGCATCGCCAACGGCCAG
>JAGWYS010000049.1 GCA_018969225.1 Gemmatimonadota bacterium | reverse complement strand
GCGGCGCATCGCGCGCACGCCAGCACGGCAGGCATCACGCGGCATTGCCGCCCGGCGGTGGCGGGATTGCTCATGGAGCGGGAGCTCGCCTATCTGGGGGACGCGCTGGCGTCCCCCGCCCGGCCGTTCGTGGCGGTGCTGGGCGGCTCGAAGATCTCCGGGAAGATCGACGTGGTGGAGGCGCTGCTGCCGAAGGTGGACCACCTGCTCATCGGCGGGGCCATGGCCTGCACCTTCTTCCGGGCCATGGGACTCGAGACGGGCAAGTCGCTGGTGGAGCCCGACCGCGTCGCGATGGCGGCCGCCCTCCTGGCGCGGGCCGGCGATCGGCTGGTGCTGCCCGTGGACGCGCTCGTGGCGCCGACCATGGAGGCCACGGAGGCGGCGCGGGGGGTGGCCCTGGACGCCATCCCCGCAGGCGAGGCCATGTACGACATCGGCCCGGTGTCGGCGGCTCGCTTCGCCGCGCTGATCACGGGCGCGCGCACGGTGCTGTGGAACGGCCCGATGGGCGTGTTCGAACGGCCGCCCTTTGACGCCGGCACCAGTGCGGTGGCGCAGGCCATGGCCGAGGCCACGGCGCTCGGCGCCGTGACCATCGTGGGCGGGGGTGATTCCGCCGCGGCGGTGGCGGCGGCGGGGCTCGATGCCCGGATGTCGCATGTGTCCACCGGCGGGGGCGCCTCGCTGGAGTTCCTGGAAGGGCGCCCCTTGCCCGGGGTCGTCGCCCTGGACGCGCGATGAGCGGCCGGCAGATGGTGCCCCCCGTCTTCGCCGCCAATTGGAAGCTCAACCACGGGCCCTCGGACGCGCGTGCCTTCCTGCAGCGCTTCCTCGCCCTGGTGCCGCGCCAGCATGATCGGACGCTGCTCCTGTTTCCCTCGGCCTTGGCGGTGGGTGCCGTGGTCGAGGCGCTGCGGGATCGCCCGGACATCCAGGTCGGCGTCCAGAATGTGCACACGGAGGCGCAGGGCGCCTTCACCGGGGAGAACTCGGTGCAACAGGCGCGCGACGTGGGAGCGAGGGTAGTGCTGGTGGGGCATTCCGAACGCCGGCAGCTGTTTGGCGAAACTGACGCCGACACGGCGCGCAAGGTGGCGTTGGTCGTGCAGGCGCGCCTGGTGCCCCTGCTGTGTGTCGGCGAGACGCTGGCGGAGCGCGAGGGGGGCCTCGTGGAGGCCGTGGTCCAGCGGCAGCTTGAGGCCGGGGTGTCGCTGCTGGACGACGCGCAGGCGGCCGGACTGCTCGTGGCCTACGAGCCGGTATGGGCCATCGGCACGGGCCGCACGGCGACCCCCGAGGATGCGGGAGACGTCCATTCCCTCCTCCGGCGGTTGCTGTCCGATCGGCTGGGCGAGCGGGTCGCGTCCGGGATCCCGTTGCTCTACGGCGGATCCGTGAACCGGGGGAACGTGCAGGCCCTGCTGGCGGCGCCCAACGTGAATGGCGTCCTGGTTGGCGGGGCCTCGCTGGACCCGGATGGCTGGGCGTCCATCGTCCGCAGCTGATCTCCTCGGGAGGTGGCGACCGCCCCCGGGGACGGTGGCCCTTGCCCAGCGCCACGGTGAAGGTGATTTTTCGAGGCTATTCTTGGTTGGCTGCCCTTACGTCCGTCATCGACCCCGCCCATGTACACGTTTCTCTTGGTCCTGCTGATCCTCGACGCCTTGGTGCTCATCGCCGCCGTGTTGTTGCAGGCCGGCAAGGGCGGCGGGCTGGCGGCGAGCTTCGGGGGCGCCAGCTCCTCGGCGGATTCGGTCATCGGGACTCGGCAGGCCGGTAACCTTCTGACGCAGGCCAGCTGGTGGTGTGGCGGGATCTTCCTCGGGTTGGCGTTCGTGTTGCAACTGATGTCGTCCCGGTCCACGGCCCCCAAGTCGGTACTGGACCAGCTGGCGGCGCCCGCCGCCCCCGCGGCCCCGGCGCCCGCTGGGCCGGCTACGGCTGCGCCCCCTTCACCGCTCACCCCCAGCGCGCCCGTCGCTCCCGCTGCGCCCGCCGGCGGTCGCAAGCCGTAAGGGGCGGGGCGCCTCAGGATGGCTGATCCGCAGGGGTTCCTTCTGCTTGAGGACGGGACCCTGTTCGGCGGGGTTCTGGTCGGGCCGGGTGGGCCCACGGTCGCCGAGGTGGTGTTCACCACCAACATGAGCGGCTACCAGGAGGTCTTCACCGATCCGTCGTATCAGGGGCAGATCGTGGTGATGACCGCGCCGCAAATTGGCAATTACGGCGTCAACGGCGACGATCCCGAGTCCGCGCGCCCGCAGGTGTCTGGCATCGTGGTGCGCGAGCTTTCGCCCACGTACTCCAACTGGCGCGCCAGCGGCGGCCTGCGCCCCTGGTTGGAGACGCATGGCGTGCCCGCGTTGGTGGAGGTGGACACCCGGCGGCTCACCCGTCATTTGCGTTCACGCGGGGTGATGCGTGGGGTGATCGGGGTGGGCGCGGCCCCCGGCGCCGATGCGGTGGCCGCCCTCCAGGCATGCCCCAGCATGGAGGGGCTCGACCTCGCCTCGCGGGTCTCGACGCGCGAGCCTTACGTGTGGGGCGAGGCGTCGGCACCGTATCGTGTGGTCGCCTTCGACTTCGGCATCAAGCGGAACATCCTGCGCCTTCTGGCCGAACAGGGGTGCCGGGTTACAGTGGTGCCGTCGGACACGCCGGCCGACCGGGTGCTGGCCATGCAGCCGGATGGCGTGTTCCTGTCCAACGGCCCTGGTGATCCCGAGGCGGTCACCTATGCGCCGACGGCGATCCGGCAGGTAGCAGATCGGGGGGTGCCGATTTTCGGCATTTGTTTGGGTCACCAGTTGATTGGCCTCTCTTTCGGTGGCCATACCCGCAAGATGCCGTTCGGTCACCGCGGCGGGAATCAACCGGTCAAGGATCTGGCGACCGGGCAGGTGCTCATTACCTCCCAGAACCATGGGTTCGCCGTGGCCGGGGGAGAGCAGGGGGTCGATGGGGCGCCTGACCTGCGGGTCACGCACATCAACCTGAACGACGGCACGGTGGAGGGGCTTCGGCACCGGACGCTCCCGGTCTTCGGGGTGCAGTACCATCCGGAGGCGGCCCCGGGGCCGCACGATGCCGTTCCCCATTTCGCCGAGTTTCTGCAGGCGCTGCGGACCCGTCGAGGCGCAATCACCCAACCGCTTGACGCATAATCACTAAGCCCATACGTTCGGCGGTGGATCGCGCGGTGGACACCGCGCGGTTCACCGGGTCGCCGCCGTCTCGGCGCCCCGGGGTGATCTGCCCCCTAGGCCTGTGCCCATGACCAAAGCTGACCTGGTGGAGAACGTCACGGCGCGCATCGCGCGAACGGCGGGCCCGACCATATCCAAGAAGGACTGTGCCCGCGTCGTGGACGCGTTCCTCGACGCCATCAAGGACGCCCTCGAAGCCCAGAACAACATCGAGGTGCGCGGGTTCGGCACGTTCAAGATCCGGCAACGGAAGACGCGCATGGCGCGCAATCCCCGGACCGGTTCGCCCGTGGAGGTCTCGGCGCGTCCGGTGCCCGTCTTCAAGCCCAGCAAGGAGTTGCGAGCCATGGTGGCCGGCGTCGAGGCACACACCCTCGACGACGACGACGGCGACGAGTAGCCCCCCACCGTCCCGTGGAGGAGGCCATGACCCTGTCGGTGCTGGTGTTCGCCTCGTACGCCGATGCGCTGGGCGGTCGTGAGGTTTCCGTGTCCGTACCCCTCCCCTGCGATGTCCGGGAGGTCGTTGACGCGGTCCGTGCCCTTCCGGGAGGTGGTCGTCTCCCCGCGGAACCGCTGGTGGCCGTCAATCAGGTTTGGGTTCCTTTGAGCCATCCGGTGCGTGCCGGGGATGAAGTGGCCGTGATTCCGCCGGTAGCCGGGGGGTGAGTGGTCCCACCTCGGGTGCGGCCCACGTGGCGGTGGTAACCGCGCCTATCAGCCTGGATGCGCTGATCCGCCGAGTGCAGGGCCCCGGCACCGGGGCGCTCGCCGCCTTCCTTGGCACGGTCCGGAATGTCAACGACGGCCGCGCGGTGCGCGGCATGGACTACGAGGCGTACGGGCCGATGGCGGAGGCGGAGTTGGGGCGCATCGTGGCCGAGACCCTCGGACAGGTCCCCGGCGTGGCGATCGCCGTGGAGCACCGGGTAGGGACCTTGGCGGTTGGTGACGTCAGTGTGGCGGTCGTGGCCAGCCATCCGCATCGCGCCCCCGCGTTCGAGGCGGCCCGCCGGATCATCGAGGAGCTGAAGCGCCGCGTGCCGATCTGGAAGCGGGAGCACTACGCGGAGGGTGACTGGGAATGGCTCGACCCCACCGCGCCGCGAGGGTGACATGAGCAGTCCAGAGGCGGGTGCGCCCGCGGCCGCTGCTGGCGGCCAGCCGGCGGAAGCGCGAGACCAGTTTGGTCGGCGCATCGAGTACCTGCGCATCTCCGTGACAGACCGGTGCAACTTCCGGTGCCTGTACTGCATGCCCGCGGCGGGGCTCCCCTGGCTCCCCAAGGCGGACATCCTCCGGTACGAGGAAATCGTGGAGGTGGTGCGGCAGCTCGCCCCTTTGGGGTTGCGGCGCCTGCGGATCACCGGAGGGGAGCCTACCATCCGGCCGCACCTCCCGGAGCTGGTGCGCCAGCTGCGGGCCGTGCCCGGGGTGGAGGACATCGCGCTGTCCACCAACGGCGTGACACTGCCGCAGCTGGCGGCCCCGCTGGCCGGCGCCGGGCTTTCCCGGGTCAACATCAGCGCCGACTCCCTGCGCCCCGACCGTGTGGCGGCCATCGCGCGTCGCGACCTCGGATTTGACCTGGTCCGGGCCGCCGAGGCCGCCGAGGCGGCCGGGCTGGCGCCCGTGAAAGTCAACGTGGTGGTGATGCGCGGCATCAATGACGACGAGGTGGAGGCCTTTGCGGCCCTCACCCGCGACCACCCGTGGCACGTGCGCTTCATCGAGCTGATGCCGGTGGGGGAGCTCCGGGAGCTGACCTGGGAGCATGTGGTGCCCACGGACGAGGTCCTCGGACGGATTGCGTCGCTCGGGGCCTTGGCGCCCGACGCCGGTCCGGCCATGGGCAATGGCCCGGCCCGGTACTACCGCCTTCCCGGTGGCGCGGGCACGATCGGCGTGATCACGCCGATGACGCACACCTACTGCGGCAGCTGCAACCGGGTGCGGCTGACGGCGGACGGCCGCCTGCGCACGTGTCTGTTCGGGGACCATGAAGTGGGATTGCGGGAGCCGCTGCGTCGAGGCGAACCGTTGGCGCCGTTCTTCCATCGGGCCTTGGCGGAGAAGCCCGAGGCCCACGCGCTCCTGCAGATGCGGACCGGGGGCTTGCGGGCGCTGAGCGAGGTGGGCGGCTGACCGATCGGTCCGAGCGCACGTCGGATCGGGTGAGTTGCCCGCCCCCGTGCGCCGTTCTATGTTGCCCCGCGGGAGCGCGCTGGACCGTGTGCCGGCGCACTAACCGGCTATCGGCATTTTCGCCGGAACGCCGAGGCGGATCCATCCTCGTCCGATCGTCTGGAGAACGGGCACAACATGGTCAACAAGATCACGGTGGTTGGCGCCGGGAACGTGGGCGCCACCACGGCGCAGCGCCTGGCGGAGAAGTCGCTGGCGCGCACGGTGGTGATGGTGGATGTCGCGGAGGGGATCCCGCAGGGGAAGGGGCTGGACCAGTGGGAGTCCGCGCCCGTGGAGGGGTTTGACACCCGCGTGATCGGGACCAACGGCTACGCCGAGACGGCGGGGTCGGACGTGGTGGTCATCACCGCCGGGATCGCGCGCAAGCCGGGGATGACGCGGGACGACCTGCTCAACACGAACGCCGGGATCGTGAAGTCGGTGTCGGAGCAGATCCGCGCGACGTCGCCGGAGGCGATCGTGATCGTCGTCTCGAATCCGCTCGACGTGATGTGCTACGTGGCCAAGGCGGTGACCGGCTTCCCGCGGGAGCGGGTGATCGGCATGGCGGGGGTGCTGGACACGGCGCGCTACCGGAGCTTCCTGGCGGAAGCGCTGGACGTGTCGGTGCGCGACATCCAGGCCATGGTGCTGGGCGGGCACGGGGACACGATGGTGCCGCTCATTTCGTACACCACCGTCAGCGGCATCCCGGTGACGCAGCTCATGCCGCGCCCGCAGCTGGACGCGATCGTGCAGCGGGCCCGGGACGGCGGCGCCGAGATCGTCAGGCACCTCAAGACCGGCTCGGCGTATTACGCCCCGTCGGCCGGCGCGGTGGAGATGGTGGATGCCATCGTGCACGACCGGAAGCGCATCCTCCCCTGCGCCGCGTGGCTGGAGGGGGAGTACGGGATGTCCGGGCTGTACCTCGGGGTGCCCTGCAAGCTTGGCCGTCGCGGGTTGGAGCAGGTGCTGGAGATCGAGCTCACCGCCGACGAGCGGGCCGCCCTCGAGCGCTCGGCGCAGGCGGTGCGCGAGCCGATGGCCGCCCTGACCCTCTGACCTCCGACGGGGCCGGCCGCCCTCCGTGGGGGGGGCGGCGCGGTCCCGCCCTTCCCACGACCCATGTACGGTCTCTCCCAGTTCTGGCAGAGCACGATCGGCAAGAAGATCGTGATGGCGGTGACGGGGATCATCGGGATCCTCTTCGTCCTCGGCCACATGTCGGGCAACCTGCTGATGTTCAAGGGGCAGGGGGCCATGCACGACTACGCGCTGCTGCTGCGCACCAGCATGCCGCTCCTGTGGGCGGCGCGCCTCGTGCTCCTGGCGGCGGTGGTGCTGCACGCGGTGTCGGCCTACCAGTTGGCGGCGCGGTCGCGCGCGGCCCGTCCGCAGGGGTACGCGAAGCGCGCCCCGCAGGTGACCACGTGGTCGGCGCGCACGATGCAGGCGGGGGGCGTGCTGCTGCTCGCGTTCCTCGTCTTCCACCTGCTGCACCTCACGGTGGGCGCGGTGCACCCGGCGTTCACGCACCTCGACCCGTACACCAACGTGCGCATCGGGCTGGCCAACCCCTGGGTGGCGGGCTTCTACGCGCTGGCCATGGTGGCGCTGGGGTTCCACCTGTTCCACGGGGCCTGGGCGGTCACCCGCACCCTGGGCGTGGCGCGCCCGTCGTCGCAGCCGCTCAAGCGGCGCGTGGCGCTGGTGCTGGCGGTCGTCGTGGCGGGGGGCTTCCTGCTCATTCCCATCGGCGCCATGGTCGGGGCGTTCCCCGAGGCGCCGGCGCTGGTCGATCCCTCGTCGGCGGCGGAGGGCCACTGACATGCGCGAGCTGAACGCGAAGATCCCGGCGGGTCCGCTGGAGCAGAAGTGGGACCAGCACCGCTTCTCGATGAAGCTGGTGAACCCGGCCAACAAGCGGAAGCACCACGTGATCGTGGTGGGGGCCGGGCTGGCGGGCGCGTCCGCCGCGGCCACCATGGCCGAGCTGGGCTACCAGGTGTCGTGCTTCGTCTTCCACGACTCCCCCCGCCGGGCCCACTCCATCGCCGCGCAGGGGGGGATCAACGCGGCGAAGAACTACCAGAACGACGGCGACTCGGTGCGTCGGCTGTTCTACGACACCATCAAGGGCGGCGACTTCCGCGCCCGCGAGGCCAACGTGTACCGCCTGGCGCAGGTGTCGGTGAACATCATCGACCAGTGCGTGGCGCAGGGCGTGCCGTTCGCGCGCGAGTACGGCGGCCTGCTGGCCAACCGCTCCTTCGGCGGGGCGCAGGTGTCGCGCACCTTCTACGCGCGCGGCCAGACCGGGCAGCAGCTGCTGCTGGGCGCCTACCAGGCCCTGGAGCGGCAGGTGGCGCTGGGGCGCGTCCGGATGCACACCTTCGAGGAGATGCTGGAGCTGGTGGTGGTGGACGGGCACGCCCGCGGGATCGTGACGCGCAACCTGCTCTCCGGGGCCGTGGCCTCCCACGCGGCCGATGCGGTGGTGCTCGCCACCGGCGGCTACGGCAACGTGTTCTACCTGAGCACCAACGCCAAGTACTCCAACGTCACGGCCAGCTGGCGGGCGCACAAGCGGGGGGCGATGTTCGCCAACCCGTGCTACACGCAGATCCACCCCACCTGCATCCCGGTGAGCGGCGAGCACCAGTCGAAGCTCACGCTCATGTCGGAGTCGCTGCGCAACGACGGGCGGGTGTGGGTGCCGAAGCGGGCGGGGGACACGCGGGCGCCCGGGGACATCCCCGAGGCGGAGCGCGACTACTTCCTCGAGCGCAAGTACCCCAGCTTCGGCAACCTGGCGCCGCGCGACATCGCCTCGCGCGCGGCCAAGGAGGCGTGTGACGACGGGCGCGGCGTGGGCCCCGGCGGGCTGGGGGTGTACCTGGACTTCGCCGACAGCATCCGCCGGCTGGGGCGGCAGGTGGTGGCCGAGCGCTACGGCAACCTGTTCGACATGTACCAGCGCATCACGGACGAGAACCCGTACCAGGTCCCCATGCGCATCTACCCCGCCGTGCACTACACCATGGGCGGGCTCTGGGTGGACTACAACCTGATGAGCACCATCCCGGGGCTGCACGTGATCGGGGAGGCCAACTTCTCGGACCACGGCGCCAACCGCCTCGGGGCATCGGCGCTGATGCAGGGGCTGGCGGACGGCTACTTCGTGCTGCCGTACACCATCGGCGACTACCTGGCGGGGACGAAGCTGGGGAAGGTCGACCCGTCGCACGCGGAGTTCCGCGGTGCGGAGGAGGCGGTGCGGACGCGGCAGCAGCGCTTCCTGTCGATCCGCGGGCGCCGGACGGTGGACTCCTTCCACAAGGCGCTGGGCAAGCTGATGTGGGACCATTGCGGCATGGCGCGCGACCGCGACGGGCTCACGCACGCCATCGGCGCCATCGGCGCCCTGCGCGAGGAGTTCTGGGCCGACGTGAACGTGCCCGGGAGCGGCGAGTCGCTCAACCAGGCGCTCGAGAAGGCGGGGCGCGTGGCGGACTTCCTGGAGCTCGGCGAGCTGATGTGCCGCGACGCCCTGCAGCGCGAGGAGTCCTGCGGCGGGCACTTCCGGACCGAGTACCAGGAGGAGGGCGAGGCCAAGCGGAACGACGAGGCGTTCGCCTACGTGTCGGCCTGGGAGCATGCCGGCGAGGGGAAGGCCCCCATCCTCAACAAGGAACCGCTGGTGTACGAGAACGTGCACCTCTCCACGCGGAGCTACAAGTAATGCGCCTCACCCTCAACGTCTGGCGGCAGCCGGCGGCCTCGGCCCCGGGCGCGCTTGAGCAGTACACCCTGGACGGCGTCAGCGCGGACATGTCCTTCCTGGAGATGTTCGACATGCTGAACGAGCAGCTGACGCTGGCGGGGAAGGAACCCGTCGCGTTCGCCCACGACTGCCGCGAGGGGATCTGCGGCTCCTGCTCGATGATGATCAACGGCCAGCCGCACGGGCCGTGGAAGGGGACCGCGACCTGCCAGTTGCACATGCGGGCCTTCAAGGACGGCGACGTCATCACCGTGGAGCCGTGGCGCGCCGCCTCCTTCCCGGTGGTGAAGGACCTGGTGGTCAATCGCGGCGCCTTCGACCGGATCATCCAGGCCGGGGGGTACGTGTCGGTGAACACCGGCGGGGCCCGGGACGCCAACGAGATCCTCATCGGCAAGGACGTGGTGGAGGAGGCGATGGACGCCGCCGCGTGCATCGGCTGCGGGGCGTGCGTGGCCGCGTGCCCCAACGCGTCCGCCTCCCTGTTCACCGGGGCCAAGATCTCCCACCTCGGGCTGCTGCCGCAGGGGCAGCCCGAGCGGGACCAGCGGGCGCTGGCCATGGTGGAGCGGATGGACCTCGAGGGGTTCGGGCACTGCACGCTCACGGGCGAGTGCCAGGAGGCCTGCCCGAAGGAGATCTCCATCGACGTGATCAAGCGGATGAACCGCGACTACCTGAAGGCCAGCGCGCGGCGCCGGGAGCCGCGCGCCGGCGGCGGCGGGGCGGGCTGACGGCGCCGCCGGGGGACGCACGCATGGGGGGGCGGCGCGCACCGGCGCCGCCCCCCCATGCGTTCCGGGGGGCGCGAATCAGATCCGCGGGAGCGTCACCCCGTGCTGTCCCTGGTACTTCCCCTTCTTGTCCCCGTAGCTCACGGCCGGGGGCTCGTCCCCGGTGAAGAAGACCACCTGCGCGATCCCCTCGTTGGCGTAGATCTTCGCCGGCAGCGGGGTGGTGTTGGAGATCTCGAGCGTCACGAAGCCCTCCCACTCGGGCTCGAAGGGCGTGACGTTGGTGATGATCCCGCAGCGGGCGTAGGTGCTCTTCCCGACGGTGATCGTGAGGACGTTGCGCGGGATGCGGAAGTACTCCACGCTGCGCGCCAGGGCGAAGGAGTTGGGCGGGACGATGCAGACGTCTCCCTCGAACTCGACGAAGCTGCGCGGATCGAAGGCCTTGGGGTCCACCACCGAGTTGAGCACGTTGGTGAAGATCCGGAACTCCCGGGCCACGCGCATGTCGTAGCCGTAGGAGCTCACGCCGTAGGAGATCACCCCCTGGCGCACCTGGCGGTCCTCGAAGGGGTCGATCATGCCGTGTTCGCGCGCCATGCGCGTGATCCAGGTGTCGGAGCAGAGTCCCATGGGGGCAGGGGAAAGAGGCAGGGAATTGGACCATGCGGTCCGACGGCAACGGGCAGGCGCATTATGCGGGCGGGACGTCATAGGGGCAACCGCGACGTAGCCATGGAGCGTGAGGGTCGCCGCGGGGACCGTGTCGCAACTAACCGCAGGTTGCCGGTTATTCATGACGCAATTGCATCATCGCCCCGTTGAGGTGCGCCGGTCCCCTTTGTACCTTCCCGTCGCGTCTTGTGAATGATTTCACGAGCGCCCTGTCGACTGTCAGGCCCCGACGCTTCCGCGATGCTCCGCCCCTACCTGCCGGTCCTCCTCCTCCTCGGCTTCGTGCTGCTCAACGCGGTGCTCATCCTCGGCATCGCCCACCTCACCGTGCGCCCGCAACCCACGCCGGTGAAACTGCAGCCCTACGAGTCCGGGATGGTCCCGCTCGGTGACGCCCGTGACCGCTTCTCGGTCAAGTTCTATCTCGTCGCCATGCTCTTCATCGTCTTCGACATCGAGACGGTGTTCATGATCCCCTGGGGCGTCCACTACCGCGCCCTCTCCTGCGCCGTGCCGCTCGTCGCCGGCGCCTGTCCTCCCGGCCGCCTGTCGGTCTTCGGGCTCGGCGAGATGCTCGTCTTCGCCGCCATCCTCCTCGTCGGCTACGTGTACGTCTGGAAGAAGGGGGCCCTCACATGGGACTGAGCCCCGCCACCGCGCCGCACCGCGTCGCCATCGATCCCGGGTCGCAGGACGGGTGGCTCACGACCCGCCTCGACCTGCTCGTCAACTGGGCGCGGGCCGGATCCCTCTGGCCGATGCCGTTCGGCACCGCGTGCTGCGCCATCGAGTTCATGGCCACCGCCGCCAGCCGCTTCGACCTCGCGCGCTTCGGCATGGAGCGCCTCAGCTTCTCCCCGCGGCAGGCCGACGTGCTGATCTGCGCCGGTCGGGTCCCCCTCAAGCTCGCGCCGGTGCTGCGCCGCATCTACCAGCAGATGCCCCAGCCCAAGTGGGTCATCTCCATGGGCGCCTGCGCCTCCACCGGCGGCATGTTCGACAACTACGCCGTGGTGCAGGGGATCGACACCATCATCCCGGTGGACGTCTACGTGCCGGGGTGCCCGCCCCGCCCCGAGGCGCTGATGCACGGCATCATCATGCTCCAGCAGAAGGTCATGCGCGAACGCCTGGCCGACCGGTCGCGTCACGTCGAGATCACCCCTGATCCGGCCAGCCAGCTGTACCTCCCGCCCGAACGCATCGACGAACTGGCCGAGCCGTTCGGCAACTCGGTGCACCAGACGCGGTCGGCTCCGTGAGCGACAGCGAGCGCACCGCGCCGGCCACCCCGCCCATCCCCCCGCACCGGGGCGGGGCCGAGAATCCCTCGGCACAGGCGCTCCGCGAGCGCTTTGGCCCGGCCGTGCGCCGGGTTGAGGTGACGTGGGGGGAGACGACGGTGTTCGTGGACGCCGCCTCGGTCCACGAGATCGTGCGCTGGTTGCGCGACACGCCGGCCGAGCGCTACGACTACCTGGTGGATGTGACGGCCGTGGAGTACCGCGAGCCGGGGCGCCCGCTGGAGGTGGTCTGGCACCTGCGCGCCCTGGCCCACCGCCGGTTTCTCCGCCTCAAGGCGGAGCTGCGGGCGGGGGCACCGTTGGAGGTGCCCTCGGTGACGGATCTGTACGGCGCCGCCGACTGGCTCGAGCGCGAGGCCTTCGACATGTTCGGCATCCGGTTCGCCGGGCACCCGGACCTCCGTCGCATCCTGCTGTGGGAGTCCTATCGCGAGGGGCATCCCCTGCGGAAGGATTTCCCGCTGCGCGGCCGGTTCAGCCGCGCGGAGCAGCTCAAGCAGGCGCTGGCGATGGACCCGGAAGCCCGGTATTCGGCCCACGAGCTCACGATTGCCGAGGCATTCGACGACCTGCCCGACGACATGCGCCGCCGGCTCGCGGAGCGTGCCGCCCATCCGGCCGCGCATCCGCACGAGGAGGTGGGCGAATGAGCGCGCGGCGCACGCTCGAGGTGGCGCTGGGCACCAGCGGGCTGGACGCGCAGGGACGCCCGTTGCGCGCACCGCTCGTGGCCCAGGGCGGACAGGTGGTGGCCCTCGAGCCGGCCGCCCTCGCCGGGGCGCCCGAGCCGGAGCTGGCCTCCGACCACATGCTGATCAACATCGGGCCGCAGCACCCGGCCACGCACGGGGTGCTCCGCCTCGTGCTTGAGCTGGACGGCGAGACGGTGGTGCGGTGCATCCCGCACATCGGCTACCTGCACTGCGGCTTCGAGAAGATCGGCGAGTACCGGCAGTACAACCAGATCATCCCGTGGACGGACCGGGAGGATTACCTCAACTCCCCCGGCAACAACGTGGCCTTCGTGCTGTCGGCCGAGCGGCTGTTCGGGGTGGGGATGACGGAGCGGTGCGCGGTGCTCCGCGTGATGCTCATGGAGCTGTCGCGCATCATCTCGCACGTCGTGTGGCTCGGCACGACCGCGGTGGACATCGGGGCGTTCACGCCGTTCCTGTGGCTGTACCAGGAGCGCGAGACCGTGTACAACCTGCTCGAGGGATGGGTGGGGGCGCGCCTCACCACCTCCGCGACGCGCGTGGGCGGGATGGCGGCGGACCTCCCCGACGGCTGGCTGGAAGGGTTGGCGGCGTTCCTGCGCGGCTTCCCGAAGACGCTCGACGAGGCGGTCCGGATGCTCGAGACCAACGCCATCTGGGCGGGGCGCACCGTGGGGCTCGGGGCCATCGGCGCGGCCGAGGCGGTCAATGCGGGGCTGTCGGGGCCGATGTTGCGCGCCTCGGGGGTCGCGTACGACGTGCGCAAGGACTTCCCGTACCTCGACTACGAGACGTACGACTTCGACGTCCCGGTGGGCACCACGGGGGACGTGTACGACCGCTTCCTGGTGCGCGTGGAGGAGATGCGACAGAGCGTCCGCATCCTGGAACAGGCGCTGCGCCGCCTCCCCGGCGGCCCGGTCAACATCGCCGATCCGCGCCTCATCCTTCCGCCCAAGCACAAGGCCACCAGCGAGATGGAGTCGATGATCCATCACTTCAAGCTGGTCATGGAGGGGCCGCGCCCGCCCGCGGGCGAGTGCTATGTGCCCGTGGAGAGCCCGAAGGGGGAGAAGGGGTACTACCTGGTCAGCGACGGCACCAGCAAGCCGGTGCGCTGGCGCATCCGCCCCCCGTCGTTCGTCAACCTGTCGGCGATCCCCCGGCTCGTGGAGGGGCACCTCCTCTCCGACGTGATCGCCATCAACGCCAGCATCGACATCGTGATGGGAGAGATCGACCGGTGAGCCACGGCCCCTCCGCCGCCGGCGGCGCCCTGGTGGCCGCCCCCGCCCACGGGGCGCATGACACCCCGCACGAGCCCGTGTTCGTGGGGGAGCGCCGCGCCGAGCTCGATCGCATCCTGTCGCGCTACCCCACCCGGCAGGCCGCCCTCCTCCCGGCGCTCTGGATGCTCCAGGACGCGCGCGGGTGGGTGTCCGAGGGCGGGATGGCCGAGGTGGCCGAGGTCCTCGGCCTCACGCCGGCGTACGTCAAGGGCGTGGTGACCTTCTACACCATGTACCACCAGCACCCGGTCGGCCGCCACTTCGTGCAGGTGTGCACCACCACCCCGTGCAACGTGTGCGGGGCAGAGGAGGTGGTGAAGGCCATGCTCAAGGCCACCGGCTGCCCCGACCTGGGGCTCACCTCGCCCGACGGGCGGTTCACGGTGGTGGAGGTGGAGTGCCTGGGGGCCTGCGGGTTCGCGACCCCCGTCATGGTCAACAACGACTTCCTTGAGTCCGTGACCCCCGAGTCGGTGGCGCGGATCGTGGCGGAGCTGCCGTAATGGGGTACCCGCATCCGGCGCACCCGCGCGAGACGCCGATCCTGTCGCGCCACTTCGGCGATCCCGGGGCGCGTTCCCTGGAGGGGTGGCGTGAGCGTGGCGGCTACGAGGCGCTGCGGCAGGCGCTCGCCACCGATCCGCAGCAGTTGCAGGCCGTCGTGAAGGATTCCGGGCTGCGGGGGCGCGGCGGCGCCGGATTCCCCACCGGGATGAAGTGGTCCTTCATGAAGCCCGACGGCAAGGTCCATTACCTGTGCTGTAACGCCGACGAGTCGGAGCCCGGCACGTTCAAGGACCGCGAGATCATGCGGTGGACCCCGCACGCCCTCGTCGAGGGGGTCGCGCTCGCGGCGCACGCCATCTACGCCGAGACCGCGTACATCTACATCCGCGGCGAGTTCACCGAGCCGTACGCGCGGGTGTCGCGGGCGGTGGAGGAGGCCTACGCCGCCGGCATCCTCGGGGCGGACGCGATGGGGTCCGGGCGCCGCGTGGACGTGCACGTCCACCGTGGCGCGGGCGCGTACATCTGCGGCGAGGAGACCGCGCTGATGAACTCGCTCGAGGGACGGCGCGGCAACCCGCGGATCAAGCCGCCGTTCCCGGCGGTGGCCGGGCTGTTCGGCCAGCCGACCACCATCAACAACGTGGAGACCCTCACCGCCGTGCCGCACATCATCCGGCACGGCGCCGAGTGGTACCGCCAGCACGGCCGCCCGGACAACCCGAAGAGCGTGGGCACCAAGCTGTTCTCGGTGTGCGGCAACGTGAGCCGCCCGGGTTTGTACGAGGTGCCGCTGGGGTTCCCGTTCCGGGACTTCCTGTACGACGTGTGCGGCGGCGCCCCCTCCGGTCGCGAGATCAAGGCGGTCATCCCCGGGGGGTCCTCCGTGCCCATCCTCACCCGCGAGGAGGCCGAGGGCGCGCTGATGGACTACGAGGGGTTCGTGGCGGCGGGCACGATGCTCGGCTCGGGCGGCGTCATCGTCTTCGACGACCGGCAGGACATGGTGCGGCAGATTGCGCGCCTCACGCGCTTCTACGCGCACGAGAGCTGCGCCCAGTGCACCCAGTGCCGCGAGGGGACCGCGTGGATCACGCGCATCATGGAGCGCATCCGCGACGGCGAGGGGACGGCGGAGGACCTGGACACGCTGGTGTCCATCTCGGAAAACATGTCGGGGAAGACCATCTGCGTGCTCAGCGATTCCTGCGCCACCCCGGTGCTCTCGGGGCTCAAGAAGTTCCGGCACGAGTTCGAGGCGCGGATCGCGCCGAGCCGGTCCACCGTGGCGGTGCCGGGGGCGCTCCGCGCCCCGGCCGCGTGAGGGGGGGCGGATGGCGGACGTGAAGCAGGTGACGCTGACCATCGAGGGGCGCCCGGTCACCGTCCCGGACGGCACGTCGCTGCTCGAGGCCGCAAAGGCCGCGGGGGTGCTGGTGCCGCACTACTGCTACCACCCGGGGCTCCCGGTGGCGGGCGTGTGCCGCATGTGCCTGGTCGAGGTGGAGAAGATGCCCAAGCTGGCCCCCGCGTGCGCCACGGCGGCCATGGAAGGGCAGGTCGTGCGCGTCCA
This sequence comes from Gemmatimonadota bacterium, assembly GCA_018969225.1. Taxonomy (GTDB): domain Bacteria; phylum Gemmatimonadota; class Gemmatimonadetes; order Gemmatimonadales; family Gemmatimonadaceae; genus Gemmatimonas. The sequence goes on along the minus strand of JAGWYS010000049.1, from coordinate 3,161 downwards.
CTCGCCCAAGGCGCTCGAGGCGCGGCAGGGCGTGCTGGAGTTCCTGCTCGTCAACCATCCGCTCGACTGCCCGGTGTGCGACCAGGCCGGCGAGTGCGAGCTGCAGGACTACACCTTCGCCGAGGGGCGGGCGGAGTCGCGCTACCGCGAGCCCAAGCGGTTCAACCCGGTGGAGGACTTCGGGGGGGACGTGCTGTACGTCCCCAACCGGTGCATTCTCTGCACGCGCTGCGTGCGCTTCATGTCGGACGTGGCGCAGGAACCGGTGCTCAACGTGTCCGAGCGCGGTGACCGGGCCTTCATCGGGAAGGCGGAGGGGCACGACCTGACGAACCCCTGGGCGGGCAACGTGGTGGACCTGTGCCCGGTGGGGGCGCTCCTGTCCAAGGACTTCCTCAACAAGGCCCGCGCGTGGGAGCTGGACCGCGGGGCCACCATTTGCACCGGGTGCAGCCAGGGGTGCAACGCGGTGGCGGAGACGCGCGACAACGTCGTCGTGCGGCTCAAGCCGCGCCCCAATGAGGCGGTCAACCAGTACTACCTGTGCGAGACGGGGCGCCTGGGCTACCGCGCCTTCAACCGCCCGGACCGGCTTGAGCAGCCCATGATCCGGACGGGGGGCGGGCTGGCAGTGGCGGAGTGGGGGGAGGCGATCCGGGCGGCGGCGGCCGCGCTGGCGGGGCGGCGCGTCGTCGTCGTCGCCTCGCCGTCGCTCTCCAACGAGGCGCTGTTCCTGCTGGAGCGGATCATCGCCCGCGTTGCGGGCGTGGGGGTGTTCCGGGTCGAGCGCGGCCCTGAGGCCCCGCTCCCTGGCGCCCCCGACCTGGCGCTGCGCGCCGAACGGGCCGCGAACGGCGCCGGCGCGCGCGCGCTCGGGTTCCGCGAGGTGGATGCCATGGCCGCCATGGCGCATGCGGGTGACGCGCTGCTGCTGGTGGATGATGACCTGGCCTGGGCGGAGCCTGAGACGCTCTCCCGGTTCGCCGAGGTCGTCCACATCGGCACGGTGCTGCCGTCGGCGCTTGCCGGCCGGGTGGCGGTCGCGCTGCCGATCGCCACGGTGCTCGAGGAGGAGGGCACGCTCACCAACCTGCGCGGGCGGGTCCAGCGCTTCCTGCAGGCCAAGGCCGCCCCGGGAGTGGCGCGCCCGTCCTGGTTCGTGCTGGCGGACCTCTTGGCCGCCGTGGGCGGGGCGGGGGAGTACCTCCTGCCAGAGTCCGTCTTTGACGCCCTCGCGCGCACCCATGCGCCCTTCCGCGGGTTGAGCTACGCGGCGCTCGGGCTGCAGGGGGCGCCGCTGGCGGCGGCTTCCGCCGAGGCCGGCGTGGGAGCGACCGCATGATCCCGGCCATGCTGGTGCCCCAGCTGGACGTCGCTCGCTGGTTTCCGCGGCAGGATCCGCAGTTGCCGCCGGAGGCCATGGGGACCTTCGTGGTGGCCAGCGTGCTCAAGATCCTGCTGGTGTTTTCCGCCTACATGCTGGGCGTGGCGTTCCTGACGCTCGCCGAGCGGAAGGTGGCCGCCTGGATCCAGGACCGGAGGGGGCCCAATCGCACCGGTCCCGGGGGGATCCTGCAGCCGGTGGCCGACGGCATCAAGAACTTCATGAAGGAGGAGACCAACCCCGCCGACGCGGACCGGTGGCTGTTCCTCATTGCGCCGGCGCTGGCCTTCGTGCCGGCCATGGTCACCTGGGCGGTGTTGCCGCTGGCGGCACCGCTCCCGACGCCGTGGGGGTTGGTGGACATGGCCGTGGCGCCGCTCCCGGTGGGGTTCCTGTTCACGCTGGCCATTTCGTCCATCGGCGTCTACGGGATCGTGCTGGCCGGCTGGTCCTCCAACAACAAGTACGCGTTGCTCGGCGGGCTGCGCTCCAGCGCGCAGATGGTGTCCTACGAGATCGCGATGGGGATGTCCACCATCCCGGTGCTGCTGCTGGCGGGGAACGTGTCGCTGTCGGCGATCGTGGCGCAGCAGGCGCACATGGGGTGGAACGCGCTGGCGCTCACGGTGGCGTGGCTCACGTTCCTGGTGGCCGCGTTCGCCGAGACCAACCGGCTTCCATTCGACCTCCCCGAGGCGGAGTCCGAGCTGGTGGCGGGGTACCACACGGAGTACAGCGGGATGAAGTTCTCCCTGTTCTTCATCGCCGAGTACGCCAACATGGCCACGGTGAGCGGGCTGACCGCGACGCTGTTCTTCGGCGGCTGGGACATTCCCTTCACCGCGTGGGACACCACCGGGCCGCACACGGTGGGGAAGACGCTGGCCACGCTGGCGGCGTTCGGCGCCAAGACGGGGGCGTTCCTCTTCCTGTTCATGTGGATCCGGTGGACCCTGCCGCGGTTCCGCTACGATCAGCTGATGGCGCTGGGGTGGAGCCTGATGCTGCCGCTGGCGCTGGGCTACATCGTGGTGGTGGCCGCGGCGGTGCTGGCGCTCGACGCGGCGGGGATCTCCCGCGGCCCCGTATTCTCGCTGGCGCTGTTTGCGATGAACGTCGCGATCCTCGCCGCCCTGGCCGTCTGGTTCGATCGCGGCCGGATCATCAGCCCGGCCAGCGCGCGCTTGGGCGGCGCCGAGCTGGCGCGCCTGCGGGCGCGCGGGCTCCCCGCCGCGCCGCGGCGCGGGCTCGCCCCGCACCTGGCGTCCGCTCCCACCCTGCCACCGGCCCCCGCGGCCGACGGAGGCGCCTGATGCCCATCGGCGTGAAGGTCCTGCCGCGCCCGCTCGAGCAGGTCAGCTACGTGCGCGCCACCCTGAAGGGGATGGCCGCCACCTTCCGGCACCTGGTGGACCCGCACAAGGTCACCATGCCGTACCCCGAGGCCAAGTGGGACCTGTCCCCGCGGTGGCGGGGCACGCACCGCATGCTCACCACCGAGGACGGCAAGGCGAAGTGCGTGGCCTGCGGACTCTGCCCGACCGTGTGCCCCGCCAACTGCATCAAGCTCACCCCCGGCGAGGACGAGCAGGGCAACCGCTATCCCCTCGTCTTCGAGATCGACGAGTTTCGCTGCATCTTTTGCGGCTATTGCCAGGAGGTGTGCCCGGAGGAGGCGATCCACGTGGGGCGGCACTACGAGAACGCCGAGCTGGATCGGTCGGCGTTCGTCTACGACCTCGAGCGGCTGACCGCGCAGGCGCACCCGGTCAGCGAA
>JAGWYS010000298.1 GCA_018969225.1 Gemmatimonadota bacterium | reverse complement strand
GCGGGTGTCCGGTACGGCACCCCGCAGGACTTCCCGCCGGTGGACCCGGGTTGCGCCCCGGCGTGCGACGGCACGCTGCGCACGTGGTTCACCGGCGAGGGATTGGCCGGCTCCCAGCAGGATCCCGTCGGGGTCCGCCCCAACGAGCGGTCGGTGTTCATCTACCTGCAGGGCGCCGATGATCCCCGGTCGGTGGCGGCCGTCGAATTGGCCGTCTCAGGGATGCTGCGGGTATGGCGCTACCGGGCGGACACGGGGTGGGAGTGAGCCGACGCCGTCCGGGTCCGCGCCGCCGCCGGGCGGGGTATTCTCTGGTGTCCACGCTCATGGCGGTGGTGCTGCTGGCCATCGGCATCACGGCGCTGGCCGGGGCCAGCAGCAAGACGGTGACCCTGCAGGCGATGGCGCAGAACCGGACCCACGCCATCGCGATCGCGCAGAGCCACCTCGAGGCGCTCCGGATGCGCGACCCGTGGACCGTGGCCAGCGAAGGCGCCGTGGCGGTCGGCGGCGACGGGATCCCCGCAGGCACGGGCCTGTTCCGCCGGCGCGTGATCGTGGAGGAGGTGCGCAGCAACCTGCTGTCCGTGACGGTGCAGGTGCGGTTCCCCGGCGGGGCAGTCCCCGTGGTGCTCACCACCAAGCTGTTCCGCGGGTCGCCGCCGCGGTGAGGGGGCGCCGCGGATTTTCCCTGGTGGAACTGCTGATGGCGCTCACCATCGGGATGGTCGTGATCGTGGCGGGCACCGAATTCGCCGTGCGCTCCTTCAAGGCGCGTCGCGGCTGGACGGTGCGGGAGACCGTGGACCGCAACGCCCGCTTCGCGGGGTTGTCCCTGCGGCGGGACGCGGCACTGGCCGGCGTGGCCCTCGAGAGCGGCGCCACCTTCGCCTCGGTGGGCACGGGGGGGGACACCCTCAGCCTCCTGCGGGTGCCATGGATGAAGTGGCCCGCCAGGACGGACTCGGCCGAGGCGCCGGTGTACCCGCTGCACGATGATGGCGGGAGCGGCCCCACCTACCCGCCGGGAGGGAACTGCGGCACCACCTGCCTGGAATTCGACCGGCTCGGGCAGCCGATCTTCATCGCACCGGGCGACCTGATCCACCTGCGGATCGGGACCGTGCGTCGATTGCTGCTGGTCGCGGGGGTGACCGCCGAGGATCCCACGGTTCGGGTCACCTTTCTGAACGTGCCCGCGCTTGCCGGGCGCCCCTCAGGCCTGGGGGAGGTGCCGCTGCTGCGGTCGGGGACCTCCATGCAGCAGGTGTCCGCAGTGCTGTACTGGCGCGAGACCGGCGCCAACCGGCTCCTGCGTGCGACCCGGTTCTCCGAGACGGGCCAGCCGCTGGGGGAGGCGGTGGCCACCGACGTCACCGCCTTCACCGCGCGGGTCCTGTTCGTCAACGGGACCGAGGCGGCCAACTACAACGGCCTGGACGCCGACACCGCCAACGACGGGGATGACATCATCGGCGTGCGGGTGCGCGCGCAGATCCGGGCCACCCGCGCGGACCCCGCCGTGAACGGCGGGGTCCGCGTGGGGCGCTGGTACGAGTGGCGCATGTCCCCGCGCAACCTGCTGTACGAGAAGAACCGCCAGTAAGGGCGGCGCGATGGGCGGCGGCGCCCGTCCAGGCGCGCGCGCCGCTACGACTTGGGCTTGCTGAAGTCCACCACCGGCGCCGCGCGCGCGGCCGCGTCGGTGACCTCGAAGTAGGTGCGCGGCTTCGAGCCGATCACCTTGGCGGTGAGCACCTGCGGGAACTTGCGGATGTACTCGTTGTACAGGCGCACCGCGCCGTTGTAGTCGGTGCGGGCCACGGCGATGCGATTCTCGGTGCCGGTGAGCTCGTCCTGCAGCCGGAGGAAGTTCTGGTCGGACTTGAGCTGCGGGTACGCCTCCACGGTCACGCTGAGCCGCCCCAGGGCGCTGGTGAGCGCCTGGTTGGCATTGGCCAGCTCGGCGGGGTCGGAGCCGCCCGTCTTCTGCAGCGCCCCCACCAGCCCGGCGCGCGCCTGCGTCACCGCGGTGAGCACCTCGCTCTCCTGCGACGCAAACCCCTTGACGGTGTTCACCAGGTTGGGGATGAGGTCGGCGCGCCGCTGCAGCTGCGCGTCGATGTTCTGCTTGGCCTGCTGCGCCTGCTCGTCGTACGTCTGGATGCTGTTGTAGCCGCACCCGGTGACCAGCGGCAGCGCCACCACCGCCGCCAGCGCGCGGAACACCCGGAGCGCCCGGCGGGGGGCCCCGGCGGGAGCGGGAGAGCGATGAGCGAACAGCGACACGGTCGGGAGCGTGAAACGCCCGGTAGTCATGGGAAGCCTCAGGAAGTGGAAGTCGAACCGTCAGGGTGCGCGTGGTACGCGTCCAGCACCGACACCAGCGTGGACAGCCCCCGGACATAGCCGGCCAGGACCCCGTCCACGTCGGCATCGGCCAGCGGGGTGCCGCGCACCAGGGCATTCCCCCGCACGAACGGCGCGGCGTCAAACCCGGCCCGGTCGGCCGCCGCGTGAATCACCTGCGCCCGGTCTGGCGCGGGGCGCACGCCGGTGAGGCGCAGGTAGGCCCGGAACAGCACCAGCAGCGCCGGCAGGCTGTCCTCCAGCAGGGCCCGCTGCCGCGCCGGGTCGGTGCCCGCCAGCATGGCGCCGCGCCGCAGGCGCAGCAGCTTCCCCATGGCCTCCTGCTCCAGCTGCAGCCGCAGCTCCTCGGGGCGCACCACGATCCCCTCCAGCGCCAGCGCGCCCGCCAGGACCCGGTGCCGCTCGAGGATGTCCGCGTACTCCATGGGGAAAATGTCGGCGGACCGGCGCCACTCGGCGGCGGTGAGCACCAGCACCGGCGGATTGCCCGCCTCCTGCCACCCGCGCATGGTGGAGGCCAGCCGCCGCAGCATGTCGAGGTCGGCGTGGCTGACCACCGCCAGCACGTTGAGGTCGGAGCGCCCTTCCACCGCCTCGCCGGCCGCCGCCGAGCCGTACAGCACGGCCGCCTGCAAGGCGCCGCCACACACCCCCTGCAGCTGTTCCACCAGCTGCTCGAGGGTCATCCGGGCACCCGCCCACTTGTCACCAGTCCGAGCCACCGCCACCTCCGCTGAAGCCGCCCCCACCACCGAAACCGCCGAATCCTCCGCCCCCACCCCCGCC
>JAGWYS010000297.1 GCA_018969225.1 Gemmatimonadota bacterium | reverse complement strand
ACCGTGGCCAGCGCCTCGGGGACGCCCCCGGCGCCCCCGGTGCCGCCGTTCCCGGTGCTCCCCTGGGTCGTGCTCCCGGGTTTGGCGCGGCCCGGTGCAGGCACGGTGTCTGGGGTGCGGTGGGGGGGAGTCACAGAGCGCGGCAACCGGGGCAAGGGAAGCGTGTGGGGGTCAAGGGCGCGAGGCCTCCAGCACGGGAAAACTGCTACTGAATGGCCCGCAACGCTATGGCCAGCGACGCCAAGGTGCTGGCCACCTGCAGCACCGTGGCCAGCACGGAGCCCCCAGTGTCCGCCTTCTCCGGCTTGGCCGGCACCGTGATGGTGGACCCCGAGGGAACCGGGGGCGACACCTTGACCGTCCACAGTACGCGCTTCACCCGCCGGGAGAAGCCGGCGGGGGAGGTGACCACCGCCTTGTGCGCCTGGCCGCGCTCTGCGGCGCCCCCGGCCAGCTCGATGTAGTCGCTGGCGGAGCGCCCCGGCTCCCAGCGGATGAGCGAGGGGCGGGCCACGGCGCCCACCACCCGCACCGTGCGCGGGTCCACATCCACCACCAGCTCGTCGCCGTTGCGCAGCGGGAAGTCATCACGGTTGTTGCCAGCCAACACCCGGGTGAAGTCAACAGCCACGGGCAGGCTGTCGCGCACCAGTCGCAGCGACGCCACGTTGGCGGTGGGAAGGAGCCCCCCGGCGCGGCGCACGAGGTCACTGACCCGGTCCACATTTTCCAGCACGGCGTAGGTGCCGGGCTGTCGGAAGGCGCCGGACACGTTGGCAAAGCGCTGCGGGCGGAACCCGGGGGCCAGCCGCACGTCCACGCGGTCCTCGGGGCCCATCACGAAGCGGCTGGCGCTGCCGCCGGGGGCAAAGTCCTGGCGGGCGTCAAAGGTGGTGAGGGTGCTGGTGGTATCGGAGTACTCCACCGCCACCCGCCGCTGGGCCACCTGCACCACCAGCGCCCCCTCGGCAAAGCCGCCGGCGCGGTCCAGCAGGGCGCGCAGCGACTCGTTCTCCAGGTACGTGAGGGTGTCCGACGGCTTGTTCACCGCGCCGGTCACCGCCACGATGCGCCGCGGATAGTTGCGCCGTCCGTCCAGCACCTCCACCGAGTCAAACTCGGCCAGACGGAAGCGGGGGGCCGAGTCGCCGCCGGCCACCAGCGAGCGGAACCGTCCGGTGACGGTGTCCAACCGTTGCACCAGGTACCGGTCACGCAGGGCGTACGGCTGGGGACCTTGCGCCAGCCGCAGCAGCGAATCGAGGGTGAGCCCGGCGCGGTACTCGTACACCCCCGGGCGCTGCACGGCGCCCAGCAGGGTCACCAGGTTGCGGCGAACGCTTTCCACGGCAAACACGGTCACCGAGTCGCCGTCCGCCAGCGGGAAGGCCTGCGCGCGCTGCATGTTGCCATCCAGCCGCACATCCACCTTGACCCGCTCCACCCCGGGCGCCCGCTGTTCGGGGGGGAGGATGCGGTCCACCTGCACGCGGTCCGACGCGGCGGCGGCGGTGGTGCCCCCGGCATAGCGCAGCAGTGCGGTGAACCCTTCGTCGGCGCGCAGCTCAAACTGCCGGGGGCGTCGGATGGCGCCGGCCACGGTCACGGCGCGCTGGTTGAGGGGGACGAAGATCACGTCCCCCTGCTCCAGCCGCACGTCCTGCGTGGCGTCGCCATCCACCAGGTAGCGGTACAGGTCCAGCGTACTGACCACCTTCCCCCCGCGGCGCACCTCCACGCGGCGGAACGACCCGCGGTCGGTGGGGCCACCGGCGCGGGCCAACGCGTGGAACGCCGTGGCGAGCGCGTTCACCTGGTACGCGCCTGGCTCCTCCACCTCGCCAATGACGAACACGGCATTGGTGCGTACTCGGGAGATGGAGAGATCCAGCCGGGTGTTCCCGGTGGCCAGCCCGGAGTAGCTCTGCGCCATGCGCTGGCGCAGAAACGACCGTGCGCCGTCCAGAGTGAGGCCGGCGATGGCCACTTGGCCCACCTGCGGTAGGATCAGCGTGCCGTCGCGGCGGATGTCGAGGGCGTAGGCCAGCTCCACGTCGCCGGTGAGGACCAGCTGCAGCTGGTCGCCTACGCCCAGGCGATAAGCGGGGTCCACGGGGCCTGCCGCAAGGGGATCAAACGCGGTGGAGGCGCGCTGGAAGACGTCCTTGCCGAAGACGCGTGAGGGGGCGGGCATGGGACGGGTGGATCCCACCTTCGCCTTGGCGGTGTCGGTGGTGCTGGTTGCCATTGCCGCCGGGATGACCCCGATGGACTGCAACGCCTGAACGAAGTCGGCCGTGGCCGATGGGGCGCCAGAGGCGCCGGAGAAGTAGGGATCGGCCAGTGACGGATCGTAGCCGCGGGCCTGCAACTGGGCACGGACCTCGGCCTGGCTCATCCCGCTGCGACGGAGGGCGTCGACGATCTCCTGGTTGGAGACCGAGCGGCCGGCCATGGCCTGGGCGGCTTGCTGGGCGGCGGTTTGGCCCGCGGGAGCGGTGGGTGGGAGCGGGGGCGGCGTACCCTGAGCGGAGGCTCTGCTGGGGAGCGCCAGGATCGTCGTCAGGACGGCGATGCCGAGGATGGATCGATATGGTGCAGCGCGCATAAAGAGCGTCAGTACAGGGTGATGGCAAAGATCATGGCGAGTGCCGGTCGTCGTCTCATGGTTCACACGCCACATCATGCGGCCTGAGGCGAGCTGTCGGAGTCTTTGTCCATGCCGGCGTCGGGTGGCACCAGTTCACGACGGAAGTCCTCCACCAGGTGCCTGATGTCGTTAAGAAGCTCCTGCTCCGGGGCTCCCGGTCCGAGCTTCTCAACCAGCGAGGCAATCTCGTCCGCGGCGTTGGGGCGGAGGGTGGCATGGCGCGCCTGAAGCACTTTCGGATGTTCAGTCGGTGCGGCGTCCTCGCTGCCGAAGAACATCTCCTCGTACAGCTTTTCCCCGGGGCGCGCCCCGGTGAACTGGATCTGCACGGGGTGGTCCGCCTCATCCGAGGCCAACTGAATCAGGTCCCGTGCCAGGTCCACGATGCGAACCGGTTCCCCCATGTCCAGACAATATACCGCCCCCGGGGTGCCCATCACGAAGGCCTGCAGCACCAGCTGCACGGCCTCGGGGATGGTCATGAAGTAGCGCCGCATCTCCGGGTGGGTGAT
>JAGWYS010000296.1 GCA_018969225.1 Gemmatimonadota bacterium | reverse complement strand
CCAGGCGTGCCAGCGTCAGCGGCAGCCGCGCCTGCACCCCCGCCAGCGCGTGCCCCAGCGCCGGTGTGCCCGGCGGTGGCGACGGCGCGCCCTGCGCGGCGCGCCACACCGCGTCCGCCTGCGGCGGCAGCGCCCACCGCGCCAGCGAGTCAGCCAGCCCTGCGTACACTCCCACCGCCGGGGGCGCGGGCGCCGTGGCGGCGTCGGGCATGGACGGCTGCGGGGGCGGCGCGGGTTGCGTGCGCCAGTCGGGGTAGCGCGCCGCGCGCAGGCGCCACATGCGCAGCGCCAGCGCCAGCGCGGGCACCAGGTCGTTCTGCTCCCCGGCGGCCTCCCCGGCGGTATCCCCGGCGGCCTGGTCCGCGCAGGCCAGGGCGTGCGGCGCGGTGCGAGCGGGCGCCGCCTGCGCCCCCACGCAGTTGCCGGTCGAGGTGGGCCCGCCCACGGCGATGTCGGCGCGTCCGCTGTTGGCCAACCGGTTGCGCCGCACCGCGTTCCCGGTGGCGGGCCACCAGTGCGCGTCGATGAGCGGCGCCACCAGCACGCCGTGTCCCGCATGGTTGGCGATCACGTTGTCCGCCACCAGGTTGTCGCGCCCCCCGCCGATGACCACGCCGTTCCCCCACGCCAGCGGTGACAGCCCGGTGCCGGGCGCGCTGCGGCTGTTGTTGTCGTGGATCAGGTTGCCGCGGATCTCCACGTCGTGCTGGGGCGGATGCAGCTCGGTGTCGAGCGAGTTGGGGACGATGCCGCCGCGGTTGTGCCGCCACGTGCTCCCCAGGATGTGCAGGTCCCCGCTGGCGTTGGTCCCCGAGAACCCCAGCGCGTTGTGCTCCGCGGTCACGCGGCGTACCACCGCGCGGCACGGGTCGCACTGCCCGATGTAGAACCCCGCGTCGGGGGAGCCGCTGGCGTAGCTGTCCTCCAGCAGGCCGTCGCGCGAGTCGAAGGCGTAGAGGCCGTAGTCGCCGTTGTTCACCGCGGTGAGGAAGCGCCCGCGATACCCGGTGACGCCGTTCCAGAACACGCCGTTGGCCGTGTGGTGGCGGACCGTCAGGTTCTCCACCGCCACCCCGTCGGCGAAGACGGTGACGCCGTTGGGGCGCAGGAACTCGCCGTCGATGACCACCCGGTTGCGGTCGGTGCCGCGCAGCACCAGCGACGGCGTGTTCACCGTCACCTCCTCCCGGTAGGTGCCGGTGTCCACCAGCACCAGGTCGCCGGGTGCGGCGGCGTCCACCGCGTCCTGGATGGTGCGATGCGGCTGCGGCACTCGGCGCACGGTCCCCGTGGCGGCGGCCACCGCAGCGCGCCGTCCGCGCGCGCCCTCGGGGAGCGGGGCCTCCCCCACCACCAGCACCCCGGCCATCCCCTGCCCGTCGCGCGTGCCGTGGTAGCTGCAGTAGTACGGGTAGGCCCCGGCCGAGTCGAGCGTGAGCGTGCGGGTCCCGCCGGGGGGGACGGCGCTGGTGTCGTGCGCCGCAGGCCACCGCGCAGGGTCCGCCGGCACGATGTTGTGCGCGGTCTGCCCGATGTTGGCGAACGCCACCCCCGCCCCGACCGGCACGCGCACCACCGGGGCGGCGAAGGCGTTGTCCATCATCTGCACCTGCGTGGCGCCCCGCGCGTCGGGGTCGCACGCGGTGAGCGCCGCCACGAGGACAAGCGGGCCCGGCGGGAGGGGGGGGCGGGGGCGCAGGGGGCGCGGCAGCCGGACGGGCCACCAACGGCGCGACAGCTGGCGCATGTGGGGCAGGAGGCGGGAAGGGTGCTGGACGAACCGCGGGGCTAAGCTAGCGGCCGGGCGGTGGTGCGACAGGGGGGCGCTTAACGTCGGCGTCTCCATGCCGTCTAAGGCATGTGTTCCCGCCCGGCAGGCGGTCCACGCTTTTCTCGTCCAACCGCAGCCCACTCGCGCCGACCGATGCCTCGCCTCCTCCCCCGCGTCCACGATGCCGTAGTCCGGGCCGCCATCATCCTTGCGTGGGGCGCGGGGGCGGCGTGCGCGACGTCCGACCGTGCGCCGGGGCCGGTGCCGACAGCGCCCACCACGCCCTCCAACCCTGCCAACCCCACGAACCCCACGAACCCCACCACGGGGCCCACGGGGGAGTTCCAGCTGACCGTGCCGACGATCGACCTCAACGTCATCACGGCGCGCCCCACCGCCACCAGCGTGGCGCTGAGCCTCTTCTCCGGCACCGCCCGCACCGCCACGATCGCGCTCCCCACCATCGGACGCACTGTCACGCAGGCGCTCCCCGCCAACGAGGCGGTGACGGTGGAGATCGCCGGGCTGCAGCCCGACCGGAGCTACCCCTACCGCGTCACGGCCGGGAGCGCCGCCGTGGACGGGGTGGTGCGCACGGCGCGTCCCCCCGGCGCCACCTGGCGCTTCGTGATGCAGGCCGATTCCCACCTGGACGCCAACTCCGACCTCAAGATCTACGAGGCCGCGCTCCTCAACATGCGCGCCGACAGCGCCGACTTCCTGCTCGACCTCGGCGACACCTTCATGTCCGACAAGTACCCCGATTTCCGCACCGCGGCACCGGCGTACTATGCGCAGCGGCACTGGTTCGGGCTCGTGGGCGCCTCCACCCCGCTGGTGCTCGTGCAGGGCAACCACGACGGCGAGAAGGGATGGACTCCCGACAACGCCGCGTGGGCGGCGGCCCAGCGCGTCAAGCACTTCCCCACCATCCCCCATGACGGCTTCTACACCAATTCACCCGTCGCCCCGCGCAACTACGTGGCCTGGAGCTGGGGGGACGCCACGTTCATCGCGCTCGACCCCTATGTCGCCACGGTCGGCCGCGGCGGCAGCTGGGCGTGGACGCTGGGGCGGGAGCAGTACGACTGGCTCGCCGCCACGCTGCAGCGCACCACCACGCCGTACATCTTCGTCTTCCTGCACCACCTGGTGGGGGGGCAGGGGTCCGAGGCGCGCGGTGGCGCCGAGGCGTCGGTGGCGTTCGAGTGGGGGGGCGCCAACGCCGACGGCACGCCCGGCTTCGCCGCCCAGCGCCCCGGATGGGCCAAGCCCATCCACGACTTGCTGGTCCAGCACAAGGTGAGCGCGGTGTTCCACGGCCACGACCACCTGTACGTGTACCAGCAGCGCGACGGCCTGGTGTACCAGGAGGTCCCGCAGCCCAGCTTCGCCCGC
>JAGWYS010000048.1 GCA_018969225.1 Gemmatimonadota bacterium | reverse complement strand
GCAGGCCGCGCGCGAGGCCGCCGAACTGGCGACCGCCCTGGCCTCAAGCTTCGCCGCCAAGCCCACCCCGGCCATGGCCACAACCGCCGCGACCGCCACAACCGCCGCGACCGCCGCGACCGCCGCGACCGCCACGGCGCAACTTCCGGCAGACTCCCCCGGCATGGGCCCGCCCGACCTGGCCCCCCCCGTCATGGGTCCGCCCGCCATGAGCCCGCCCGCCAAGGCCGCCCCCCCCAAGGTCGCCCCCCACAAGGCCGCGCCCTCCAGCGCGGCGCCGCGATCGGGGGGCAAGGTGCCGCTGCTTTTCGGCGGTGACGCGGGCGCGGGCGCCACGAGGGGGAAGGCCTCATGAACCCGGTGCCGTTCGCCAGCGTCGGCATGTGGACGTGCGTGGGCGTGGTGGGGGTGTACAGCCTGCGCCACTATCTCTTCACCGTGAACCGCCTCTTCGGGCGACACCGGCAGCCCTTCGTGGACATCCATGAGGCGGACTGGCCCAAGGTCACGGTGTTCGTCCCGGCGCACAACGAGGGGCGGGTGATCCGCGATTCGGTGGAGGCGCTCCTCCAGTGCCACTATCCCCCCGAGCAGCTCACCATCGTCCCCATCGACGACCGCTCGCGGGATGACACCCGGCCGATCCTCCTCGAGCTGGCGGCGCGGCACCCCCGGCGCGTCATCCCGCACCTGCGCGACGGCGGCACCCCCGGCAAGGCCGCGGCGCTCGCCGAGGCGATGGCGCAGCACGAGTCCGAGATCGTGCTGGTGTTCGACGCCGACTACATCCCCGGGCCGCGCCTGCTCAAGCAGCTGGTGGCGCCCTTCTTCGACGCCGGGGTCGGCGCGGTGATGGGGCGCGTGGTGCCGGTCAACGTGGGCGTCTCCCTGCTCACGCGCCTCCTCGACATGGAGCGGTCGGGGGGGTATCAGGTGGACCAGCAGGCGCGCATGAACCTGCGCCTGACCCCGCAGTACGGCGGCACGGTGGGCGGCGTGCGGCGCACCGCGCTGGAGCACGTGGGCGGCTGGCGCACCGAATCGCTGGCCGAGGACACCGACCTCACCATGCGGCTGGTGATGCGCGGATGGGAGGTGGTGTACCAGAACCGCAGCGAGTGCTATGAGGACGTCCCCGAGACGTGGGACTCGCGACAGCGCCAGGTGGCGCGCTGGGCCAAGGGGCACAACCAGGCCATGCGCGCGTACGTGCTGGAGATGCTGCGCAACCGGCGCAGCCTGCCGCTGGGGCAGGTGCTGGACGGGGTGCTGCTGCTGGGGGTGTTCGCGGTGCCGCTGGTGCTGATGCTGGGGTGGGCGTGCGCCATCATCCTCTTCTACTGGGGCTACCCCCCCGAATGGGGCGTGCTCACGCTCTTCATGATCGCCTCGTTCAACACGGTGGGGAACTTCGCCTCCTTCTTCCAGATCGCCGCGGCCAGCCGCCTCGACGGGTCGCGCGAGCGGACGCGCATGCTGCCGTTCATGCTGCTCAGCTTCCTCGTGAGCGGCGTGACGGTCACGCGGGCGACGCTGTCGCGCGGGTCGTGGAGCCGGAAGGCGCCGGTGAAGTGGGACAAGACGGAGCGGCACCGGACCGCGGCGACCGGGAGGGGCCGGTGACCCTCACGTCGTTCCTCGTGTTCGTGCTGCTGGCCGGCACCCTGGCCGCGTGGGTGCTGCTGGCGCTGATCCCCGCGTTCGTGGAGCTGCGCGCCCGCCGCGACGCGGAGCCGCTCCCCGGGGTGGGGCGCGATTCGGGGTCGCTGTTCTACTTCGCCAACTCCTTCCTGACGCGGGCGACGGCGGAGGGGCTCCTCGGGCCCGGGGTGCCCGCGACGATGTCGGACGGATCGCGGGTGCTGACGCACGGCGGCGCCTCGTCGCTGGAGGCGGGCCCCGACGCCTTCCGCGAGGTGGTGGTGGTCACGGATGCCTCCCCGCTGCCGCCGGGGGCGGTGATGCTGGGGGAGGTGGTGGCGCAGCAGTCGCTGGCGCCCAGCGACGACCTGGTGGTGCGCGCGCTGCTGGGGATGCGGGACGTGACCCTGGGGGAGAACAGCACCGTGCTGCGGTGGGTGCACGCGCGGGGCGTGCTGGAGGCGCGCGAGGGGGTGCAGCTGCTGGGGCGCGCCACGTCGGACCGCACGATCGTGCTGTCGCCGGGGGTGACCTTCCAGCGGATCGAGGCGGACACCGTGCTGGTGGCGGGGGCCGATCCGCCGCCGCCGTCGGACACCCGCGAGAAGGTGCCCTGGACCCCCCGCGGGGGGGTGCAGCTGGGGAAGCGCTACTGGCGCGTGCTGGGGGACGTGGAGATCCCGGCGGGCGCGGTGCTGGAGGGGGCGCTGGTGGCGACGGGCTCGGTGCTCATTGGCGAGGGCGCACGCATCCGCGGCTCGGTGAAGGCGCAGGAGCTGCTGGTCGTGTGCCGCGGCGCCGAGGTGGAGGGGGCGCTGTCGGCGTGGGGGGGCATCGGGATCGAGTCCGGGGCGCGCATCGAGGGACCGGTGATCTCCGAGTCCGACATCACGGTGGAGGCGGCGACGATCGGGATGCCCGGGGGGCGCACCACGGTGGTGGGGAACCTCGTGACGCTGGCCCCCGGCGCGACGCTGCACGGGGCGGTGATGGCGGCCACCGGGCGGGTGCCGTCAGCCTAGCAGGCGGGCAGGCCGCCGCCTCCGCGGCGCGTCATGTGCCCGAAACGCCATCGCCCCCCGCCCGGATTGGACCGAGCGGGGGGCGAAGGCCGTCACGGGGCGCCGACGCGCCCGGACCCCCTACCAGCGGTAGTGCGCGAAGGCCTTGTTGGCCTCGGCCATGCGGTGGGTGTCTTCCTTCTTCTTGATGGCGTTCCCTTCGCCGCGGCTGGCAGCGAGGATCTCGGCGGCCAGCTTCTCGCCCATGCTCTTCTCGTTGCGGTCGCGCGAGTACGAGATGAGCCAGCGCATGGCGAGGGCGGTGCGGCGGTCCTGACGGACTTCGACGGGGACCTGGTAGGTGGCGCCGCCGACGCGGCGGCTCTTCACCTCGACCACCGGCTTGAGGTTGTTGAGGGCCTGCTTGAAGACCCCCACCCCGGGCTGGCTGGTCTTGGCCTCGACGATGTCCATCGCGCCGTAGAAGATCCCTTCGGCGGTGGACTTCTTCCCCTGGATCATCAGGGAGTTGATGAACTTCGAGACAGTCTGGCTGTCGTAGCGCGCGTCGGGCAGGACCGGGCGCTTCACGGCGCTCTTGCGGCGGCTCACTTCTTCTTCCCTCCCTTGGCGGCCGCCGCGGCCGCTGCGCCCTTCTTGGGCCGCTTGGTGCCGTACTTGGAGCGGCTCTGGTTGCGGCCGTTCACGCCGGAGGCGTCGAGCGTGCCGCGGACGATGTGGTAGCGCACGCCGGGGAGGTCCTTCACGCGCCCCCCGCGCACGAGCACGATGGAGTGCTCCTGCAGGTTGTGCCCCTCGCCGGGGATGTACGCCGTCACCTCGAGCTGGTTGGTGAGGCGGACGCGGGCCACCTTGCGGAGCGCCGAGTTGGGCTTCTTGGGCGTCGTGGTGTAGACGCGGGTGCAGACGCCACGCTTGAAGGGGTTGCTCTTCAGCGCGGGCGCCTTCGACTTCTCCGTCACCTCCTGGCGGGCGCGACGGACCAGCTGGTTGATCGTGGGCATCTCACTTGGGATGGACCGGCACGGGGCCGGGCGTTCAAACACCTGCCTCTACGTGGATCGCCCCGGGATGGTTCTCCCTCCGGGCGCGGCACGGAACGGAATCCGAAGCTTAGTCCCGAAGGGAACGGGGGTCAACGGGGGGCTTCCCGGAAACCGCTGCCTTCACCACCTCCCCCAACCGCCGCTCCAGCGCCCCCTGCGACGAGCACCGCACGTCGCTCGAGGCGGCCGTCGTCGCGTTCCGCGCCGTCCCCTCCACCGTGGTCTGCAGCACGCTCCCCCCGCCCTCCCCCGGCACCACCCGCGAGCGGATCGCCAGCCGCAGCTCGTACGTCTCGGCGTTCGGCATCCCGCTGTCCCCCCCGCAGTCCAGCGCCCGCACGGCCGGCACCGTTCCGATCCGGCGGCGCGCGCGGAACGACGGGTTCCCCACCGTCCGGGCCTGCTGGTCGATCTCCGCCACCGGGATCCCCAGGGAGGCATACGCGGCGGTCAGCGCGTCGAACACCGGCCCCACCGGCGCGGCAATCGCGACGCTGTGCACCTCGGTGGTGGCCAGCAGGTTCACGCCGCGCGCGCTCCCCGCGGCGTTCTGGAGCGTGGCCGTCTGCACCGTGGCGATCCCCGCGTCGGCGGCGCGCCCGCCCGCACCGCCCGCCCCAGCGCCCCCCGTGCCCGACGCGCACCCTCCGCACACGGCCAGCGCGACGATCCACGCCGGGAGGCGGCGGGCGGGGCGAGCGCGCACGGGGAGGGCGCGCCCGCCGCGCGCATGCTCGGGGTGACGGCGGGGGGCGACAGGACGGGACATGGCGGCCTCGGGGGCGATGGCGTGGACGGAGCGATGCCGGATGGCGGGGCTCCTGCAATGTGCATCCGGCGCCGCCTCCGGCCCAGCGCGACGCGCGGCTAGATTTCCGGGGCGTCGCCCCGTCCGCGCTCGCCCCTCGCCACCCGGGGAAGCCCCGCCGTGCCCGACTTCGCGCACCGCCTGCAGCAGCTGCTGGCCCCCAGGTTCCAGATCGAACGCGAGCTGGGCGGGGGGGGGATGTCGCGCGTCTTCGTGGCCACGGAATCCGCGCTGGGGCGCCGCGTGGTCATCAAGGTGCTCCCCCCCGAACTGGCCGCCGGGGTGAACGTCGAGCGCTTCCAGCGCGAGATCCAGCTGGCCGCGCAGCTGCAGCATCCGCACATCGTGCCGCTGCTCGCCGCCGGCGAGGCGGACGGGCTCCTCTGGTTCTCCATGCCGTACATCGAGGGGGAGTCGCTCCGGTCGCCGGTGGCCCGCGGCGAGCGCCTCCCCCCGCGCGACGTGGTGCGGCTGCTCCACGACATCCTCGAGGCGCTCGCCTTCGCCCACGAGCGCGGCGTGGTGCACCGCGACATCAAGCCGGGGAACATCCTCACCATCGGACGCACGGCGCTCGTCACCGATTTCGGGATCGCCAAGGCGCTCTCGGCCGCGGCGCCGCGCCCCGGGACGACCGTCACCGGCATGGCCATCGGCACGCCCGCCTACATGGCCCCCGAGCAGCTGGCGGCCGACCCGGCGGCCGACCATCGCGCCGACCTCTACGCCGTGGGGCTGCTGGCCTACGAGCTGCTCACCGGGCGCGCCCCCTTCGAGGGACGGACCCCGCAAGACACGCTGGCGGCGCAGCTGACGCGGGTGCCCGCCGCGCCGCATCGCGTGGCCCCCGACGTGCCGCCGGCGCTCTCGGCCGTGGTGATGCAATGCCTGGAGAAGGACGCCGCCCGGCGCCCCCCCTCCGCGCGCGATCTGCTGGCCGCGCTGGACCAGGTGGAGATGGCGCCAGGGGGGGCGTGGTCGGGGTCGGGGATGGTGCGACGGCTGGCGGCGCTGGTGGCGGTTGCTGGCACCCTGGCGCTGGCGATCCAGGTGCTCCGCACGCCGGGCGAGGGGACCGGCAGGCGCGCCCGCGGGGCGGCGGTCACGCCCGTGGCCCGCAATCCCGCCCCCACCCTCTCCCCCGAGCGTCCGGCCGCCGCACCGGAGCCCGCCGACCCCGCGCGCGGTGACGTGGTGCTCATGACGCCGTTCGCCGCGGCCGACAGCCCCGGCGCCGAGGCGGTGCCGGTGGTGATTTCCCGTGCGGAGTCGCTGGCCATTGCCGCCGCCGTCCGCGGGCGCAGCGGCGCGGGCGCGGCCTCGGCGGGCTCTCCCGGGCGGCCCGCCGGCGGGGTGGCGGGCGCTCCTGACACCGCGGCGCTGGCCGTCGAGCGCGCCCAGCTGCTGGAGGCGGTGGGGCGCCTCTTCGCGGACTCCCTGGCCCAGGCGCTGCGGCGCGCCGGCATGGACACCGCGTCGCAGCGGGCCACGCGCGCCCTCCCGGCGGACACCGGCGCGGGGCGCGCGCGCATCACGCCGCTGCTGGCGCCGCAACGCGACGGGCGCCCGCGGCTGGTCGTGCTCCCCTACCTCAACGCCACCGGCAACCGGGGGTGGTCCGCGATGGCGCGCGCGCTGGTGACGGCGCTGCGGCAGGGGGTGCCGGCGGAGCAGGTGATGGTGGTGGACAGCGCCACCACGGCGCAGGCCGTGCGCGACCGCCGCGACCCCATGTCGGTGGGGTGGAGCCTGCGCGCGGACTACGTGGTGAGCGGGATGGTGCTGGCGCGGGGCGACTCGGTGGGGCTGCTGACGCAGTTCACCGACGTGCGCGACGGCCGCTTCGTGCGCGCGACCGAGGCGGTGGTGGCACCGACGGCGCCGGAGCGGGGATACGCCTCGACGCTGGCGCAGCTGCGGGGATGGATGGACAGCGCCGCGGTGCTGCGGACGCGGCGTCCGCCGCCCCAGGCGCGCTCCGGCGGGCGTCCCGGGGGCCCCGGCGGGGAGCCGCCGCCCCCGGGGGCGATTCCCCCCGACTGACGGCCCACGGCCCCGCGGGAACGCGCACGGGGCCGGTCCGCGCCCTGCGGACCGGCCCCGTGGCACACGCGCCGTCCCGGCCGGCCCCGAAGGACCGGCCGGCCTGGCGGCTCAGTCGTCGCCCATCGTGAACGGGACGGGCTCCCCGAAGCTGGGGAGGAGCGCCTCGAACGAGGGCTCCAGCGCCTCCGGAATCGGCTCGGGCTCCGGGATCGCGTCGGACTCGACGTCCACCTCCTGGTACCGGTACATGCCGGTGCCGGCGGGGATGAGGTGCCCGATGATGATGTTCTCCTTGAGCCCCAGCAGGTCGTCGCGGGTGCCGCGGATGGCCGCGTCGGTGAGGACGCGGGTGGTCTCCTGGAAGGAGGCCGCGGAGACGAACGACTGCGTGGTGAGCGACGCCTTGGTGATGCCCAGGAGCAGGGGCTCCTCGGCGGCGGGGCGGAGCCCCTTGGCGACGGCCTCCTCGTTGATCTCGCGCCACTGCGCACGATCCACGTGCTCCCCCTCGAGGAGCTCGGTGTCCCCCGAGTCGGTGATGCGGACCTTCTGCAGCATCTGCTTGACGATCACGCCGATGTGCTTGTCGTTGATCTTCACGCCCTGCAGGCGGTAGACCTCCTGGACCTCGTTCAGGAGGTACTCCTGCACCGCGCGCGGCCCCCGGATGCGGAGGATGTCGTGCGGGTTGACGGGCCCCTCGGAGATGCGGTCGCCGGCGCGCACGCGGTCGCCCTCGTGGACGCGGAGGTGCTTGCCCGACGGGACCTCGTACACCTGCTCCTCGGCGCCCTCGTCCACGAGCCACTGGCCGCTGGCGACGGTGGCGGGGCGCACGAACACCTCGCGCTTGCCGCGCTTGATCTCGCCGAAGCGGACGAAGCCGTCCACCTCGGAGATGGTGGCGGGGTCCTTGGGGCGGCGGGCCTCGAACAGCTCGGCCACGCGGGGGAGGCCGCCGGTGATGTCGCGGGTCTTGTAGGCCTCGCGGCTGATCTTGGCCAGGATGGTGCCGGCCTGGATCCGCTCGCCGTCCTCGATGGTGATGACGGCGCCCACCGGCAGGATGAAGTCGCGCACGCGCTTCTCCTTCCCGCCCTGCTCCTGCCAGATCTCGATGTGCGGGTGGAGCTTCTTCTCGCGGTCCTCGATGACGACGCGCTGGCGCAGGCCGGTGAGCTCGTCGAGCTCCTCGGACAGCGACTCGTCCTCGACGAGGTCCACGAAGCGGACGGTCCCGGTGACGTCGGCGATGATGGGGTTGGAGTACGGGTCCCAGGTGAAGACGGTGTCGTCCTTCTTCACCACCTGGCCGTCCTTGACCATGAGGTACGCGCCCAGGGGGACCTGGAGGCGCGCCTCGATGGCCGCGCCGGGCTCGGCGGACGCCTTGATGACCAGCTCCCCCTCGTAGGACGTGACCACGTCCTGCCCGTCGGGGTTGCGCACGGTGACGAGGCGGTCGCCGAACTCGATGACGCCGGCCTTCTTGGTGCGCCGCGCGGTCTGCTCGGCGATGCGCGCGGCGGCGCCGCCGATGTGGAACGTGCGGAGCGTGAGCTGCGTCCCGGGCTCGCCGATGGACTGCGCGGCGATGATGCCGACCGCCTCGCCCAGGTCCACCATCTCCATGGTGGCCAGGTTGCGCCCGTAGCACATGCGGCACAGCCCGCGCTTGGCCTCGCAGGTGAGGACCGAGCGGATCCGGACGGACTCGATCCCGGCGTCCTCGATGGCCTGCGCGACCTCCTCGGAGATGAGCTCGCCGCGGGCGGCCAGCAGCCGCGGGCGGCCGGCCTCGTCGCGCTCCATCGGGTCGGTGACCTCCTCGGCGGCCACGTTGCCGACCAGCCGCTCGGCGAGCGGCTCGATGACGTCCTCCCCCTCCTTCAGCGCCGCCGTGTCGAGGCCGAGCGTGGTGCCGCAGTCGGGCTCGGTGATCGTCATGTCCTGCGCCACGTCCACCAGGCGGCGGGTGAGGTAGCCGGCGTCGGCGGTCTTGAGCGCCGTGTCGGCGAGCCCCTTCCGGGCGCCGTGCGTGGACGAGAAGTACTCGAGGACCGAGAGCCCCTCGCGGAAGTTGGACTTGATGGGGTTCTCGATGATCTCGCCGATGCCGCCGGTGAGCTTCTTCTGCGGCTTGGCCATGAGCCCGCGCATCCCGGCCAGCTGGCGGATCTGGTCGCGCGAGCCGCGGGAGCCGGAGTCGAACATCATGAACACCGGGTTGAAGCCGCCCTGCGACTCGCGCATGGTCTTCACCATGGCGTCGGCGACGTCGGTGTTGGCGTGCGTCCAGGTGTCGATCACCTTGTTGTAGCGCTCGCCGTTCGTGATGTTGCCCGTCGCGTAGGCGCGCTGGAAGCGCTCGACGCGCTCCGACGCCTCCTGCAGCAGCGTCGCCTTCTCCTTCGGGATGTGCAGGTCCTCGATCCCGATGGACACGCCGCCGCGGGTGGCGTTGCGGAAGCCGAACTCCTTGAGCCGGTCGAGCAGCGCCACGGTCTCGGCCAGCCCCGCGGTGCGGTAGCTCTGGAAGACCAGCTCGCCGAGCGCCTTCTTCTTCATGTCCTTGTTGAGGAACGGCAGCGCCGCGGGGACGATGGCGTTGAACAGCACGCGCCCCGCCGTGGTGGTGATCCACTGCGCCGGCTCCGCGGTGCGGTCCAGCCACCGCACGGGCGCCTGCCACCCCAGCGCGCCGTTGGCGATCGCCAGCTCCACCTCGAAGCGCTCGGCGAACGCGGGGAGCGCGCGCTGCGCGGCCTCGTCCTTCTGCAGCGCCTCGAACCCGGCCGGCGCCTTCGTGGCCACGTAGCACCCCAGCACGATGTCCTGGCTGGGCTCGGCCACCGGCCGCCCGTCGGAGGGCTTGAGGATGTTGTTGGACGACAGCATCAGCACGCGCGCCTCGATCTGCGCCTCGAACGACAGCGGCACGTGCACCGCCATCTGGTCGCCGTCGAAGTCCGCGTTGAACGCCGCGCACACCAGCGGGTGGATGCGGATCGCCTTCCCCTCCACCAGCACCGGCTCGAACGCCTGGATCCCCAGGCGGTGCAGCGTCGGCGCACGGTTGAGCAGCACGGGGTGGTCGCGGATGATCCCCTCGAGCACCTCGTACACCATGGCGTTCTCGCGCTCCACGATCTTCTTGGCGCGCTTCACCGTCTCCGCCTCGCCGCTCTCCACCAGCTTGTGGATGATGAACGGCTTGAACAGCTCCAGCGCCATGGCCTTGGGGAGCCCGCACTGGTGCAGCTTGAGCTCGGGGCCCACGACGATGACCGAGCGCCCGGAGTAGTCCACGCGCTTCCCCAGCAGGTTCTGCCGGAACCGCCCCTGCTTCCCCTTGAGCATGTCCGACAGCGACTTCAGCGGCCGCTTCCCGCGCCCGCGGATCGCCTTCGAGCGCCGCCCGTTGTCGAACAGCGCGTCCACGGCCTCCTGCAGCATCCGCTTCTCGTTGCGCAGGATCACCTCCGGCGCCCGGTGCGAGATCAGCTTCTGCAGGCGGTTGTTGCGGTTGATCACGCGCCGGTACAGGTCGTTCAGGTCCGACGTGGCGAAGCGCCCGCCGTCCAGCGGCACGAGCGGCCGCAGGTCGGGGGGGATGACCGGGATCACGTCCAGGATCATCCACTCCGGCCGGTTGCGGATCTCGCCCCCCTCGCCGCTGTTGCGGAACGCGTCCACGATCTTGAGGCGCTTCAGCATCTGCTTCTTGCGGTGCTGGGACCCCTCCCCCACCACCGACGCCCGCAGCTGCTCCGCCGTCGCGTCCACGTCCAGCCGCCGCAGCAGCTCGCGCACCGCCGGCGCCCCGATGTCCGCCTGGAACGCCGCGTCCCCCTCCGCCTTGGCCTTCTGGCGCAGCGTCAGGTACTCGTCCTCGTCCAGCAGCTGGCGCTCGCGCACCTCCTGCGCGCCGGGGTCGATGACGATGTAATTGCTGTAGTAGATCACCTTCTCGAGGTCGCGCAGCGTGACGTCGAGCAGGTTCCCCATCGGGCTCGGCAGCGTCTTGAAGAACCAGATGTGCGCCACCGGCACCGCGAGCTCGATGTGCCCCATCCGCTCGCGCCGCACCTTGCTCAGCGTCACCTCCACGCCGCAGCGGTCGCAGATCACGCCGCGGTAGCGGATCCGCTTGTACTTCCCGCAGTGGCACTCCCAGTCCTTCACCGGGCCGAAGATCTTCTCGCAGAACAGCCCGTCCTTCTCGGGCTTGAACGAGCGGTAGTTGATGGTCTCCGGCTTCGTGACCTCCCCCCACGACCACCACGAGCGCAGCCCGGCCATCTCCAGCCGCTCCCGCTCCTTGGGGTCGCGCGGCCCGCGGATCTCCTCGGGCGAGGCGATCCGGACCGACATGTAGTCGAACGCCGACGCCCGGGCGTCGCGCGCGCTGCGGAAATCGATCATGCGCTCACTCCTCCCCGCCGGCACCGCCGGTGCCCGCATCCACCAGCTCGACCCCGGGACCGTCGGTGGCCCCGAGCGTGACCTTGATCCCCAGCGCCTGCAGCTCCTTCACCAGCACGTTGAACGACTCCGGGATCCCCGGCTCCGGCAGGTTCTGCCCCTTCACGATCGCCTCGTACACGCGGCTCCGCCCGTTCACGTCGTCCGACTTCACCGTCAGGATCTCCTGCAGCGTGTGCGCCGCGCCGTACGCCTCCAGCGCCCACACCTCCATCTCCCCGAAGCGCTGGCCGCCGAACTGCGCCTTCCCGGCGAGCGGCTGCTGCGTCACCAGCGAGTACGGACCGATGGACCGCGCGTGGATCTTGTCGTCCACCAGGTGCGACAGCTTCAGCATGTAGATCTCGCCCACCGTCACCGGCGCCTGGAACGGCTCCCCGGTGCGCCCGTCGCGCAGGTGCACCTTGCCCCCGGGCGTCAGCCCGGCCAGCCGCATCACCTCCACCGCCGCGGCATCCACCGCGGGGTGCTTCGCCTCCAGCGCGGCCGCCAGCCCGGGCAGTCCCAGCCGGCGCAGCGTCGCCGGCGCGTCGGCCGAGGCCTCCGCCTCGAGCGCCGCCACCGCCTCGGCGCGCGCCCCGGGGCGCTCGCCCGCGAGCTCCCCCTCGGGAGCCGCACGGTGCACCGCCAGCGCGGCCTGCGCCGCCTCGCGCGCCCGGTCGGCCAGCGTCCGCCCCGCCTGCTGCAGGAACGCCCCCAGCCGCGCGTGCAGCGCCTTCGTCGCCGCCGACATCCCCTTCGCCCCCAGGTCGTCCAGGCTGGCGTCCGCCAGCAGCACCACCTGGTCGGGGAGCCGCCGGTCCGGCTTCACGTCGGCCAGCAGCGCCCGCAGCTCCTCCGCCGTCGGGTCCGTGGCCGCCTCGCCCAGCCCCAGCGTCTCGCGCGCCCACCGCACCCCGGCCAGGCGCATGAGCAGCCCGATCTCCCGCTCGTTCGCCCCCTCGAACACCGGCGTCTTGGCGTAGAAGCCCAGCAGCTTCGCCGCCCACCCCAGGTGCGTCTCCAGGATCTGCCCCACGTTCATGCGCGACGGCACGCCCAGCGGGTTCAGCACGATGTCCACCGGCCGCCCGTTCGGCAGGAACGGCAGGTCCTCCTCGGGGACGATGCGCGCCACGATGCCCTTGTTGCCGTGCCGGCCGGCCATCTTGTCGCCCACCGAGATCTTCCGCTTCTCCGCCAGGTACACCTTCACCAGCTGGATCACCCCCGGCGGGAGCTCGTCGGGCTGCAGGATCCGGTCGATCCGCTCCTCCGCCCGCTCCTCGATCCGCGCCTTCTCCTGGTTGGCGGCGTCGATGATCTCGCGCACCGTCCGGTTGACCGCGGCCTCCTCCACCCGGAAGGTCTTCAGGTCCAGCGTCGCGAAGCGGAGCCCGGCCAGCAGCGCGGCGTCCAGGCGGGTCCCGGCCGGGATCGCCTCCTCCACCGTCCCGGCGCGGAGCGCCAGCGCCACCGTGGCCCCCTCCAGCGCGACCGCCAGCTCGGCGTCGCGCACCTCGTTCACGCGGATCTTCTCCTCCCCCTCGACCCGGCGCACCTCGCCGATCCGCTCGCCGCGGTCCTTCTCCACCACCTGGTCCTCGACGCGCGAGAAGATCTTGACGTCGATCACCACCCCCTCCATGCCGGGGGGCACCTTGAGCGACGAGTCCTTCACGTCCTTCGCCTTCTCGCCGAAGATGGCCGTCAGCAGCTTCTCCTCGGGGGACAGCTCCGTCTCCCCCTTGGGGGTGATCTTGCCGACGAGGATGTCGCCCGGGCGCACGGCGGCGCCGATCCGCACGATCCCGCGCTCGTCGAGGTCCACCAGCGCCTCCTCGGCGACGTTCGGGATCTCGCGCGTGATCTCCTCCTGCCCGCGCTTCGTGTCGCGCACGTGCAGCTCGAGCTCCTGGATGTGGATCGACGAGAACACGTCGAACTTCACCAGCCGCTCCGACAGGATGATCGCGTCCTCGAAGTTGTGCCCGTACCACGGCATGAACGCCACGGTCACGTTCGCGCCCAGCGCCAGCTGCCCCAGCTCGGTGGCGGCGCCGTCGGCCAGCACCTGCCCCTGCGCCACGCGCTGCCCCAGCCGCACCAGCGGGCGCTGGTTGATGGCGGTGTCCTGGTTGGTGCGCCAGTACTTCTTGAGCCTGTAGCGGTCCAGCTGCCCCAGCCGCGCCAGCGGCCGGTCGGCGGGGACGGGGTCGCCCCCGATCCCGGCGTCCACGATGATCTCGTCGGCGGTGACCGCGGTGACGGTCCCCGCGCGCCGCGCGATGATGACGGCGCCCGAGTCCACGGCCACGGTCCCCTCCAGCCCGGTCCCCACCAGCGGGGTGCGCGGGTTGAGGAGCGGCACGGCCTGCCGCTGCATGTTCGAGCCCATCAGCGCGCGGTTCGCGTCGTCGTGCTCGAGGAACGGGATGAGCGCCGACGCGATGGACACCAGCTGCTCGGGGGCGACGTCCATGTAGTCGATGTCCGTCGGCGGCACGAGCGGCAGGTCGCCGCGCTTGCGCGACAGCACGAGGTCGTCCACGAACGTGCCGTCGGGGTTCAGCTTGGCGTTCGCCTGCGCGATGATGGCGTCCTCCTCGCGGTTGGCGTCGAGCCACACGACCTCGCCGGTGACGCGCCCCTCCTTGACGATGCGGTACGGGGTCTCGATGAAGCCGAGGTCGTTGACGCGCGCGAAGCACGCCAGCGAGGTGATCAGCCCGATGTTCGGCCCTTCGGGCGTCTCGATGGGGCACATGCGCCCGTACTGCGAGTAGTGCACGTCGCGGACCTCGAACCCGGCGCGCTCGCGGGTGAGCCCCCCCGGGCCGAGCGCCGAGAGGCGCCGCTTGTGCGTCAGCTCGGCGAGCGGGTTGGTCTGGTCCATGAACTGCGACAGCTGCGACGACCCGAAGAACGCCTGGATCACCGCCGAGACGGTGCGGGCGTTGACGAGGTCGTCCAGGGAGACCTTGTCGGGGTCGGTGTTGATCGACATCCGCTCCTTGACCAGGCGCGCCATGCGCGAGAGGCCGACGGAGAACTGGTTGGCGATGAGCTCGCCCACCGAGCGGATGCGGCGGTTCCCCAGCTGGTCGATGTCGTCCACGTCGCCGCGCCCCTCGTGGAGCTCGACGAGCTGCCGCATGATCTCGACGAAGTCCTCGCGGGTGAGGACCGTGGTGCTGGCGGGGGTGGACAGGCGCAGGCGCTGGTTGATCTTGTAGCGCCCCACGCGCCCCAGGTCGTAGCGCTTGGGGGAGAAGAACAGCCGCTCGAGCGCCTGCTTGGCCGTCTCCCGGTTGGGGGCGTCGCCGGGGCGCAGGAGGGCGTAGATCTGGCGCAGCGCCTCGTCCTCGGACTTGGTGGGGTCCTTGGCGAGGGTGTTGCGCACCAGGGTGGACTCGGCGCGACCGGAGGGGACGAAGACGTGCACCTTGGTGACGTCGGCCTTGCGGATGGCGCGGATGGTCGCGTCGGTGAGGACGGTCCCCTTCTCGGCGACGACCTCGCCGGTGTCGGGGTCCACGGCGTCGCGGGCGAGGGTGCGGCGCACCTCGCGCTCGCCGCGGTCGATGGCGTCCTGCTCGTCGCGGAGGTCGACCTGGGTGTACGAGGCGAAGACCTTGACGCGGCCGATCCCCTGGCGGGCGAGGCGGGCGAGGACCTCCTCGGTCAGCTCGTCCCCCTCGCGGACGAGGAGGGCGGCCTCGGCGCGCTCGCGCTCGGCGCGGGCCTTCTTGGTCTTGGGCTTGGGGGCGTCGGCCGCGGCCGCCTCCCCCTCGAGGGTGATGTCCTCCGCGATGATGGCGCCGAGGACCTCCCGCTGGTCGGTGCGCGAGGTGCGCTCGCGGGTGAGGTCCAGCTCGCGCTCGGCGAAGAACAGGCGCAGGATGTCGCGGTTCTCGCCGAAGCCGAAGGCGCGCAGCAGCGCGGTGGCGGGGAACTTCTTCTTCTTGTCGATGTGGACGTAGATCACGTCGTGGATGTCCACGGTGAACTCGACCCACGACCCGCGGAACGGGATGATCCGCGAGGAGAGGAGCCGCTGCCCGTTGGGGTGGGTGGCCTCCTCGAAGACCACGCCGGGGGAGCGGTGGAGCTGGGAGACGATCACCCGCTCGGCGCCGTTGATGACGAAGGTGCCCAGCTCGGTGATGAGCGGCAGCTCGCCGAGGTAGACCTCCTTCTCGATGATGTTGCGCGGGCGCTTCCCGTCGGCGGTGTCCTCGTAGACCACGAGCTGGAGGGTCGCCTTGAGGGGGGCCGAGTACGTCATGTCGCGCTCGATGCACTCGGCGACGGAGTACTTGGGCTCCCCGAGCGCGTACCGCACGAAGTCCAGCGAGAAGTTCTCGTGGACGTCGGTGATCGGGAAGAGGTCCTGGAAGACGCGCTCGAGGCCGATGTCCTCGCGCTCCCGGGAGGCGGCGTCGGTCTGCAGCAGCGACTCGAAGGCGCGCGTCTGGATTTCGAGGAGGTGGGGCATGTCCATCCCCGCCTCGAGCTTGGCGAACGAGATCTGGTTGATCATATCCGTAGGGGGCTCACCCGCAGGCGGGGGGCACCGGGCCCGGGGCGGGCAGGGGTGCGAAGCGCACCGTCCCCGGGGGGGCCGGCCAGGTGGCCGACCCTCCCGGGGCGGAAGGGGTCCAGCGGAGTCGGGGGCGCAGGGCGCGTGCCTTCGCGGCCGGCCTTACTTGACCTCGACCACGGCGCCCTCGGCCTCCAGCTTGGCCTTGATCGCCGCCGCGTCGTCCTTGGACACGTTCTCCTTCAGCGTCTTGGGCGCGCCGTCCACCAGGTCCTTCGCCTCCTTGAGGCCGAGGCCGGTGAGCTCGCGCACCACCTTGATGACCTGGATCTTCTTCGCGCCGGCTTCCTTGAGGATGACGGTGAACTCCGTCTGCTCCTCGACCGCCGCCGCCGGGGCCGCGGCCCCGCCGCCGCCCGCCGCCACCGCCGCGATGGTGACGTTGAACTTCGTCTTGAACGCCTCGATCAGCTCCGACAGCTCGATGACGCTCATGGCGCCGATCGCGTCGAGGATCTCGTCCTTGCTCAGGGTGCTGTTAGCCATGGTGTGTGCTCCGGTGGTGTCCCCCAGGGGCCCTGGGGCGTGTGATCAGGCGGACGCCTGGGGAGTGTCGTCGCCGCCGCCGAGCTGCGCCTTGCGCGCGTCGAGGGCGAGGGCGAACATCATCGGGATGCTGTTCAGGTAGCCGGCGAACATCGACAGGGCCTCCTCGCGGGTGGGGAGCGAGGCCAGCCGCTTCACCATCGCCTCGTCCACCGCCGCCCCCTCGTAGACCCCGCCCTTCACCGCCGGCCGCTGGTCGTTTTCCTTGGCGAAGTCCGCCAGGACCTTCGCGGCCGTGATGGCGTCCCGCGCCACCACCACCCCGGTCGGCCCCTTCAGCCGCTGCGCCACCAGCCCGCTCTCGTTGACCGCCCGGAGCGCCAGCGTGTTCTTGATGACCACGTACTCCACCCCGGCCTTCCGGAACCGGCGCCGCAGGTCGGTCATCCGCTTCACGTTCAGCCCCGTGAAGTCGGTGTAGTAGAGCGCCGACGCGCCCTCCAGCTTGTCGCGCAGCGCGCTCACCAGCCGCTGCTTCTCGGTGCGCTTCATCTTCATCGTCAGGGTCCCCTTACCGGTACGGCGCCGGATCGACCGTCACGCCCGGTCCCATCGTGCTCGAGACCGCCACGTTCCGGATGTACACCCCCTTCGCCGCCGCCGGCTTGGCCCGGCCCAGCGCGTCCATCAGCGCGGCGAGGTTCGCCCCCAGCTGCTCCGGCGTGAACGAGACCTTGCCGATCGGGGCGTGCACGTTCCCCCCCTTGTCGACGCGGAACTCGATCTTCCCCCCCTTCGCCTCGCGCACCGCCTTCCCGACGTCGAACGTCACCGTCCCCGCCTTGGGGTTGGGCATCAGCCCGCGCGGGCCCAGCACGCGCCCCAGCTGCCCCACCTGCCCCATCTGGTCCGGCGTCGCGATCATCACGTCGAAGTCCAGCCACCCCTCCTTCACCTTCGCCAGGAACTCCGTCCCCACGAAGTCGGCGCCCGCCTCCTGCGCCTCCTGCACCTTCGGCCCCGCGCAGATCACGAGCACCCGCACCGTCTTCCCGGTCCCGGCGGGGAGGAGCACCGTCCCCCGCACCACCTGGTCGGCGTGCCGGGGGTCCACCCCCAGCCGCACCGCCACCTCGACCGTCTCGTCGAACTTCGCGAAGCTCATCTGCTTCACCAGCGCCAGCGCCTCGCCGGCCCCGTGCGTCGCCGTCGCGACGCGCCGCGCGCTCGCCGCGCGGTACTGCTTCCCGTGGGTGCGCATGCGCTCAGTCCCTCACCGTGATCCCCATCGAGCGCGCCGCCCCGGCCATCATGGCCACGGCGCTCTCGAGGGAGTCGCAGTTCAGGTCCGGCATCTTCACCTGCGCGATCTTCTCCAGCTGCGCGCGGCTGATCGCCCCCACCTTCACCTTGTTCGGCTGCCCCGACCCCTTCTCCACCCCGATCTCCTTCTTGATGAGCTCCGCCGCCGGCGGGGTCTTCAGCACGAAGGTGAACGACTTGTCGCCGTAGATCGTGACTTCCACCGGGATGATCATGTCGCCCCCCTGCGTGCGGGCGTTGAACTCCTTGCAGAAGCCCATGATGTTGATCCCCTGGGGGCCCAGGGCCGTGCCCACCGGCGGCGCCGGATTGGCCTTCCCCGCCGGGATCTGCAGCTTGACGAATCCCGTGACCTTCTTGGCCATGCATGCCTCGCGTGTGCCGCGTCGCAAGTTCCCGTCGCGGACCGTCCGCGCCGGGTCGTGCTCCCACGCCCGTCTTTACCGTCGCCGTGGTGGGCGACCCGGCGGGGACCTGCGTCCCCCCCAGCGACTCCGCGCCCCCGGGGGGCTCAGTAGCCGCGCAGCTGCAGGTAGTCCAGTTCGACGCTGGTCGGCCGCCCGAACAGGCTCACCGACACCCGCACCTTCCCCTTCTCCGGCAGCACTTCCTCCACCGTCCCGTTGAAGTCGGCGAACGGGCCCTCGGTGATCTGCACCGCCTGCCCCACCAGGAACGGGATCTCCTCCCGCGCCGGCGCCTCCTCCGCCGCCTCCGCCTGCCCCAGCAGACGCCGCACCTCGTCGTCCCGCAGCGGCATCGGGGCCTTCTCCTTCCCCACGAACTTGATCACGCCCTGGATGGCGTTCACCTCGTGCAGCGTGTCCTGCCCCGCGATCATCTCCACCAGCACGTACCCGGGGTAGATCTTCCGCTCCACCGCCACCTTGCGCCCGTTCTTGATCTCCACCGCCTCCTGCACCGGCACCAGCGCCTGGCGGATCAACCGGTCCTCCGGCGCCGCCGGATCCGCGTCGATCTTCCGCTGGATCAGCCGCTGCACCTTGTGCTCGTGCCCCGAGGTGGTCTGGATCGCGTACCACCGGTGGGCCAGCGACCCGTCCATCATCGCGGCGCGCTCACCGGCCCAGCAGCAGCGCCGGCAGGCGCACCACCACCGCCTGCAGCGCCACGTCCACCAGCGCGATGAGCGCCCCCAGCACCAGCACGAAGACGATGATCTGCACCGTCGCCTGCTGCAGCTGCGGCCGATCCGGCCACGTGACCTTCCGCATCTCCGCGACCACGTCGTGGTAGAACGACACCAGCCGGGGCAGCGCCCCGGGCCGCGGCAACTCCGCCGGCGTCGACATGGCTACTTGGTTTCCTTGTGGAGCTGGTGCTTGTCGCAGCGCGGGCAGTACTTCTTCCACTCCACGCGCTCCGGGTGCAGGCGCTTGTTCTTCATCGTGAAGTAATTGCGGTTCTTGCACTCGGTGCACCCGAGGATGATCTTCTCGCGCGGCATCGTCCGGCTCCAGGCTGCGACGCGCCAGCGGCCTCCCGGCCCCCGGCTGCTCGTCTCGAATCGCTCTCGCTACTGCGGGGAACACTGCAAACCTTCCAGACAAAAACTCCGGCGCGGCCGCTCCGGCCCACCAGACGCCCTCCATGCGCTCTCCGTGCGCCCTCCACCTGCGGCCCCTCGGGCGCCCCGCAAACCCACGCGGAATGCCTTGAGGGTGAGCCTCGGAACATAGCCGGAGGCGGAAAACCCCGCAAGGCGGCGCGGCGCACGCGCCTGAGCGCCACCCGACGGCTCGCCGCCTCGCCCCAAAACGCGCGACGGGCCGCCCGGGGGAATGCCCCCCTGACGGCCCGTCGCAAGCTCACGACCGGGATCGAACCGGTGACCTCA
>JAGWYS010000001.1 GCA_018969225.1 Gemmatimonadota bacterium | reverse complement strand
GCAGATGATGCATCGAATCGAACGGACCTTCGCGGGGCGCCCGCTGGTCATCGAGACCGGCCGCATGGCGAAGCAGGCGGCGGGTTCCGCCGTGGTCCAGTTTGGCGACACGATGGTGCTGGCGGCGGTGACGGTGAGCGAGAACCAGAGTCCGCTCCCGTTCTTCCCGCTCACCGTGGAGTACAAGGAGAAGACCTACGCGGCGGGGAAGATCCCCGGCGGGTTCATCAAGCGGGAAGGCCGCCCGCACGACCACGAGATCCTCGCGGCGCGCATCATCGACCGGTCGATCCGGCCGCTGTTCCCCGAGGGGTTCAAGAACGAGGTCCAGGTCTTCATCTACGTGGTGTCGGCCGACCAGGAGAATGACGCCGACGTGCTGGCGCTGGTGGCGGCGTCCTTCGCGCTGAACGCGTCCAAGATCCCGTTCCTGGGGCCGATTGCCGGGGTGCGCGTCGGGCGCGTGCAGGGGCACTGGGTGCTCAACCCCACGTTCCAGCAGCTGGCCTTCTCCGACCTCGAGCTCGTGGTGGCCGGGTCGTCGGACTCCATCGTGATGGTGGAAGGGGGCGCGCTGGAGGTGTCCGAGGCTGACGTGCTCGAGTCGCTCAAGCTCTCGCACGACGGCATCCGCGAGCTGATCGCGATGCAGCAGGAGCTGCTGCCGAAGGTGGCGCAGCCGAAGATGGCGTGGACGAAGGCCGAGCCGCCCGAGGGGGTGGTGGTGCGGGCCAAGGCGCTGGCGTCGGGGAAGATCCGCGAGGCGCTCAACCAGAAGGACAAGCACACCCGCATCGAGGCGGTGGAACGGGCGAAGAAGGAGCTGGCCGAGGGGCTCCTCACCGAGTTCCCCGACAACCCCAAGGACATCCACGCCATCCTGGGCGACGTGGAGTACCACGAGCTCCGGGCGCAGGTGCTGGAGACGGGGCACCGGGTGGACGGGCGCACGCCGCGCGAGGTGCGCGCGATCAGCATCGACGCCGGGGTGCTCCCCCGGTCGCACGGCTCCGCGCTGTTCACGCGCGGGCAGACGCAGGCGCTGGTGGCGGCCACCCTCGGGACGGCCAAGGACGCCCAGCGGCTCGACACCATCGATGAGCCGGGCGAGACCACCAAGTCGTTCATGCTGCACTACAACTTCCCGCCGTTCTCCACAGGGGAGGTGCGGCCGATGCGCGGCACCAGCCGCCGGGAGATCGGGCACGGCAACCTGGCGGAGCGGGCGCTGCAGGGGGTGCTCCCCGACTTCGCGGAGTTCCCGTACACCATTCGCGTGGTCTCCGACGTCCTCGAGTCCAACGGGTCGTCGTCGATGGCCTCGGTGTGCGGCGGCTCGCTGGCGCTGTTCGATGCCGGCGTCCCGATGAAGGCGGCGGTCGCCGGCGTGGCCATGGGGCTCATCAAGGAGGGCGCGAAGTACGCCATCCTGACCGACATCCTGGGCACCGAGGACCACCTCGGCGACATGGACTTCAAGGTGGCGGGGACCCGCGAGGGGATCACGTCCATCCAGATGGACATCAAGATCGAGGGGCTCGACCTCGGGATCATGGAGGAGGCGCTGGCGCAGGCGCGCGAGGGGCGGCTCCACATCCTGGGGGAGATGGACAAGGCGCTCACGGCGCCGCGCGCGGAGCTGTCCCGCTTCGCCCCGCGGATCGTGACGGTCCAGATCCCGGTGGACAAGATCGGCGAGCTGATCGGCCCCAAGGGCAAGAACATCCGCGGCATCCAGGACGAGACCGGCGCCGAGCTGTCGGTGGACGACGACGGCGTGGTGACGATCGCCGCGGTGGGCGGCGAGAGCATGGAGCGGGCGAAGCAGATGGTCATGGCCATCACCGCCGAGCCGGTGGTCGGCGAGACGTACGAGGGCACGGTGAAGACCGTCACCGCCTTCGGCGCGTTCGTCGAGATCATGCCGGGCACCGAGGCGCTGCTGCACGTGTCCGAGATGCGCTGGGAGCGCGTGGAGAAGCCCGAGGACGTGTGCAAGAAGGGGGACCGCGTCACGGTCAAGCTGGTGGATCGGGACGAGCGCGGGCGCCTGCGGCTGTCCATGAAGGCGCTCCTGCCGCGTCCCGAGGGGATTCCCGAGGGGGAGCCCGGCGAAGGGCGTCCTCGGCGTGACGAGAGCGAGCCGCGTCGCGGCGGCGGCCCCCGCGGCGGTGGGCGCGAT
The DNA here is from genome assembly GCA_018969225.1 of Gemmatimonadota bacterium. Taxonomy (GTDB): domain Bacteria; phylum Gemmatimonadota; class Gemmatimonadetes; order Gemmatimonadales; family Gemmatimonadaceae; genus Gemmatimonas. The sequence continues at coordinate 69,639 of JAGWYS010000001.1, read as the reverse complement.
CGACGCTGACCGGCGGGGCGCCGGCGTGACGGCGCCCCCGCTCCGGCGCACTGACCTCCCGGGCGGGCTGACCGTGCTCTCGGAATCCGTTCCGGGGGCGCGGTCGGTTGCTTTCGGGGCCTGGGTGCGCGCCGGGACGCTGCACGAGGCTCCGGCGGAGATGGGGGTGTCGCACCTGCTCGAGCACATGGTGTTCAAGGGCACCCGGTCGCGATCGGCGCGGGAGATCGCCCTCTCGCTCGAGACGCTGGGCGGGTCCCTCGACGCGTACACCGAGCGCGAGCACACGTCCTACCAGGCGCGCGTCCTCGACGCCCACCTGGCCGACGCCGCCGCCGTCATCGGCGACCTGCTGTTCGACCCGCTCCTGCGCCCCGGGGACCTGCGCCTCGAGCAGAAGGTGGTGCTCGAGGAGATCAGCATGGTCGAGGACACCCCCGACGACATCATCTTCGACGTCTTCAACGAGGCGCTGTGGGGGGACCACCCCCACGGCTTCCCCATCCTGGGCACCCGCGACACGGTGAAGGCGCTCTCCGCGGAGCAGCTGCGGAGCCGCCATGCCACCGGGTACGTCCCCGGCCGGGTCGTGGTGGCGGCGGCCGGTTGCGTCGAGCATGAGCGCCTGCTGGAGGTGCTGCACGCCACGGGGTGGGCAGACCGTCCCGTGGCCGACCCGGCCCCCTGGGCCGTGGATCCCGCGGAACCGGCGGCCCCGCACGCCACCCACATCTCCCGCCGTGACATCGGCCAGACGCACGTGGTGCTGGGCGGGGTGGGGTTGCGCCACGGCGATCCGCGGCGCTTTGCCTTCGCGCTCCTGGACATGCTGCTGGGCGGGGGGATGAGCTCCCGGCTGTTCCAGCGGGTCCGGGAGGATCTCGGACTGGCCTACAGCGTCCACACGTTCTCGACCGCGTTCGCCGACACCGGCGTGCACGGCATCTACCTGGCCAGTGCGCCGGAGAGCGCGCAGGAGGCGCTGGATGCGGCGCGCGCGGTGCTGCGCGAGACCGCGGCTGCCGGCCTGACACCGGCCGAGCTGGCGGCCGGCAAGCAGCAGCTGCGGGGACAGCTGGTCCTCGGGATGGAAGGGATCGGTGCGCGGATGTATCGTGCAGCGTCCACCGCGCTGTACGGCGAGCCCTTCCGGAGCGTGGATGAGCTGATGGCCGAGGTGGACGCGATCGACGAGGCGCTCGTGGGGGAGGTGGCCCGCGAGTACTTCGATCCCGACCGACATCTGCTGGTCAGCCTGGGCCCGCGGGGCGTGCGCTGACCGTCACCTTCATCAGGGCTCCTGACGATGCGCATTGGCGTCCCCAAGGAAATCAAGACGAACGAGAACCGGGTGGCACTGGTCCCCGCAGGCGCCGAGGCGCTCGTGTCGGCCGGCCACGAGGTGTGCATCGAGGCTGGCGCCGGGATTGGCAGCGGCTTCGAGGATGCGGCCTACGAGGCGGTGGGCGCGCGGGTGCTGCCGGACGCCGCGGCCGTGTGGGGGCAGGCAGAGTTGCTTCTCAAGGTCAAGGAGCCGATTCGCGCCGAGTGGGGGCACCTGCGGGCGGACCTCACGCTGTTCACGTACTTCCACTTCGCCGCGGATGAGGCGCTGACGGCGGCGCACCGGGAGAGCGGGGCGACCTGCATCGCCTATGAGACGGTCGAGCTCCCCAACCGAGAGCTGCCGCTGCTGACCCCCATGTCCGAGGTGGCCGGGCGCATGGCGGTGCAGGAGGGGGCCAAGTACCTGGAAAAGCTCTTCGGGGGGCGCGGGGTGCTGCTGGGGGGCGTGCCGGGTGTGGCGCCGGCCAAGGTGGTCATCCTCGGGGGCGGGGTGGTGGGGGTGAACGCCGCGAAGATGGCCGCCGGGCTCGGGGCCAAGGTGGTGGTGTTGGACCTCTCGCTGGAGCGGCTCCGCTACCTGTCCGACGTCATGCCGGCCAACGTCCAGCTCGTGCATTCCAACCGGCACAACATCCTGGAGCAGGTGGCCACGGCCGACCTGGTGGTCGGCGGCGTGCTCATCCCCGGGGCCAAGGCGCCCAAGCTGCTGCGTCGCGAGGACCTGGCGCGCATGCGCCCCGGGGCGGTGATCGTGGACGTGGCGGTCGACCAGGGCGGCTGCGTGGAGACCATCCGGCCGACCACCCACGAGAACCCCACCTTCGTGGTGGACGGCATCATCCATTACGGCGTGGCCAACATGCCCGGCGCGGTGCCGCGGACCTCGACGCTGGCGCTCACCAACGCCACGCTGCCGTACGTGCTGCAGCTGGCCAACAAGGGGTGGAAGGCGGCGCTCGCGCAGAACGGGGCGCTGCTCAAGGGGCTCAACATGTCGGCGGGGCAGGTGAGCTATCGCGGCGTGTCCGAGGCGTTTGGGCTGCCGTTCACCGAGCCGTCCACGCTGCTCGGCTGAGCCTGCCGCCCGCGGCCGCGCCGCGGCGCGCCCTGTGGGGTGACTCACGGGGCGCGCCGCCGGCATCCGGTGCGCGAGCGGCGGGGCGTTGCCTTGTTCCCCCTCGTGGGGTCCGATAGCTTACGCGCAACCGCCCCCGCCGTCCCCACTCCGGCGCTTCGCGCCGTCGACTCTCCCCCGGATGTACTGGCCCTTCTCGAAGGCGTCGTCGCTCTTTCCCGCAAGCGCCATTGCGGTGGACCTAGGCACCGCGAACACCCTGATCTACGTCAAGGGAGAGGGGATCGTCCTCAACGAGCCGTCCGTGGTCGCGCTCGACCGCGAGACGCGGAAGATCCGCGGCATCGGGCTCGAGGCGAAGCGCATGCTCGGCCGCACCCCCGAGGGGATCATGGCGGTGCGCCCCATGAAGGACGGCGTCATCGCCGATTTCGACGTGACGGAGAAGATGCTGCGCTACTTCCTGTCGCTCGTCATCGACAAGCACGTGTTCCGGGTGAAGCCGCGGGTCATCGTGTGCGTGCCGTCGGGGATCACCGAGGTGGAGAAGCGCGCGGTGCGCGACTCCGCCGTCGGCGCGGGCGCGAAGGAGGTCTTCATGATCAGCGAACCGATGGCGGCGGCCATCGGCGTGGGGCTCCCCGTGGAGTCGCCCACGGGTAACATGGTCATCGACATCGGCGGGGGCACCACCGAGATCGCGGTGATCGCGCTGTCGGGGATCGTGAGTGACACGTCGATCCGCACCGGTGGCGACGAGCTGGATGCGAGCATCGTGCAGTTCATGCGCCGCAATTACAACCTGCTCATCGGCGAGCCGACGGCCGAGCAGATCAAGATCCAGATCGGCTCCGCGTTCCCGTCCGGGGAGGAGCGCGAGATGGAAGTGAAGGGGCGCGACCTCGTCTCCGGGATCCCCAAGACGGTGCGCGTGCACTCCACCGAGATCCGCGAGGCGGTGCAGGAGCCGATCCAGCAGATCGTCGAGGCCGTGCGCCGGGCGCTCGAGATCACGCCGCCGGAGCTCGCCTCCGACATCGTGGACCGCGGGATCGTGATGACCGGCGGCGGGGCGCTGATCCGCGGGCTCGACGCGCTCCTCAACCAGGAGACGGGGCTGCCGATCCACGTGGACGAGGACCCCCTGACCTGCGTGGTGCGGGGCACCGGCAAGGTGCTCGACGACGAGGAGAAGTACTGGTCCGTGCTCGCGACCTGACCGCGGCCGTGCCACGCCACGGACGCGCGGCCGCTCGACTGGACCTGGTGCTGGCAGGGGTGGGAGCGCTGGCCGCGCTGCTGCTCCTGATGCTCCCGGACGGGCCGCGGTCGGCCGTGGCGGGCGGGCTGCGCGCCACTGTCCTGGCCCCGTTGCTGGGGCTGGAGGCCCGCTCGGCTCGCGTACGGGCGGCCCTGCGCGGTCGGGACACTGTGCTCGTCCGCGCGGGAGGGGAGGTGCGGGCGTCGGCCGACGCGGCCGCCATGGAGGCCGAGAACCGCACCTTGCGCGACCTGTTGGGGCTCGCCGGCCGCCTGCGACAGGGGTTCGTGGTGGCCGACCTGCTGCCGGGACGGTCCTTCGAGGCGGACTTCACCCTGGGGCTCGATGCGGGTGCCGAGTCGGGGATTGCCCCCTTTCAGCCGGTGGTCACCGCCCGCGGGTTGGTGGGCATGGTCGAGCGCGTGGACGCGCGGCGCAGTGAGGTCATCACGTGGGCCCACCCGGACTTCGCTGCCAGTGCCATGAGCGCCGACGGTAGCGCGTTCGGGATCATCAAGCCGCACTTGGCCCCCGGGGCGCGCCGTTTCCTGCTGGAACTGCGGGGCGTCCGGTACCGCTCACGCCTGGACACCGGCACGGTCGTGGTCACCTCGGGGCTGGGCGCCACCTTTCCTCGGGGCATCGTGATCGGCGCGGTGGTCGGCGAGCTCGCCACTCCGGAGCAATGGTCGCGGACGTACTTGGTGCTGCCAGCGGTCCTGCCTGATGGCGTGGGGCCGGTGGTCGTGCTCACCCCGTCGTCGGACACAGGGCGCGTTGCCTCGGCGTGGCGTGGCGGGGCGGTCGACAGCGCCGCCCGAGCCGCCGCGGCCGCCGGCGACTCCCTGGCGCGGACGCCAGAGGCCGGCGCCGTTCCCGCGGCCTCGGGGGCGGATCCCCGCCTGTCGGATTCCGGGTCGGCCTCGCCCCGCGTGCGCCGCGTTCTGCTGCCTCGTCCGGACACGGGCGGGCCCGACGCGCAGGTGCCCGTCTCGCGGCCTCCCCAACCGGCCGGCGTGCCGTGGCGATGAGTTCCGGGATCGGCCGAAGCGGACACCGCTCGGCGGTGGCATCCGTGATGGTGCTGCTGCTGGTGCTCGGGCAGTACGCCGTGCGTCCGTTGCTGCCCGATCGGCCGCAGGTGGGGTTCCTGCTGGTGGCGGTGCTCTTCGTGGCCGTGCGGGTGCGTCCAGGCGTGGCCGCGCTGGTCGGCTTCCTGTTCGGCGTGACCGCGGATGCCACGGCGGCCACGCCCTTCGGCGCCACGGCGCTGCTCTGGCTGCTGGAAGCCTTTGTCGCCGCGTCCATGCGGGCGCTGCTCTTCAGCGAACAGGTGCTGCTCCCTGGGCTCGTGGCGTTCGGGGCGAGCTGGCTGGGTGACCTCGTGGCGGCCCTGGGGCGTCCTGAGGGCACGGCCGCGCTCGCCCCCGGGGACTTGCTCCTGTGGGCCCCGCTGACCGCGCTGGCCACCGGGCTGCTGGCGGTGGCCGTGCACCTGGTGGCGCGCGACGCGGGCCGCACGCGCCCGTACTGACGGCGACCGTGGCGTACCATCCCAACCTCCTGCTGCGGCGCGCGCGGCTGGTCCGGGCGGTGCTCGGCGCGGCGTTTGGCGCCCTGCTGCTCGCGTTCTTCCGGGCACAGGTGCTGCAGAACGCCGACTTCGTGGAGCGGGCCGAGAACAACCGACTCCGCGAGGTGCCGCTGCCGGCGGCGCGCGCGGTCATCACGGACCGCCACGGCGAGGTGCTCGCCGAGAACCTGCCGGGGTACACTGTCTCCGTCCTCACGCCGTCCGTGGATTCGCTGCGCGCGGCGCTGGCCACGCTGGCACGGGTGGTGTCCCTCGACTCTGCCCAGCGGGAGGGCGTGGTGCGCCGGTTCCGACGCTCGCCCACGCGGCCGGCCGTGGTGTTCAACGACGCTTCGTTCGCCGTGGTCTCCGCGCTCGAAGAGCGCCGCGCCGGCATTCCGGGGCTGATCATCCAGAGCGCGCCCAAGCGCCATTATCCGGACGGCCCGGCGCTGGCGGCGGTGATGGGCTACACCGGGGAAATCTCCGAGCAGCAGCTCCTGCAGCCCCGGTACGAGGGGTACAAGGCGGGCCAGCAGGTGGGGCGCACCGGGCTGGAGCTGGAGTATGAGGAACGGCTGCGGGGCCGCGAGGGGCGCCGCTTCGTGGAAGTGGACGCGCGCAACCGGGTGGTGCGTGACGGCGGCGTGCGGGACGTGGAGCTGCCCAGCTCGCAGGAGCCGCTGCGCACCAACCTGGACCTCGACCTGCAGCGCTTCATCCACGCCTACTTCGCGGACTCGCTGCGCGGCGCGGTGGTGGCCATGGATCCCGCCACCGGCGGCGTGCTGGCCCTCTACAGCGCGCCCACGTACGACATCAACCGCTTCATCGGCCGGCGCCCGGCGGCCGAGTACGACAGCCTGTCCAAGGCGCCGTTCGACCCGCTGTTCAACCGGGCCCTCCGGGGGAACTACGCGCCGGCATCCACCTGGAAGCTGGCCACGGCGGTGCTGGGGCTGGAGATGGGGCTGGTGACCATGGACACGCGCATGGCACAGCCATGCACGGGGGGGTACTACTACGGGCGGGTCTTCCGGTGCTGGGAGCGGAAGGGGCATGGCAACGTCACGTTGGCCGAAGCCATCGCGAAGTCGTGCGACGTGTACTTCTACCAACTCGGGCTCAAGATCGGGCTGGCCAACCTGCTGGCCGGAGGGGTGCGTTTGGGGTTCAACCGGCGCACCGGCATCGACCTGCCGGGAGAGGGGCGGCCCATCTGGCCCGAGGCGATCGCCTACTTCGACCGCCGGTACGGCCCGCGCGGATGGAACCGGTCGGTGGTGCTGTCGCTGGCCATCGGGCAGGCGAACAATGCCCAGACGCCGGTGAACATGGCCCGGTTCTACACGGCGCTCGCCACGGACGGATCGGCCGCCACGCCGCAAGTGGTGGCGCGCCCCGTGGAGCGCACCCGCATCCTCAATCTCACCCCCGACCAGTTGGCGGGAGTGCAAGGCGCGCTGGCGGACGTGGTCAGCCGCGGCACGGCCGCCGGGGCGCAGGTCCGGGGGCTGACCATCGCCGGCAAGACGGGGACGGCCCAGAACCCGCCGTTCAAGGACAACGCGTGGTTCGTGGGCTACGCGCCGGCGGACGCCCCCCGCATCGTGGTGGCGATCATCATCGAGGAAGGGCTGCACGGGTCCACGGCCGCTCGCGTGGCGACCCGCATCATGGAGCGCTACCTCAAGGCCCGTCTCACGATGGGCTCCACGCCGACGGACTGACCGGTGCGACGCCAGAGGCGCCTCGACGTCCCGCTCCTTCTGCTGGCCGCGCTGCTCACCGCGCTCGGGGTGGCGATGGTGTACTCCGCCGGGCAGACGGACTCACCCGCGGGCTTCGTGGCCGTGGCGTGGCGCCGCCAGCTCGCCTTTGCCGGCGCGGCGTGCCTTGCGACGTGGTTTGCCGTGCGGACGTCGGTCCGCGTGGTCGAGTGGGCCACGCCGGCGCTTTACGGCGTGAGCCTGCTGCTGTTGCTGGTGGTGCTGGCGTTCGGCACGGGCGCAGGGACGGCCGCCAGCGTCAAGGGGTGGCTGACCATCGGGGGCATCCGGGTGGGACAGCCTGCCGAACTCGCCAAGCTGGCCACGGTGCTGATGCTGGCCAAGGTGCTGGCCGCCCGTCGCGAGCCGCCGCGAGCTCTGGCGGAGCTGTGGCGACCGCTGCTGGTGGTGGGCGTGCCCTGGGTGCTGGTCATGGCCCAGCCCGATCTGGGCACCGGGATCGCCTTCATCGGCATGTGCTTCGCGCTGCTGTTCTGGTCGGGGGTGCCCCCCTGGATGCTGCTCATGCTGGCCAGTCCGGGGATTGGCCTCCTCCTGGCCTTCAGCAGCGGCCTGTGGGGGGCCTGGTTCGTGGCGTTGGCCGTGCTGCTGTTCGCGCTGCGTCGCACGGTGTGGGAGGTGGTGTCGGTCCTGGCGGCCAACGTGGCGCTGGGCGTGGTGGCCCCCGTGCTCTGGGACGCGCTCAAGCCGTACCAGCGGCAGCGGCTGCTCGTGTTCCTCGACCCGGGATTGGCACCCGGGGATGCGGGGTACCATGTCACGCAAAGCCGGGTGGCCATCGGGTCCGGCGGGCTGTTGGGGAAGGGGTTCACGCTGGGTTCCCAGAAGCGCCTCGGGTATCTCCCCGAGCGGCACACCGACTTCATCTTCTCCGTGGTTGGCGAGGAACTGGGGTTCCTTGGCGTGTCGCTGGTTCTCGCCCTGTTCTTCGCCCTCCTGGTGCGCATCGTGCGGGTGTCCGCCCGGGCCAGCGACCCGTTTGCGGGGCTGGTGGCGCTCGGGCTTGGCGCCGTCTGGCTGGTGCACATCATCGTCAACGTGGGGATGACGCTGGGGTTGATGCCGGTCACCGGGATCCCGCTCCCGTTCCTCAGCTATGGTCCGTCGTTCCTGGTGGTTTCCTGGCTGGCCGTGGGCGTGCTGCTGCGCATCTCGTCGGAGGGGAAGGGGGAGGCCGGCGCGCTGGGGCTGTAGCACGCGATTCGCCATTTGTTCGGGGTTTTGGGCGCGGTTGGCCGCAACCGATGGCGCGCAAGCCCTACCGAAACGGGGGGGCAGGGCTGATTATCCGTGACTATGGCTTGGTTCCGGAAGGAGAAGAAGCCCAGACAGCCGCGGCGCGAGCGGCTGGAGATCCCTCCCGACACGTGGGAGAAGTGCGAGGCGTGCGGGCACACGGACATTCGCGCGAAGTTCCAGCGCAATGCCAACGTGTGCCCGGGGTGCGACTACCACCGGCGCATGCGCGCGTGGGAATACGTCTCCCTCCTGCTGGACGAGGGCACCGTGGGGGAGGTGGAGGGCGACCTCCGGTCGGTGGACCCGCTCGGGTTTCCCGACTATCCGGCCCGGTTGCGGCGCTCGCTGGCCGGGGCCGGCGAGTCGGACGCGATCGTGACGGTCGCCGGGCAGCTTGAGGGGCTGCCCGTGGGCTTGGGCGTCATGGATTTCGCGTTCATGGGCGGCTCCATGGGATCGGTGGTGGGGGAGAAGATCGCACGCCTCGGGCTGCGGTCCCTCGAGCGCAAGCATCCCCTGGTCATCCTGTCGGCGTCCGGTGGTGCGCGAATGCAGGAGGGGATCCTCTCGCTGATGCAGATGGCCAAGGCGTCCGCGGTCCTGTCCCAACTGGCCGAGCGACGCATTCCCTACGTGTCGGTGCTCACCAATCCCACCACCGGCGGGGTGAGCGCGAGTTACGCGATGTTGGGAGACGCCATTGTTGCCGAGCCGGGGGCCGTCATCGGCTTCGCCGGCCCCCGGGTGATCAAGCAGACGCTCGGGCAGGACCTCCCCGAGGGGTTCCAGACCGCGGAGTTCCTGCTGGAGCACGGGATGCTGGACCGGGTGGTGCACCGGAAGGCCTTGCGGGAAACCCTGTCCCGGCTGCTCCGCCACATGACCGGGCGCCCCGCCTCTGCGGCGCGCGCGCAGGACGGCTGACGGCGCCGGCGGCGCCCAGCCCCGTTGTTCGTGACCACACCGGATCTGGCGGCGTACCGGAGGGCTCTCGACGCGCTGTACGCCCGAACGGGCGGGGCGTGGCGCCTGGGCCTCGAGCGGATGACGGCGCTGATGGAAGCGCTGGGGCACCCGGAACGGCGCTTCCCGGTGTTCCACGTGGCCGGCACCAATGGAAAGGGGAGCACCGTGGCCACGTTGGACGCGCTGCTGCGCGGCGGCGGGGCGCGGGTGGGACGCTACACGTCGCCCCACTTGGTGGATTTCTCGGAACGCATCGCGGTGGAGGGGGTGCCGATGCGCCCGGAGGCCATCACGGCCTGGCTGGAGGCCCGCCTGCCGCTGCTCACGGAACTGGGCGCGACCTTTTTCGAGGCCACGACCGCGCTCGCCCTGGCGCACTTTGCCGATGTGGGCGTGGACGTGGCGGTGATCGAGGTCGGGCTTGGGGGGCGGCTCGACGCCACCAACGTGGTGCACCCCGTGGCTGCCGGTGTCACGCAGATCGGCCTGGACCACCAGGAGTTCCTCGGTACCACCCCCGAGGCCATCGCCATGGAAAAGGCGGGGATCTTCAAGGCCGGGGCGGCCGCCGTGGTGGGTGACACGGCCCCCGGCATCCGGTCCTTGTTGCAGGCCCGCGCCGAGGCGGTGGGCGCGACGCCGGTGCTGGTGACCGGACGCGACTGGCAGGTGCGGGACGTCGAACTTGATCCGGTCGGTACGCACTTCACCCTGGAGGTGGCAGGACGGACGCGACGGCTGGCCACGCCGCTGGTGGGGCGGTTTCAGGCGGACAACGCCGCGGTGGCGCTGGCCATGCTGCGCGCCGCGGGCGGCCGATGGGCGGCCATCGAGGCTGAGGCGGACGCGCTGCTGGCCGGGGTGCGGCTGCCGGGGCGCTTCCACCGGAGCGGTCCGTGGCTGTTTGATGTGGCGCACAATCCCGACGGCGCGGCGACCGTGGTGGCCACCGTGCGGGCCGTGGCGGTGTCCCGTCCATTGGTGGCGGTGGTGTCGGTGCTGAACGACAAGGACTGGCGTGGCATCCTGGCCCAGCTCGCCACCGTGGCCGACCGGATTCTCGTGACCGTGGCGCCGTCGGCGCCGCCGAACCGCGCCTGGTCGCTGGAGGCCGTGTGCGGATGGGCGGCGGAGGCTGGGGTTGCGGTGGAGCGCTTTGACGACCTGTCGGCCGCCCTCAACGCCGGGCGGCGCGCGGGGGGGACGGTGCTGGTCACGGGGTCGTTCCACACGGTCGGGGATGCGATGGAGCGGTTGCAGGTGAATCCGGTGGCCCGGTAGGTTACCGGGATGCCAACGAAGCCACTGCCGGGGTTCCGCGACTTCTACCCGGAGCAGTTCGCCGAGCGCGCCCACATCGTCGACACCTGGCGCCGGGTGGTGCGGCGGTACGCCTTTCACGAGTACGACGGGCCGCCGCTGGAACCGCTGGAACTGTACACGCAGAAGAGCGGCGACGAGATCGTCGGCCAGTTGTACCACTTCGAGGACAAGGGGGGGCGCGCCGTCGCGCTCCGCCCCGAGATGACCCCGACGCTGGCGCGGCTGGTGGGTGCACGGGCGCAGGCGCTGCGGAAGCCGGTGCGCTGGTTCGCCGTGCCGCAGCTGTTCCGGTACGAGCGCACCCAGAAGGGGCGCCTGCGCGAGCACTTCCAGCTGAACGTGGACATCGTGGGCGAGGCCGACGTCCTGGCCGACGCCGAGCTGCTGGCGGTGGCCGTGGACCTCATGCGCGCCTTCGGGCTGACGGCGCGTGACGTGCGGGCCCGCGTGAGCGACCGGCGCCTCCTCAACGGCGTGCTGGCGCACCTTGGGCTGGCCGAGGCGGTGTGGGCCGCCGTGTACGCGGTGCTGGACAAGCTGGACCGCCAGCCGGTGGAGCGGTCCCGAGAGCTGCTGGCGGCCGCCGGACTGTCCGCACAGGTGGCAGAGGAGGTGTTGGGGTTCGGCGCGCTGGACTTTGCGGCATTGCAGGCGCGCTACGGCGACGCGCCGACGGTGCGCGAGCCGGCGGCCCGCTTCGCGCAGTACCTGGCGCACGCCGACGCGCTGGGGATCCGCGAGTGGATCCGCTTCGACCTCACCATCGTCCGCGGGCTGGCCTACTACACGGGCATCGTGTTCGAGCTGTTCGACGCCGTGGGGGAGTTCCGCGCCATCTGCGGCGGCGGGCGCTACGACACCCTGCTGGCGTCGCTGGGCGGCGCCGACCTCCCCGCGCTGGGGTTCGGGATGGGGGACGTGGTGCTGCGCGAACTGCTCGTGGAGCGTGGCCTGATGCCGGCGGTGGCGCCGCGGCTGGACTGCTGGGTGGCGCAGGACCGGGCCGACCCGGATGCGCCCGCGGAACTCTTGCGCACGGCCACCTCGCTTCGGGCCGCCGGGCTGAGCGTGGAGTACGCCTTGCGCCCCCAGCCGTTGGCCCGGCAGCTGGAGGCCGGGAGCAAGGCGGGCGCCGCCGGCTTTGTCGTGGTGACGCCCGCGGCGGGGCGCGCCGCCGGTCACCCCGCCTTCACCTGGCGCCGCCCGGGCGCCCCGGACCTGTCCTTTTCCTCGGTCGACGCCCTCGTCGCCTCCCTGGCGACGGCCGCGCCCCCCGCCCCCTCTCCGACGCCCCATGAGTGACGACAAGAAGCTGACCACCCGCGCCGACAACTTCAGCGACTGGTACAACGAGCTGGTGCTCCGCGCGGAGCTGGCCGACTACTCGCCGGTCCGCGGGTGCATGGTCATCCGGCCGCTCGGCTACGGGATCTGGGAGCGGATGCAGCGGGCGCTGGACGACATGTTCAAGGCCACCGGGCACGTGAACGCGTACTTCCCGCTGTTCATCCCGGAGAGCTTCCTGTCGAAGGAGGCGCAGCACGTCGAGGGGTTCGCGCCGGAGTGCGCGGTGGTCACCCACGGCGGTGGGAAGGCGCTGGAGGAGCGGCTCGTGGTGCGCCCCACCTCGGAGACGATCATCTACTCGATGTTCGCGAAGTGGGTGCAGAGCTACCGGGACCTCCCCCTCCTGTACAACCAGTGGGCCAACGTCGTGCGGTGGGAGATGCGCACGCGGCTCTTCCTGCGCACGATGGAGTTCCTGTGGCAGGAGGGGCACACCGCGCACGCCACGCATGACGAGGCCGAGGCCGAGACGCGCCGGATGCTCGGGGTGTACCGCGAGTTCATGGAGGGGTACATGGCCATGCCCGTGGTCACCGGCCAGAAGACGGAGTCGGAGAAGTTCGCCGGCGCGCTCCGCACCTACGCCTGCGAGGCGCTGATGCAGGACAACAAGGCGCTGCAGGCGGGGACGTCGCACAACCTGGGGCAGAACTTCGCCAAGGCCTTCGACCTCACCTTCCAGAACGAGGCGGGGCAGCAGGACCACGCGTGGAACACCAGCTGGGGCGTGTCCACCCGCATGATCGGTGGGCTGGTGATGACGCACGGCGACGACGCGGGGCTTCGCCTGCCGCCGCGGCTGGCGCCCATCCAGGTGGTGATCGTCCCGATCTGGAAGACCGACGAGGAGCGCGCGGCCACCATCGAGGCGGCGCGCCGCATCGCGGACGACCTGGGGAGCTTCAAGCGCCCGGACCATGAGCGGATCCGCTGCCACGTGGACGACCGCGTCGGGATCAAGCCCGGGGCCAAGTACTACCACTGGGAGCTGCGCGGCATCCCGCTGCGGCTGGAAATCGGCCCCCGCGACCTGGCGTCCGGGGCGGGGCTGCTGGTGCGCCGCGACACGCGGGAGAAGCGCCCGATGGCGTTCGACGCGCTGCGTGCGGAGCTGCCCGCCGTCCTGGAGGGGATGCAGGCGGACATGCTCGCCGCGGCGCGGGCGCGCCTGGAGGCCAATTCCATCCGCGAGCGGATCAGCTACGATCGCTTCCGCGAGGTGATGGAGGGTCCGGGCGCGTTCGTGTACGCCGGCTGGAGCGGCGACCCGGCGGTTGAGCAGCGGGTCAAGGAGGAGACCAAGGCCACGATCCGCGTGATCCCCGATGCGGAGTTCCGCTCGGCTGAACCGCCAACGCGCTGCCTGGTGACCGGCGAGCCCGCGAAGCACGAGGTGATATGGGCGCGGGCGTACTGAACGCCCCGCCGGCGGCGGTCGCGCCGCCGGAGGCGTGGCCGCGCCCGGCTGCGCTGGCGCGTCGCAGCGGGGCGCTGTGCTGCGAGGGAGTGCCGCTGTCCGCGATCGCCGAGGCGGTGGGGACGCCCGCGTACGTGTACAGCCTGGGCACCATCCGGGAGCGCTACGCGACGCTCGCCAACGCGTTCGCCGGGGTGCCGCACCACATCCATTTCGCCGTCAAGGCCAACAGCAACCTGTCGGTGCTGCGGGCGCTGCGCGCGCTGGGCGCCGGGATGGACATCGTGTCGGGGGGCGAGCTGCATCGCGCGCTGGAGGCGGGGTGCGACGGCGGCGACATCGTCTTCAGCGGGGTGGGGAAGACGGTCGCGGAGATCGAGGCCGCGCTGCGCGCCGGCGTGCGCTTGCTGAACGTGGAGTCGGAGGCGGAGCTCGAAGTGGTGGACGCGGTGGCAGGGCGCCTGGGCGTGGTCGCGCCGGTCGCCTTTCGCGTCAACCCCGAGGTCATGGTGGACACCCCCCACGCCTACATCCGCACCGGGGAGAAGGGGCAGAAGTTCGGGATCCCGCGGGATGACATCGGGCGCGTGGCGCAGGCGGCGTCGCGGCTCCGTCACGTGGCCGTGCGCGGGGTGGGCATGCACCTGGGGTCGCAGATCGCCAACGCCGACCCGATGCGCGAGGCGCTGCCGAGGCTGCTGGAGGCGCTGGCCACGGTGCGCGGCGCCGGACATCGGGTGGAATGGCTGGACGTGGGTGGCGGCCTGTCGGTCCCGTATCTCCCCGGCGAGGCGCCCGCCGATGTGTCGGCCTATGCGGCCACGGTGCGGGCGGCGGTGGCCGGCGCCGGGGTCACGCTGCTGCTCGAGCCTGGTCGCTTCCTGGTGGCGGAGTCCGGGGTGCTGCTCACCACGGTGCTCTACCGGAAGCAGGCCAACGGGAAGGCGTTTGTGGTCACGGACGCGGGCATGGGAGACCTGCTGCGCCCGTCGCTCTACCAGGCCGACCACGGCATCGTGGCCGTGGAGGCGGTGGACGACACGGTGACGGCGGATGTCGTTGGCCCGATCTGTGAGTCCGGGGACTTCCTGGCCCGCGGGCGCGTGGTGCCCGATGTGTCACCCGGCGGGTTGCTGGCCGTGCTCACCGCCGGCGCCTACGGCTACACGATGGCGTCCCATTACAACACCCGCCCCCGTCCTGCCGAGGTGCTGGTGGACGGCGACCGGCACGCGCTCGTCGCCGAGCGCGAGCGGCCCGAGGATCTCCTGCGCCTCGAACGACATCCCCTGACCTGGAGGAGCGCCTGATGCGGATCGGCCTGCTGTCCGACACCCACGACCGCGTCCCCGCGGTCCGCGCGCTGCTGGAGCAGATGGTGGTGGGGGGCGTCTCGCTGGTGATGCACGCCGGCGACCACTGCGCCCCGTTCTCGCTGCGCCCCTACCAGGAGCTGTCGCTGCCGCTGCTGGGGGTGTTCGGGCGCAATGACGGCGACCGGGACGCGCTCCGCGCCGCCGCCGCCCTGGGCTTCGGCGCCACGGAGCTGTACGAGGCGCCGCACAGCTTCGACCTGGGGGGGAAGGCGGTGCTGCTGGTCCATGACCTGGCCGATGTCCAGCAGCGCTCCATCGACGGGCACCAGGTCGTGGTGCACGGCTTCACGCACGTCCCCGAGATGAAGGCGCGCGGCGACACCCTCATCGTCAACCCCGGGGAGGGGTGCGGGTGGCTGCATGGCGCCCCCACCGGGGCCATACTCGACCTCGACACCATGGGCGTCGAGTTCCTCAAGCTGACCGGGCCGGAGTGGCAAACCTGATGGGCAGTCGCATCCTCATCCTGGACTGCGGGTCGCAGTTCACCCAGCTCATCGCGCGCCGGGTGCGCGAGGCGCGCGTGTATTCCGAAATCCATCCCGCCACGCGGTCCCTGCAGTGGATCCGGGACTGGCGCCCCGACGGCATCATCCTGTCCGGCGGGCCCAGCTCGGTCCGTGACGAGGGGGCGCCCACCGTCCCGTCCGGGATCCTCGACATCTGCCCGGTGCTGGGGGTGTGCTACGGGATGCAACTCATCGCGCACCTGGAAGGCGGCGCCGTGGCGGCCGGCGGGCGGCGCGAGTACGGGCGCGCCGAGGTGGAGGTGGCGGAGGCGGCGGGACTCTTCGCCGGCTTCTCGGCCGGCGAGCGCACCACGGTGTGGATGAGCCACGGCGACCACGTCGAGGTCGTCCCACCGGGCTACGTCGCCACGGCGTGGAGCGGCAACCAGGTGGTGGCCGGCTTCCGGCACCAGTCGCGCCCCATCCACGCGATCCAGTTTCACGCCGAGGTGGCGCACACCGTCCGCGGCGCCGAGCTGATCGGCAACTTCCTCTTCGACGTGTGCCGGTGCACCCCCGACTGGACCCCGGGGCACTTCATCGAGCAGGAAGTGGCCCGCATCCGCGAGTTGGTGGGGGATCGCCAGGTGATCTGCGGGCTCTCCGGCGGGGTGGACTCCAGTGTGGCTGCGGCGCTGGTGCACCGCGCCATCGGTGACCAGCTCACCTGCATCTTCGTGGACACCGGGCTGCTGCGCCTGCACGAGCGTGAGCAGGTGGAGCGCACGTTCCGGGCCCACCTGGGCATCAAGCTGGTGACGGTGCGCGCCGAAGCGCGCTTCCTGGACGCGCTGGCGGGGGAAGGGGACCCGGAGCGGAAGCGGAAGATCATCGGGCACACGTTCATCGACGTGTTCGAGGACGCGTCGCGGGACGCGGGCGCGCATGCCGAGTTCCTGGTGCAGGGGACGCTGTACCCCGACGTGATCGAGTCGGTGAGTGCCAAGGGCGGCCCCTCGGCCACCATCAAGACGCACCACAACGTGGGCGGGCTCAAGCCCGACATGCAGTTCCGCCTGATCGAGCCGCTGCGCGAGCTGTTCAAGGACGAGGTGCGCAACGTGGGGCGCGAGCTGGGGCTCCCCGAGGAGATGGTGGGGCGCCATCCGTTCCCCGGCCCGGGGCTGGCGATCCGCGTGCTGGGGGAGGTCTCGCCGCAGGCGCTCGACATCCTGCGCAAGGCCGACGCGATCTATCTGGAGGAGATCCGCGCCGCCGGGCTGTACCAGGACATCTGGCAGGCGTTCGCGGTGTTCCTCCCCGTGCGGTCGGTGGGGGTGATGGGGGACGGGCGCACCTACGAGCACGTGATCGCGCTGCGCGCCGTCACCAGCACCGACGGGATGACCGCCGACTGGTACCCGTTCCCGCACGAGGTGCTGGGGCGGATCTCCAATCGCATCATCAACGAGGTGGACGGCGTCAACCGGGTCGTGTACGACGTCAGTTCCAAGCCGCCCGCCACGATCGAGTGGGAGTGAGCCGAACGGGCGGCTAGTCCGAGGCGGCGCATGCCTCGGCCAGCCGCGCGATCGCCTCATCCACCCGAGGGCGCGGGCAGGCCAGGTTGATCCGCATGAAGCCTTCGCCCTCGGCGCCGAACTTCTGCCCGGGGTCCAGCCACAGGCGCCCGCGGCGCAGCAGCCGGTCGTGCAGCGCCGCCGGGGAGAGTCCGAGGGCCCGGAAGTCGAGCCAGGCCAGGTACAGCGCGTTGGTGGGGGTGACGGCGACGGGGAGTCCGAGGTCACGCACTCGGGCTGCGAAGTGCCGCTGGTTCCCCCGCAGGTAGCCGAGCATCGCCTCGAGCCACGGTTCCCCGTGCCGGTACGCCGCCTCGCAGGCCGCCGTCCCCATGGTGTTGGCCAGGAACACCCCGTTGCGCTCCCGCTGCGCCTCGAACGCCTGCCGGAGCCGCGGGTCGGGGATGAGGATGTTGGCGCAGGAGAGCCCGGCCAGGTTGAAGGTCTTGCTGGGCGCCGTGCAGGTGATCGTGCGGCGCGCGACCGCCTCGTCCAGCATCGCCATGGGGACATGCCGGCGGTCGCCGTCGAACACGAGGTCCTCGTGCACCTCGTCCGCAATGATCAGCACCCCGTGGCGGTCGCAGATCGCGGCCATCGTGGCCAGCTCCGCGCGCGTCCACATGGAGCCCGTGGGGTTGTGCGGGTTGCACAGGATGAACAGCCGCGTCCCCGGGGTGATCGCGGCCTCGAATCGCTCCGGGTCGAAGCGGTAGCGTCCCTCGTCCAGGGTGAGGGGGGCGAGCGCGAGCCGTCGCCCGTTGACGAGGATGTCGTGGAGGAAGTGGAAGTACACCGGGGGTTGCACCAGCACGTGGTCACCGGGGTGCGAAAACGCCTGCACCGCCATGTTGAGCGCGCTGATCACGCCGGGGGTCTGCACCAGCCACTCCGGCCGCGCCGGCCAGTCGAAGCGACGCGCCTGCCAGCCGACCACCGCCTCCCGGCACGCGTCGGGGGTGCCTCCGTAGCCGAGGACCCCGCGAGTCAGCTCGGCGTGGAGCGCGTCAAGGATGGGCTGGGCCACCCGGAAGTCCATGTCGGCGAGCCACATGGGGAGCGGATCTGCGGCGGCCTGCTCCGGGGTGATGAAGTCCCGGGCAAAGGCCCACTTGAGGGAGTTGGTGTCACGCCGCTCCACCATGTCGTCAAAGTCGAACGGCTCGGAGGGCGTCGGGTCGGCGGCTGGGTGGTTCATGGGCGGACGAGGGTGAGCGGGAGCGGAAGCGGGGCGGGCAGGGCGCAGTGGCCCGGGAAATCCAGAGGTCCCTTACATTGCGGCCGGGGTGCGCCGTACGGGACGCCCTTGGCGAAATCACGGACGGCGGGGAGGGTGGCGTGAGGGGGGTGGCATGACCGGCGGGGCGACGGCGGAAGACGTGTGGCATGGCGTCCACCTGCGGGAGATGGCACGCCTGGCCGCTCCCGTGGTGCTGGTCAACATGGGGATGCAGGCGATGGGTTTGGTGGACGCCCTCATGGTCGGTCGGCTCGGGGGCGCCGCCATTGCCGCCGTTGCCCTTGGAAATTTCTACGTGTTCAACGCCAGCGTCTTCGGCATGGGGCTGCTCTTCGCCCTCGACCCGGTCGTGGCCCAGGGGGTGGGGGCCCGCGACGACGAGGCCGTGGCGTTGGGGGTGCAGCGGGGCGTCCTGCTAGCGCTGGGCGTTGCGGCGGTGGTGACGGTGGCGCTGCTCCCCGGCGAATGGTTGCTGGACGGGTTGCGCCAGCCCACGGAGGTGGTGGGGGAGACGGCGCGCTACGTTCGGCGGCGCGCGCTCGCCGTGGCGCCCTTCTTCGCGTTCCTCCTCATGCGGCAGGTGCTGCAGGCCATGGGCACGGTGCGCCCGGTACTGCTCGCCGTCCTCGCCGCCAACGTGGTGAACGTGGCCGCCAACTGGATGCTGATTGAAGGGCATTGGGGAGCCCCGGCCCTTGGCGTGACGGGTGCCGGGTACGCCACCGCCGCGGCCACCTGGGTGATGGCGGGGGGGCTGGGCTGGATGGCGTGGCCGCGCCTGCGGCCCACCGTGCGGCCGTGGCGCGCCGCCGCGTGGCTGACGGCCCCGTTGTGGCGCCTCACCCGCATCGGCGCTCCGATTGCCGCGCAGTGGTTCTTCGAGTCGTTCGCCTTCGGCTTCACCGCGCTGCTCATGGGGTGGATGGGCACGGCGTCACTCGCCGGGCACGAGATTGCCCTCAACCTGGCGGCCATGACGTACATGGTCCCGCTGGGGATTTCGGGTGCCGCTGCGGCGGTCGTGGGGCGGGCCATCGGCCGCGGAGACCAGGATGCGGCAAGGAGGGACGCGCTGGCCGCCATCGCTTGCGGCGTGGCGTTCATGACGCTGACGGCCGCGCTGTTCCTCCTGGCCCCGCAGTGGCTGGCCACCCGCTACACCACGGAGACGGCCACGGTGGCGGTGGCGGCCGCCCTCATCCCCATCGCGGGGGTTTTCCAGGTGTTCGACGGGCTGCAGGGGGTCACCAGTGGCGTCCTGCGCGGCACCGGCGACACGCGCATTCCCGCGTTGCTCCACCTGCTCGCCTTTTGGGCGGTGGGGATGCCGCTGGGGGCGTGGCTGGGGTTCCGGACGCCGTGGCGGGAGCGCGGGCTCTGGATCGGGCTGGTGGCGGGGCTGGCGATGGCCGGCGTGCTGCAATCCGTCCGGGTGTGGCAGCGGTTTCGCGCGCCGATCGCGCGGGTGCGCCTGGACGGCTAGCGGAGCGTCATCGGGCGCCCCGGGCGGGTCAGACCCGCTTCTCCTCCAGGAGCGCCATGAACTCGGCCGGCGACTCCAGCGCCAGCAGCCGCGCGGGCACGTCCCCTTCCTTGCTGAACTGGGCGATCTTCCCCAGCACCGGGAGGTACTGGTTGGACACCTCCAGTGGTGGCGCCACGATGAGGAAGAAGAAGTGGACCGGCTTGTCGTCGATGGCCTTGAAGTCCACGCCGTCGGGCTTGCGCCCGAATGCCACGCGCAACCGGTTCACCACCAACGACCGGCAGTGCGGGATGGCGATGCCGCGGCCGATGCCGGTGGATCCCAGGTTCTCCCGGCGCTTGAGCATCTTGAACAGCATCCCCTCCGCCTTCTCGTCCAGCCCGAGCAGGCTGATGAGTTCCTTCAGCACCTCATCCTTGCTGGTGCCTTGCAGCTCCAGCTGGACGGCGTCCTCGGAGAAGAATTCGCGGAGTTCCATATGCGGATATCATAACCGACACGGAGTGGGAGTCAAACGGCCCGTTGCCCGGGCGCGCCCGGACACCTAGGTTCAACTCCATGAAGCGCAAGAGCTTCCCGTTCCCTGTCCCGCAGCGGGTGCCCCTGTACCTGGCCCCGATGGCCGGCGTCTCCGAGTCGCCGTTCCGTCGGCTCTGCCACGCGCACGGGGCTGACGTGGTGGTGACCGAGTTCCTCTCCGCCGAGGGGATCCGCCGGGAGAACGAGGCCACGATCAGCAAGCTGCGCTTCACCGAGGCGGAGCGTCCCATCGGGGTGCAGATCTTCGGGGCGGATCCGGCGGCGATGGCCGACGCGGCGGCCATGGTCACCGACCTGTTCGCGCCGGACTTCGTGGACATCAATTTCGGGTGCCCGGTGAAGAAGGTCGTCCGGCGCAATGGCGGCTCCGGGTGCCTCCGCGACCTCGACCTGGTGCAGTCCATCATCCGCGCGGTGTCGCGTGCTACCCCGCTCCCCGTCACCTGCAAGATCCGCAGCGGGTGGAGCGAGGAGATGCGCGACCCGGTGGGGATCGCCCTGCGCTGCCAGGACGCCGGCGCGCGCGTACTGGCGCTGCACGCGCGCACGCGCACGCAGATGTACACCGGGCACGCCAACTGGGACGAGATCGCCAAGGTGGCCGAAGCCCTGGACATCCCCGTGCTGGGGAACGGGGACATCAAGAGCCCGCAGGACGCGTTGCGCATGCACGAGCACACACGGTGCGACGGCGTGATGATCGGGCGGGGATCGTTCGGGCAGCCGTGGATTTTCCGGCAGGCGCGCGCGCTGCTGGACGGGACCCCTGTGGCGTCCTCTCCCGGGGTGGCGGAGCGGTTCGCCGTGGCGCTGGAGCATGCGCGCCTTGTGCAGGCGTACGAGGTGGACCCGATCGGCGCGGCCATCGAGTTCCGGAAGCACTTGGGGTGGTACGTGAAGGGGCTGCCGAACTCGGCGGAGCTCCGCCAGCGGCTGCATCAGGTGAAGGACTTCGCCGAGGTGGAGGGCATCTTCACCGGCTACCTGGCGGGGTGGAACCCGGAGGCGTCACCGTCACCGGACGAGCCGGACCCGATGTCGCTCACGTGCGAGGTCGGATAGGGCGGTGCGGGGACCGGTCGGCAGCATTGCGGGAACCGCCAGGCCGCGTGTAGTGTAGGAGGGTGGGTGGACCGGGCAACAAATCGTCCGGCCACTGCGGGACCCGATCGGGGGTGACTGGCTTCGACGGGGGTGGTGCAGCTCTGGTAGCGTGCCCAGGTCCTCGAGCACCTGGTAAAACACTCGGGAAAATCACAATCGCCAACAACAACCTGGCGCTCGCCGCGTAACCTTCGGGTTACCCCGGCAGTGCTCACGGTGCAGCCCGCCCGGGGCGGCTCGTGAGTATCGCAAATCTGGGCTAGTGCGGAGGAGTGCCTGTGACCTCCGTGCGAAATCAAGCGGGCTTGTCCGGACGTAGGCTTCCCGTTGGCCAGCGGACGGAGACCTCAATCGGCGGGATACGCACGTAGAAGCCGGGGTGAATCTATTCTCGGACAGGGGTTCGATTCCCCTCACCTCCACTCGCCGCCCCGTCGCGCTCTTGCGCGGCGGGGCGGTGTCGTTTCCCGGGGGCTCCCCGGGCGGTGCGGTCGTCGGGCTGCGCCGCCGTCAGGCGGCGCGCCGAAGCTGCGCCCGCAGCCGCGCCGAGAAGGCGTGGAAATCCACCGTGATGGTGTGTCGGGGCGTGTCCAGTTGGGGATAGTCCGGGTTCGCCACTTCTCGGGCGATCGCCGTCTCCAGGTCGGTCGGCGGGGCCCATCGACCGGTCAGGCGCAGCGCCAGCAGCTTTGCCTGCAGTTCCGCCGCCGGCCAGATGCACCCCAGCGGCTGGAACAGGCCGATGAACGACAGCGTGGGGTAGCGCGCCGGAAACATCCGCAGGTACAGCGGCACCGGCCCCCGCGAAAAGTCGATCACGTCGGGGCGGAAGAACGGGTGGGCGATCCAGTAGCCCGTGCACGCGATGATGACGTCGTACTCCCCGCGGGTGCCATCGGTGAAGTGCACGGTGCGACCGTCGTAGCGCGCGATGTCGCGGCGCGCCCCGATGTGGCCGTGGCGCAGGGCGTACAGCAGCTCCGAGTTGACCGTGGGGTGCGTGGCGCCGAAGGGGTGATCCGGCTCGGGGAGGCCGTAGCGCGCGTTGGGGCCCTGCAGCAGCCGAAGCAGCGACGCATTCAGCCACCCGCGGAGGGGGCGTGGCAGCCACCGGGTGCGCTGGGCCACCACGTCGGCAGGGAGCCCGAAGATGAACTTGGGCACGATCCAGTACCCGCGGCGGCAGGAGATGTCCGTGGCAGCCGACACGCGGGCGGTCTCGACGGCCACGTCGCACGCCGAGTTGCCGCCGCCGATCACGAGCACGCGCTGGCCGGCAAAGGGGGCGGCGCGCTTGTAGTCATGCGAGTGCAGGAGGGTGCCCGTGAAATGCCCCGGATACTCGGGCATCCTGGGACGCCAGTGGTGCCCGTTGGCCACCACCAGCGCGTCAAAGGTCGCCGCGTGGTCGCCGGCGGCGTCCGTCCAGCGCAGCTCCCAGCAGTCACCGGGGAGCGGCTCGGCCGAGCGCACCTCGGTGCCGAAGCGGACGCGCGGCGTGACGCCAAAGCGATCGGCATACCCCTGGAAGTATGCCGCGAGCTGCGCATGCGACGGGTAGTCCGGATAGGACGCCGGCATGGGGTAGTCCTGGTACGACGACAGCGTCTTCGAGCTGATGATGTGCGTGGTCTCGAAGACGCTGGAGTGCGTGGACCCGGGGTCGAAGAGCCAGTTGCCGCCGACCGCCGCATTCCGGTCGAACCCGGTGACGTCGGTGAAGCCCGCGTCCAACAGGTTCTTGATGGCCGCGATCCCCGACGGTCCCGCGCCGATGACGGCGATGCGCAGCGACGGCGTGGCGGGTGGCATGCGGGAAACCTGCGGCGGGGATCAGGCGGCGTCGAGGGCCGCCTGCGCCGCCGCCAGCCGCGCGACCGGCACGCGGAACGGGGAGCAGCTGACGTAGTCCATCCCGATCGCGTGGCAGAACGCCACGCTGCGCGGGTCCCCGCCGTGCTCCCCGCAGATCCCCGCCTTGAGGTCGGGACGCCGCTCCCGGCCGTCGCGGAGCGCCCACCGCACCAGCTTCCCCACGCCGCGCTGGTCGAGCACCTGGAAAGGATCGGCCTCCAGGAGGCCGCGCTCGAGGTAGTGCGGGAGGAAGCGGCCGGCATCGTCCCGGCTGAGCCCGAAGGTGGTCTGGGTGAGGTCGTTGGTGCCGAAGGAGAAGAAGTCCGCCACCCCCGCCAGCTCGTCCGCCAGCAGCGCGGCGCGCGGCAGCTCGATCATCGTCCCGACGAGGTACGGGAGGCGCTCCCCCATTGCGCCCATCACCTGCTCGGCCACCCCGTCAATGAGCGCCCGTTGATGGCGGAGCTCGGCGACGTCCGCCACCAGCGGCACCATGATCTCCGGGCGCACGTCCACGCCACGCCGCGACGCCCGCACCGCCGCCTCGAAGATGGCCCGGGCCTGCATTTCGGTCACCTCGGGATAGGTGATCCCCAACCGGCACCCGCGGTGCCCCAGCATGGGGTTCGTTTCCCGCAGCGAGGCCACCAACCGCGCCAGCTCCGGCCGGGACAGCCCCAGCGACTCCGCCAGGAGCCCTGACTCCTCCCCGCCGTGCGGCAGGAATTCGTGCAGCGGCGGGTCCAGGAGCCGGATGGTCACCGGGAAGCCGTCCATCGCCGCGAAGATCCCCTCGAAGTCGGCGCGTTGCATGGGGAGCAGCCGGTCGAGCGCCCGGCGCCGACCCGCCAGGTCGCGCGCCACGATCATCTCCCGCATGGCGGTGATGCGGTCCCCCTCGAAGAACATGTGCTCGGTGCGGCAGAGCCCGATCCCCTCCGCCCCGGCGTTCCGCGCCAGTCGCGCGTCGCGCGGCGTGTCCGCGTTGGCGCGCACGCGCAGCCGCCGGTGCCCGTCGGCCCACCCCATGAGGCGGTCGAACGCCAGCCACGTGGGGGCCGACGCCGGTTCCAGCGTGCCGCTGAGGACGCGCAGCACCTCGGAGGGCTGCGTGGGGAGGTCCCCCAGGAACACCCGCCCCGTGCCCCCGTCCAGCGTGACCCAGTCCCCCTCGGTGACGATCTGGTCCCCCACCCGCATGGACCGGTGGTCGGCGAGCATCTCAAGCGCCGTGCACCCCACGATCGCGCACTTCCCCATGCCGCGCGCCACCACGGCCGCGTGGCTCGTCATGCCGCCCCGCGCCGTGAGCACGGCGCGCGCCGCCACGATGCCGTGGAAGTCCTCGGGGGTGGTTTCCTCGCGGACCAGCACCACCGCCTCCCCCTCGCCGGCGCGCTGGGCGGCGACGTCAGGGTCGAACACCACCCGCCCGCTGGCGGCACCCGGACTGGCCGGGAGCCCCACGGCCACCGGGTCGGTGCGCACCGTGCCGCTGATCACCGGGTGCAGCAGCTGGTCCAGCTGCCCCGGCGGGAGGCGGCGCACCGCCTCGTCGGGGGCGATGACCCCCTCGTCCACAAGATCCAGCGCGATGCGCAGCGCGGCCGCCGTGGTGCGCTTGCCCCCGCGCGTCTGCAGCAGGTACAGCGTCCCGCGCTCCACCGTGAACTCGATGTCCTGCATGTCGCGGAAGTGCGCCTCCAGGCGCGCCTGCACCGTGCGCAGCGCCTCCCACGCCTCGGGGAACCGTTCTCCCATCGCGCTGATCGGGAGCGGCGTGCGGATCCCGGCGACGACGTCCTCCCCCTGGGCGTTCACGAGGAACTCGCCGTACAGCGCCCGCTCGCCCGTGGAGGGGTTCCGGGTGAACGCCACCCCGGTGCCGGAGTCATCTCCAAGGTTGCCGAACACCATGGCCACCACGCTCACCGCGGTGCCGAGGTCGTGCGGAATCCCGTGCACGCGCCGGTAGTCCACCGCCTTGCGCAGCGTCCACGACCGCCACACGGCCTCGATCGCCCCCCAGAGCTGGTCCCATGGGTCGGTGGGGAAATCCCGGCCGGCCACGGCGCGCACCAATTGCTGGTACTCGCCGGCGAGCGTCTGCAGCGCCTCCGCCGGCAGGTCGCTGTCGGCGGAGGCCCCGTGCAGGAGGCGCTTGGTGGCCAGGAGTTGCTCGAAGCGGGCCGCGGGCACCCCCATGACCACGTCGCCGTACATCTGCAGGAAGCGCCGATAGGCATCCCAGGCGAAACGGGCGGACCCGGTGCGACGGGCCAACCCCGCGGCGGTGGCGTCGTTCAGCCCGAGGTTGAGAATGGTCTCCATCATCCCCGGCATCGAGACGGCCGCGCCGGAGCGCACGGAGACGAGCAGCGGGTCCTCCGGATCGCCGAAGCGGTGCGCGGCGTCGGCCTCCAGGGCGGCCATGGCTTCCGCTACCTCGCGGCGCAGCTCGTCGTCGGCCCGCCCCGTCTCGAGGAAGCGGCGGCACGCGTCCGTGGCCACCGTGAACCCCGGCGGCACCGGGATCCCCAGCTGGGTCATCTCGGCCAGGTTCGCGCCCTTCCCCCCCAGCGTCTCCTTCATGCCCCGGTGACCGTCCGCGTGGCCGCGGCCGAACCGGTACACCATGCGGGCCATGCCCCCTCCGGGACCGTGCGCCTGTTATGCCCCCCCTCCGGGGGCGCCGGCGGCGCGCTGCGGCGCACTGTCCGTCGGCGTGACGGTGGGGTACCGCCCGGAGAAGCAGGCATGGCAGTACCCGTCGGGACCCGACGGCACCTGCGCCAGCATGCCCTCGATCGACAGGTACCCCAGCGAATCAACGCCCAGGTGTGCGGTCAGTTCCCCGTGCGACATCCGGGCCGCCACCAGCTCCTCCCGGCGCGGGGTGTCGATGCCGTAGTAGCACGGGCTGATGATCGGCGCCGAGGACACGCGCATGTGCACCTCCCGCGCCCCGGCCGCCCGCACCAGCGACACCAGGCCGCGCGTCGTGGTGCCGCGCACGATGGAGTCGTCCACCATCACCACCCGGCGTCCCTCCAGCAGCTCGCGCACCGGGTTGTACTTGACCTTCACCTTGGCGTCGCGCCCCGCCTGCGTGGGCTGGATGAAGGTCCGACCGACGTAGTGGTTTCGGATCAGCGCCAGCTCGTACGGCAGCCCCGCCTCCTCCGCGTACCCGAGGGCGGCCGCGTTGGACGAGTCGGGGACGGCGAACACCAGGTCAGCCCCCGGAGCCGGACACTCGCGTGCCAGCTGCCGGCCCAACGCACGCCTGGAGCGGCTCACCGCGCCGCCAAACACCACGCTGTCGGGGCGCGCGAAGTAGACGTGCTCGAACACGCAACGGGTGACCGGGGCCGGCGCCACCCCCTGCAGGCGCCGCATCCCGTCCCCGTCGATCGCCACGATCTCCCCCGGCTGCACTTCGCCGTCGATCGTCGCGCCCACGATGTCGAGGGCGCAGCTCTCGGAGGCAAACACCCACCCACCGCCCAGGCGCCCCATCACCAGCGGGCGCCAGCCTCGCGGGTCGCGCGCCACCAGCATGGTGTCATTGAGGACCACCAGCAGCGAGTAGGCGCCTTCCACCCCGGCGAGCGCGCTCGCGAGGCGCGCCTCGGGGGTGGCCCCCTGCGCGCGCGCGATGCGGTGGACGATCACCTCGGAGTCCATGGTGGAGGCGAAGATCGCCCCCCCATCCTCCAGCGATTCCCGCAACGCCACGGCGTTGGTGAGGTTGCCGTTGTGCGCCAGCGCGATGTGGCCGCCCCGCATCCGGGCCAGCACCGGCTGCGCGTTCTCGATGGCCGAGGCCCCCGCGGTGCTGTACCGGGTGTGGCCGATGGCCAGCGCCCCGGGGAGCCCCGCCATGGCCTCCTCTCCAAAGCCCTCGGACACGAGCCCCATGGCCCGGCTCAGGTGGGCCCGCCCGCCCTCGTCCACGGACACGATGCCGGCGGACTCCTGCCCGCGGTGCTGCAGGGAGTACAGCCCCAACTGGGTGAGCGCCGCCGCATCGCGGTGCCCGTACACGCCGAAGATGCCGCACATGACGAAGGCTCCTGGTCAGGCCGAGGGGGAGCCGGCATCGCCGGCGCCGGAGGCACCGTCCATGGCCAGCGGGAGGGCGTCGTGGAAGGCGCGGGCCAGCCAGGCGACGGGGGCCGCGAAGCTGTCGTCCTCGATGGTGAAGCGGGCGCCGTCGTCCGCGGGGGTCACTGCGCCGATCACCCGGGCGGGGACGCCATGGCGCGCCGCAACCGCCAGGACGGCGTCGGGGAGGGGCGTGGACACCACCACCCGCCCGTGCGCCTCGCCGAACAGCAGCGCGCGATGGGGGAGCGTGGCCCAGGGGGACAGGTCCACCGTGAAGCCCGTGAGCGACTCCGGATTGAGGATGGCGCACTCCGCCAGCGCCACGGCCAGCCCGCCGTCGCTGCAGTCGTGCGCCGAGCGCACGGCCCCGCCCCTGATGGCCTCCAGGAGCGCGTCGATGAGCGTCCGCTCCGTGCCGGGGTCACAGTAGGGCGGGGGGCCGATCGTCTCGCCGTGGATCGCCAGCAGGTACTCGCTGGCGCCCAGCTCGTCGGTCGGCTCCCCCAGCAGGACGATCGCGTCCCCGACCGCCTGGAACGCCGACGGGGTGACGTGCGCCAGCGATTCGACCAGCCCGACCATGCCGATCGTGGGGGTGGGATGGATCGCCCCCCGGGGGCTCTCGTTGTAGAGCGAGACGTTCCCCCCCGTCACGGGTGTCACGAGCGCCGTGCACGCCTCGCCCATGCCGGCGATCGCTTCGCTGAGCTGGAAGTAGACGTCAGGGCGCGTGGGGTTGCCGAAATTCAGGTTGTTGGTGATGGCGAGCGGGCGCGCCCCCGCGCACGCGACGTTGCGCGCGGCCTCGCACACGGCGGCCCGCCCCCCGTTGCGCGGGTCCAGCGCCACGTGGCGCCCGTTGCCGTCGATGCACAGCGCAATCCCGCGGTCCGTCCCGGGGAGGCGCACGACCGCCGCGTCGCTGCCGGGGCCCACGACGGTGCCGGCCCGCACGGTGGAATCGTACTGCCGCCACACCCACCGCTTGCTGGCGATGGTGGGCGAGGCCAGCAGGCGCTCCAGCGTCCACGCGTGGTCGCGCTCCTCGGGGCGCGGCGGCACGGCGTGCGGATCACGCGCGCGCGCCGCCGCCAGCGCCTCGCTCTCGCGCGGCTCCAGCCGGTACTGCGGGCACTCCGTCACCAGGCGCGACCCGGGGAACTCGGCCACCACGCGCTCCCCCTCCGTCACCCGGTACACCGGCTCCGCGATCACCTCGCCGATGACGGCGGCCTCGAGGTCCCACTTGGCGAGGATGGCGCGCACCGCCTCCTCGCGCCCCTGCCGCGCCACCACCAGCATCCGCTCCTGCGATTCCGACAGGAGGATCTCGTAGGGCGTCATCCCCGGCTCGCGCACCGGCACCTTGGTGACGTCGATCGTGACGCCCACGTCCCCGCGCTCCGCCATCTCGGCGGAGGAGGAGGTGAGCCCCGCGGCGCCCATGTCCTGGATGGCCACGATGTGGCCGCTGCGGATGAGCTCCAGCGACGCCTCGAGCAGCAGCTTCTCGGTGAACGGGTCGCCCACCTGCACCATCGGGCGCTTCGCCTCGCTGGCCTCGGAGAGGTCCTCCGACGCGAACGACGCGCCATGGATCCCGTCGCGTCCGGTGCGGGCCCCCACGGCCATGATCGGGTTCCCCACCCCCGACGCCACGGCGCGGATCAGCTCCTCCTCGCGCATGAGCCCCACGCACATGGCGTTCACCAGCGGGTTCCCCTCGTACGAGGGGTCGAACACCACCTCGCCCCCCACCGTGGGGACGCCCACGCAGTTGCCGTAGTCGCCGATGCCCTTCACCACCCCGGCGACGAGGTAGCGCACGCGCGGGCTCTCGAGCGGACCGAAGCGCAGCGAGTTGAGCAGCGCGATGGGGCGGGCCCCCATCGTGAACACGTCGCGCAGGATCCCGCCCACCCCGGTGGCGGCCCCCTGGTACGGTTCCACCGCCGACGGATGGTTGTGCGACTCGATCTTGAACGCGACGGCGAGCCCGTCCCCCACGCTGATCACGCCGGCGTTCTCGCCGGGCCCCTGCAGCACCCAGGGCGCCTTGGTGGGGAGGGTCTTCAGCAGCGGGCGCGAATGCTTGTAGGAGCAGTGCTCGCTCCAGAGCGCGCTCACCACGCCCAGTTCGGTGAAGGTCGGCGTGCGTCCCAGCATCGCCACCAGCCGCTCGTACTCGTTGGGCTTGATGCCGTGTTCGGCGACCAGCGCCGGGGTGATCGGCGGATCCCCGGGACGCGGCGCGACGGCGGATGCCGGGGCGCTCATGCCCCCACCTCCGCCGCCAGCGATTCCACCACGCTGGCAAACACCCCGATCCCGTCGGTGGACCCCAGCCGGGCGTCCATGGCCCGTTCCGGGTGCGGCATCATCCCCAGCACGTTCCCCTCGGCGTTCAGGATTCCCGCGATGTTGCGCAGCGAGCCGTTCGGGTTGGCCGCCGCCGTGGCCTCGCCGTGCGCGTCCACGTACCGGAAGGCCACGCGTCCGTCGCCCTCCAGCCGCTCCAGCGTGTCCGCATCGGCCGTGTAGCGGCCGTCGCCGTGCGCCACCGGGATCACCAGCCGCTCCCCCAGGTGGTACCGGGCGGTGAATCGCGTCGCGATGGTCTCCACGCGCAGGCGCACCGGCTCGCTGACGAAGCGCAGGCTGGCGTTGCGCAACAGCGCCCCGGGGAGCAGTCCGGCCTCGCAGGCGATCTGGAACCCGTTGCAGATCCCCAGCACCGGCCCCCCGCGCCGCGCGAACGCGACGACTTCCTGCATGATGGGACTGAAGCGCGCGATGGCGCCGGCGCGCAGGTAGTCGCCGTAGCTGAAGCCGCCGGGGAGGATCACGAAGTCCACCCCCTGCAGGTCGTGGTCCTTGTGCCAGAGGTAGACGGCGGTGCCTCCCACCCCCTCGGTCACCGCCCGGAAGGCATCCTCGTCGCAGTTGGAGCCGGGAAAGCGGACGATGCCGGCCTTCATGCGGGCTCCACCGCCGCGATGTCAAAGTCCTCGGTCACCGGGTTGGCAAGCAGCCGTTCGCACATGGCCGTCACGTCGCGCCGGGCCGCCTCGGCGTCGGCCGCCTCGGTGTCGATGACAAGGAAGCGCCCGACCCGCACCTCGCCCGTGCCGGCGAAGCCCAGCGACTGCAGGGCGCCCGCCACCGCCTTCCCCTGGGGGTCGAGGATGCCGCGACGGGGGACGATGTGGACGGCGCAACGGAAGCGGGTCATGCGGTTCGATCCTCGGGCCCGCGTTCGGGGCCGGTGGGCGGGCCCGCGACGGGCCCGGTGGAAGGGCGGGGGCGGCGGCGGCGGCGACGACGACGCCCGTCCGGCGGGGAGGCGAAGTATCCGTCGGCGTCGTCCTCCCCCTCGCGCGTCCCCGGAAGCCGGTCCAGCAGCCCCAGGAACACGGTCTGCCCGATGCCGTACAGCACGTAGGCCATGAGCGCCGGGAAGAAGAACTGGCGCGGCAGGAAGATCACCCCGATGAAGGTGCCGACCACCAGCAGAAAGCCCAGCACCCCCCGCACGCTGCGGAAGTTGACCGTGGGCATGGCCGCGTACTGCACGTTGCTGATCATGAGCATCCCGAGGCCCAGCATCACGAACCGCAGCATCTGGTGCCACGGCAGGTCCGCGATCATGGTTTCGGTGTACAGCGGCGTCTGGCTGAACCAGTAGTACGTGGCGAGCGTCATCCCCGCCGCCGGGCTGGGGAGTCCGGTGAAGTGCGTCTTGGCGCGCCCGGCCTGCTCCACGTTGAAGCGCGCGAGCCGCATTACCGCGCAGGCGGTGAAGAAGAAGCACACCAGCCAGTCCCAGCGCCCATCCTGGAAGACGGCGAAATACATGATCAGCGCGGGGGCGGTGCCGAAGCTGATGGCGTCCACCAGCGAGTCGAGCTCCTCCCCGAAGCGCGACCCGGACTTGGTGGCCCGGGCGATCCGTCCGTCCAGCGAGTCGGCAATGGCGCCGAACACGATGTAGCGCGCCGCCGCCTCGAACTCCCCGCGCGCGGCGGAAACCACGGCGAAGATCCCGAAGAACAGGTTGGCCAGGGTGAAGCCGTTGGGGAGCGCCACCACGGCCCGTGGCCGCGGTCGGCGCGCGGTTGACGTCGGTTCGCTCACCATCGCCCCACGCCGGACACCCGGCGAGCCGCCCCGCCCGCGCGCGCCATCACGCCGCCGGCAGGTCGGCCACCACCGTCGCGCCGGCGCGGGTGCGGTCGCCCACGCGCACGCGAAGCCGCGCATCCGGTGGCAGGTACAGGTCCACGCGGGATCCGAACCGGATGAGGCCGAAGCGCTCCCCCTGGCGTGCCACGTCGCCGACGACCGGGTCGGTGATGATGCGGCGGGCCACCAGCCCCGCGATCTGCCGCATCAGGATGCGGCGCGTCCCGCTCACGATCCCCACGGCGTTCTGCTCGTTCTCGATGCTGGAGGCGGGGGTGACGGCGTTGAGGAACTTGCCGGGGCGCCGCTCCACCAGCGCCACCTGGCCGTCCACCGGGTAGCGGTTCACGTGCACGTCGAAGACGTTCATGAAGATGGAGACCCGCACCGTGGGCCCATGGACGAACGTGGGCTCGTCCATGGGCACGATCAGGACCACCCGGCCGTCGGCGGGGGCCACCACCACCCCCGGGCCGCGTTCCCCCGTGCGCACCGGGTCGCGGAAGAACCACGCCACCCAGAGCGCCAGCACCGCCAGCACGGCAGCCACCAGCCACAGCGGCCACGCCCCCAGGCGGACGGCCGCGGCCAGCACGCCGGTGGCCAGCCCCGCGGCCCCGGCGATGAACGGAAGCCCCTCGCGCGCAAACATGTCAGTCGTCCATCTCCGGCAGCCCCAGGGCCGCAAGGGGCAGCGGCGCCCCGGTGATCCGCGCATACGCGTCGCGGTAGCGCCGGCTGGTGGCATCCACCACCGTCGCCGGGAGCGCCGGTGGCGGCGCCTCGCCGTTCCAGCGCCCCGCGCGTCGCTCGGCGTCGAGCCAGTCGCGCAGCGGCTGCTTGTCAAAGCTCGGCTGGCCGCGCCCCGGCGCGTACCGGTCCGCCGGCCAGAAGCGGGAGCTGTCCGGGGTGAGGACCTCGTCGATCAGCAGCAGGCGCCCGTCGTCCCACCCGAACTCGAACTTGGTGTCGGCCACGATGATCCCGCGGGCCGCCGCGGTGTCGCGCCCCAGCGCGTAGACGGCGCGGGAGCGGGCCTCCAGTTCCGACGCAGCGGCCTCCCCCACCACGGTGACCATGGCCGCGCGGGTGATGTTCTCGTCATGCCCGGTCTCCGCCTT
This sequence comes from Gemmatimonadota bacterium, assembly GCA_018969225.1. Lineage (GTDB taxonomy): Bacteria > Gemmatimonadota > Gemmatimonadetes > Gemmatimonadales > Gemmatimonadaceae > Gemmatimonas. The sequence goes on along the minus strand of JAGWYS010000001.1, from coordinate 37,259 downwards.
GGTGGCCGGGCTGAACAGCGGCGGATCCAGCCGGTCGCACTCGCGCAGGCCACGTGGCAGCGGCTCCCCGGCCAGGGTGCCCGTGGCCTGGTACTCCTTCCAGGCGGACCCCGACAGGTACCCGCGCACCACGCACTCCACCGGCACCGGGACCGTCCGACGGCACAGCATGCTCCGTCCCGCCAGCATGGCCCGGTGCGGGGCCAGCGCGGGCACCGCCGCCACGATGTCGTCCGTGTCGGCGGTCAGCAGGTGGTGCGGCCCAAGCTCGGCCGCGCGCGCGAACCACCAGGCGGAGAGCTGCGTGAGCACGATCCCCTTCGACGGGATGGGCTCCGCCATCACCACGTCAAAGGCGCTCACCCGGTCGGACGCCACCAGCAGGAGCCGGTCCGTCCCCACCGCGTAGACGTCGCGCACCTTGCCGCGCCGCTCGAGGGGGAGCGGCAGGGCGGTGCGCACCACCACCGGCAGCGTCGCCGACGGCGCCATCAGACGCGCACCTCGTCGGGCGTCGCGGCGTCGCGCGGCGCGGCCAGCCACGGGGCCGCGACCTCGGCCAGGAACTCGTCCACCTGCTGCGGCGCGCGCCCCGTGAACCGATGCGGGTCGGCGGCCGCGCGCAGGTCCTCCAGCGGCACCCCGAAATCCGGGTCGGCCGCCAGCCGCTCCAGCAGGTCGTTGTGCGCCGCCCCGTCCTTCACCGCGCGCGCCGCCTCGATGCTGTGCCGCCGGATCAGCTCGTGCGCCTCCTGCCGGTCGCCCCCCGCGCGCACGAACCGCACGATCAGCTCTTCCGTCGCCATGAATGGCAGCTCCTCGGCCACGCGCCGGCGGATCCGCGCCGGGTGCACCTCGAGCCCGCGCGCCACGTTGTGCATCAGCACCAGGATCGCGTCCGTGGCAAGGAACGCCTCCGGGATCGCCAGCCGGCGGTTGGCGCTGTCATCCAGCGTCCGCTCGAAGTACTGCACCGCGTGCGTCTGGTTGGCGTTCGGCTCCAGCGCCAGCACGAAGCGCGCCAGGGCGGCGATCCGCTCCGAGCGCATCGGGTTGCGCTTGTACGCCATGGCCGAGGAGCCGATCTGCTGCGACTCGAACGGTTCCTCCAGCTCGCCGAAGGCCTGCAGCATGCGGATGTCGCCGGAGAACTTCGAGGCCGACGCCGCCACCCCGGCCACGACCCCAAGCACCTGCGCGTCCACCTTGCGCGCATACGTCTGCCCGGTCACGGGCATGGCGCGCGCGAAGCCCATGGCCGCGGTCACGCGGCGCTCGAGCTCCCGCACCCGGGCATGGTCTCCCTCGAACAGCGTGAGGAAGCTGGCCTGCGTGCCGGTGGTCCCCTTGACGCCGCGGAAGGGCAGGGTGTCGATGCGGTGCGTCAGGTCCTCGAGGTCGAGCACCAGGTCCTGCATCCAGAGCGTCGCGCGCTTCCCCACCGTGGTGAGCTGCGCGGGCTGCAGGTGCGTGTACCCCAGCGCCGGGACGTCGCGCCACTGCCGCGCGAAGTCGGCGAGCACCGCCAGCGTCTGCAGCACCTTGTCGCGGAGGAGCCCCAGCGCCTGCCGCATCAGGATGAGGTCGGCGTTGTCGGTGACGAAGCAGCTGGTGGCGCCCAGGTGGATGAACTTGCGCGCCGCGGGCGCGACGTCGCCGAAGGCATGCACATGCGCCATGACGTCGTGCCGGAACCGCCGCTCGTAGGCCGCCACCGCGTCGAAGTCGATGTCGTCGAGGTGGGCCGCCATCTCCCGCAGCGCCTCGTCGGGGATCGGCACGCCCAGCGCCCGCTGCGCCTCCGCCAGCGCCAGCCAGAGGCGGCGCCAGAGGCCGTGGCGGAGCTGGGGGCTCCAGGTGCGCAGCATCGCTTGGGACGCGTAGCGCTCGGCGAGGGGCGAACTGTAGGTCGATCGGTCGGGAGGAGTCACGTCACCGCAGGGAAAACTGGGTCTGGAGGTACTGCCGGTTGCGCTCGAACACCACGAACACCGGGCCGCGCGCGCCGACCTGGTCGATGGCGCCCGAGGCAGCCTCCGCCGTGCCCACCCGCTGCCGCCCCACCTGCACGATCACGTCCCCGTCCTGCAACCCGATCTCCTCGCGAATCCGCTCGGAGGCCCGGTACACCAGCGCCCCATTGGCCGAGGCGATCCCCCGCTCCTGTCGGATGGCGTCGGTGAGGGTCACCAGCTGCAACTCCCGCAGCACGGTCACCTTGGGGGCGCTCACCTCCGGGGCGTCGGCCACACGGAGCGTGAGCGGCCGATCCCGGCGTCCCCGCCGCACCGTGATGGTGAACGACTCCCCCACCCGGAGGTCCAGCAGCCGCGCCTCCCAGTCGAACGGGTTGCGCACCGGCCGCGTTCCGGCACCCACGATCTGGTCCCCCGGCTCCACCCCCGCGCGCTCCGCCGGCGAGCCGGGGGCCACGCGGGCCACGATGGCACCCGCCACCGCCACCTCGCGGGCGCTCTGGGCGTCCGGCGTCTGGAGTCGGATCCCCACCCACGGCTGTCGCACGGCGCCGTGCTCGAGCAGATCCTCGACGATTCGTTTCGTGCGGTCGATCGGGATGGCGAATCCCAGCCCCACCGAACCGCCGCTGGGAGAGTAGATGGAGCTGTTCACCCCGATGACCTCGCCGGCGGCGTTGATCAGGGGCCCTCCCGAGTTGCCGGGGTTGATGGCCGCGTCGGTCTGGATCATGTCCACGTACACGCCGCTCCCGTCCCCCCGCCCCGCCAGGTTGCGCCCCACCGCGCTGATGACCCCCACCGAGACGCTGGGCTCGGTGTTGCCCAGCACGAAGCCGAAGGGATTGCCGATGGCGATCGTCCATTCCCCAACCAGCAGGTCGCCGGACTGCCCCAGTGGGGCGACCGGGAGCCCCGAGGCCTTGACGCGGAGCACCGCCAGGTCGTTGGTCTCGTCCAGCCCCACCACGCGGGCGTCGTACCGGGTGCCGTCACGCATGGCGATGGACACCGACGAGGCGCCGGCCACCACGTGGGCGTTGGTGACCACGACGCCGTCCTCGCGAACCACGAAGCCCGACCCGATCCCTGCGTTGCGGCGCTCGCCGGAACGCCCACCCATGAAGTACTCGAAGAAATCCACGGGGACCCGCTGCACGGTCTCCGTCTGGACGGTCACCACCGCGGGCGCCACCCGTTCCACCGCCGTGGTGAGGGCCGTGCGACGGGACGCCGCGATGGATTGCGCGGGCACCGGGGCCGCAGTCGGCGGGGTGGGGAGGGTGCGCGTCTGCGCCGCCGAGGGCGTGGGATTGGCCCCCTCGCACCCGGCGAGCAGCAGCGCAGCCACCATCGCGCCTGGGGCGGGGACGCGCCGACGGCGCGAGTCAGCGCGCATAACAGGCGGGCGGGTAGGTGACCTCGCGCAGCGACAGGCCGTGCGGCGGCGCCGGGGCCGCCGTCTCCCGGTTGTCGGGGGCAAGCAGCAGGCGCGCCACGGTGCCCGGCGGCCGCCGCCCGATGGCCACGTCGATCATCGTCCCCACGAGAAAACGGACCATATGGTGCAGGAACCGGTTGGCAGTCACCTCGAAGCACCAGCCGCCGTCGCGCGGAAGCCAGCGCGCCTGCCGGATGATGCAGCGATGGGTATCGTGCGCCGGGGCCGTGTGGGCCACGGCAAAGGCGCGAAAGACATGATCGCCGAGCAGGGAGGCAGCCTCCGCCTCCAGCAGTTCGGCGGACACCGGTCGCCGGACCGCCCACTCGACATGCCGACGGAAGGGCGACCTCGCCGCCTCGTCGGTGCCCACAAGATAACCATATCGGCGGGCCGAGGCGCTGAAGCGGGGGTGAAACCCCTCCACCATGCGGTGTGCCTCGGCCACCCACAGGTCGTCCGGAAGCCGTGCGTTCAATGCGCGACGCAGCGCCGGCGGATCCCACCGGGGCGAGACGGTCACCCCCACCCCCTGACCGTGCGCATGGACCCCCGCGTCGGTGCGGCCGGCCGCCACGGCCGTGACGGGGGTACCGCACAGGTGGGCCAGCACCCGCTCCATCTCCCCCTGCACGGTGCGCTGGCCAGGCTGGCGCTGCCACCCCGCGAAGTGGCGCCCGTCGTACTGCGTGACCAGAAGAATGGGGCCGGATGTCATGCCGTCGGGAAGCTAGACCCTTCCGGACGCCGCTTCAACTCGGCTGGGGAGGCGCCCGCCCGCCCGCCGCGTAGATTCTCCAGAACGATGCCGCCGCGTTCGCTCGCCACCCTCGCCCACGCCCTGGCCGCCGCCCCCGACCTCGACGGGGCCTTGCTGGCCTTGGGGGACACCTTGGCGGAGCTCGACCGTGGCGCGGCCTTGGCGCTGGTCCGGTACGACGCGCGACGCACCATGCTGCGCGAGCGGCTGGCCCCCGTGGGGGCGGCGGTTGACCGGTCCGCCCTGGAAACCACGATCGACCATGTGCCCGGAGGGATCCGCTCGCACCTCCTGACGGGTGCCCCGTTCGTTGATGTCACCGACCGGACGGCCGACTTCGCCCGCCTGTTCGGTTTTCGGCAATTCGCCGAGGGGGGGGTGCTGGCGTTGCAGGGGCTTCGGGTGGACGGGGCGCTGGATGCCGTGCTGGCGCTCTACGAGCCCCGCAAGATCTTCGGGACGCGGACCACCGAGCGGTTGGCCCCCGCCGTGGCCCTGTTTGAGCTGGCCTATGTTCGGCTCGCCGAGCGGGACGCGCGACGGGAAGCGGTGAGGACCCTGGAGGACGTGACCCAGCGGGTCCATGGTGAATACGTGCGCAAGCTGGCCGCGCTGGAGTCCGCCCTCCGCGAGCGGGCGCGCCCGGCCACCCCGGTGGCTCCCGTCGTGGTGCCGGTGTCCTGGGAGGCGGAAGCCGCACGGGAGGCCGAAGAGGCGCGACGGCTGCAACGCCGGGTGGAGGCCGCCGACCAGGAGCTCACGGCGGCGGTGGGCCAGTTGGAACAGGTGCATCTGGAACTGCACCGGCGCAGTGAGGCACTGCGCCAGCAGCAACGCACCCTCGACCTCATCGACCGGGCGCTCACCCTGGATGCGGGCACCCGGGACTCCCGGCAGTTGGTGGACGGGCTGCTGACCATGCTGGGAGACGACATGGAGGCGCAGCGGTGTTCGCTGATGCTCCGATCGCCCGATCCCGATGCCCTGTACCTCGCGGCGGCACGTGGCATTCGGGCCGGATTGGTGGAAGGGCATCGGATCCCCATCGGCGAAGGGGTTGCCGGTCGGGTGGCGGCCACCCGGGAGCCCCTGCTGGTGCAGGATGTCCGGGAAGCGGGGCAGCATCCCTTGCTCCATGACCAGTTCTTCACCACCGGCAGTTTCATGAGTGTGCCGCTGCTGTACCGCGGCGACCTGGTGGGCGTCGTGAACCTGACCAACAAGGCGCAGCGCGGCAGCTATACCGCCGCGGATGTGGACCGGGTGCGGGTCCTGGCGATGTTGCTGGCGCTGATCATCACGCGGCATGACCTTCCCGACCGGCTGTACGAGGCGATCCATGGGACGTGACCCGCTGGCGGAGGCCATTCATCGGTTGGCCGCACGCGCCCCGCTCGACGCCGAGGCGGCCGCGCAGGCCTTCGGGGTGATCATGCGGGGGGAGGGATCGCCGGCGCAGGTGGCGGCGCTGCTGATGGGGCTGCGGGTGCGTGGAGAGACGCCGCAGGAGGTGGCCGGGGTGGTGGCGGCCTTGCGAGAGGCCATGGTCGTGCTGCCGGTGCCGGACCCGTCGGGGATCGTGGACACCTGTGGCACCGGCGGCGGATCGGTCACCACCTTCAACATCTCCACCGCGGCCGCCCTCGTGGCGGCAGGCATGGGGGTGCGAGTGGCCAAGCACGGGAATCGCTCGTTCACCTCCCGCTCCGGCAGCGCGGATGTGCTGGAAGCCTTGGGGATCACGATCGACCTGTCGCCTCAGGCCATGGGGCAGGTGTTCGCCGCGGCCGGGATCGTGTTCATGTTCGCCCCGCTGATGCACCCGGCCTTGCGGCACGTGGGCCCTGTGCGTCGGGCGCTTGGCGTCCCCACCGTCATGAACATGGTGGGCCCGTTGGCAAACCCGGCGCGGGCGGGGCGGCAGGTGGTCGGGGTCGCCGAGTTCGCCAGGCTCCCCTTGCTCGCCGAGGCGCTGGCCGAGTTGGGGACCGTGCACGCGCTAGTGGTGCATGGGGCGCCAGGTATGGACGAAATCTCGCCGCTGGGGCCCACCGAGGTGCTCGAAGTGCGCAGCGGTACGGTGTCGCGCTGGGTGATCGATCCTGCGGGCCACGGCATCCCCGCGGTCGATCCTGCGGAGCTGGCGGGGGACACGCCCGAGCACAATGCCAGCGTCATCGAAGCCGTGTTGGCCGGCCACGGGCCTCCAGGTGCCCAAGCGGCCGTGCTGCTGAACGCCGCCGCCGCCCTGTACGTGAGCGGGGGGGCCCCCAGTTACCGGGTTGCGGTGGAGCAGACCCGACAGGAGCTGGCGGCCGGGGTGGGGGCTGCGGCGCTGGAGCGTCTGCGCACCGCCTCCCGCGTGGCCGCCTCGCCCCCCCAGGCTTCCGAGGCGGCGCGGCCGTAACCCGGGTGCGTCAGTAGCGCCGCAGCACCCCCACCACGATCCCCTGGATCCGCACATCGTCCTCGTGCACGTACAATGGGGTCATCGTCACGTTGGCTGGCTGCAGGCGGATGCGACCGTCGCGCTCGCGGTAGTACCGCTTCACCGTGGCCCCCGTCCCGTCGACCAGCGCGATGACCATCTCTCCGTTGTCTGCCGCCTGGCGATCGTGCACCACGACGAAGTCCCCGTCGCGAATCTGCTCGTCGATCATCGACTCGCCCCGCACCCGCAACACGTAGTGGCTCCCCGTGCGACGGAGGAAGCCGTCCGGCACCGCGATGGTCTCCCCCGCTTGCACGGCGTCGATCGGGGCGCCCGCCGCCACCGTCCCCAGCAGCGGCAGCTCCACCGCGCGCTGGAACACCTCCGACGGCAGGATCTCGATGGCCCGGCTCTCGTTGAACGCCCGGCGGATGTACCCTTTGCGCTCCAGGTTGGTCAGGTGCTCATGCACCGTGGCCAGTGAGCTATAGTTGAAGCGCGCGGCGATTTCCTCGAAGCTCGGGGCGACGCCATGTCGCTCCTGATACTCCGTGAGGTACGAGAGGATGTCCCGCTGCTTCCGGGTAAGCGGCATGTGCACCTCGCGGAGGAGGATGGGCCCGAAGATTCTCCGAATCGTTCCCCACTACGCTAACCGAAGACAGGCCGAAGTGCAACCTGACGACGCACCCCAGTGGGCGCCCGCGCACGGGCCGTTGGGGGAGCTGACCCGCGCGGCGGCCCAGCGCGCGCAGGCGATCGAGGCGAGGGCCGCCGACTGGGCGGCCCGCTGCCGGGACCTCCCGCCACCGCCCTCCCTGCGGGAGGCCCTGTGCGGCTCCACCGTGGCCGTCATCGCCGAGGTGAAGCGCGCCTCCCCCTCCAAGGGGCCGATTGCTCCCGGTCTTGAGGCGGCGCCACAGGCGCGGTCCTACGTCCGCGGCGGAGCGGCGGCCATATCGGTCCTCACGGAGCCCGTGCGCTTTGGCGGTTCCCTGGAGGACTTGCGGGACGCCGCGGCCGCCGTCTCCGTCCCCGTGATCCGCAAGGATTTTCTCGTCCACCCCGTGCAGCTCTACGAGGCGCGCCTCGCCGGGGCTGCGGCCGCGCTGCTCATCGTCCGCGCCCTGTCCCCGGACCTGCTGCCGCACCTCGTGGACGCCGGCACCGCCTGTGGACTCGCCCTGCTGGTGGAGATCCGCACGCCTGGGGAACTGCGCCGGGCCCTCGCGGCGGGCGCCGACATCGTGGGGGTCAACAACCGCGACCTCGAAACGCTGGTCATCGACCCGGATCGCGCCACCGCGCTCCTCCCCGCCATCCCGGCGACGTGCATCCGGGTGGCCGAAAGCGGCATCACCGGCGCCGAGCAGGTGCGGACCGCTGCCCGCGCGGGAGCGGATGCCGTGCTGGTGGGCAGCGCCGTCTCCGCTGCGGCCGATCCCGAAGCCGCCGTGCGGACCCTGACCGGTGTCCCCACCGTCGGGAGCGCCAGGCAATGACCCGGCTGGCACCGCGCCCGGCGGTCAAGATCTGCGGGCTCACGCGCCCGGAGGATGCGCGGCAGGCGGAAGAGGCAGGCGCCCGGTACCTGGGGGTGATCCTGGCGGGGGGGCCACGGTTGGTGACGCCGGAGCAGGCCGGGGTGGTATTGGGGGCGCCGCGCCCGGGGGTCGGGCGGGCGGCGGTGTTCGGCGCCCACCGCGAAGACGAGGTGGCGCGGGTCCGCGACGCGTTGCGGCTGGACGTGCTGCAATTGCATGGCGACCCCTCGCCGGAGGCGGTGGACCGGCTCCGAGCCGACGGAACCGCCGAGCCGTGGCCGGTGGTGCGGGTGGCCGGGGCGGCGCTCCCTGAGAAGGCCCGGGAGCTGGCGGCGGCGGCCGGCGTTGTGGTGCTCGATACGATGGTCCCGGGCCACTTGGGAGGCACGGGGACCCCCTTCGATTGGCAGGCGTTGGCCCGGCCGCTGGACGCGTTGCGCCGGGCCGTTCCGGGCGTCCGCATAGTGGTGGCGGGGGGGCTGCGCCCGGAGAACGTGGCGGCGATGGTTCGGCTCCTTGCGCCCGAGGTCGTGGACGTATCTTCCGGCGTCGAGACGGCCCCCGGTGTCAAGGATCCGGTGCGCGTGTCCCGGTTCCTGGTGCAGGCTCGTGAGCCCTGAGGTGACCATGGTGGAGGCGACAGCCGAGGCGAGGGGGGCGACGGATCGGTTCGGGCCCTTCGGAGGGCGGTACGTTCCCGAAACACTCGTGCCGGCGCTGGACGAGCTGGAGGTCGCCCTTGATGCGGCCGTGCGCGATCCCGCGTTCATGGCCGAGTTGGACGCCCTGCTGCGGGAGTTCGTGGGCCGTCCCACGGCGCTCACCTTCGCGCCGCGCCTCACCGAGCGCGTGGGCGCGCCGGTGTGGCTCAAGCGCGAGGACCTCAACCACACCGGCGCGCACAAGATCAACAACACCGTCGGGCAGGCGCTCCTCGCTCGGCGCATGGGGAAGCGCCGCATCATCGCGGAGACCGGGGCGGGGCAGCACGGGGTGGCCACGGCCACCGTCTGCGCCCGCTTCGGGCTCACGTGCGTGGTGTACATGGGGGAGGAGGACATGCGCCGCCAGCAGCTGAACGTGCTGCGCATGCGCCTGCTGGGGGCCACGGTGGTGCCCGTCACCTCGGGGACGCGCACCCTCAAGGACGCCACCAGCGAGGCCATCCGGGACTGGGTGGCCTCGGTCGCCGACAGCCACTACATCATCGGCTCGGTGGTGGGCCCCGCGCCGTACCCGCGGATGGTGCGCACCTTCCAGGCGATCATCGGGTGCGAGGCGCGGGGGCAAATGCTCGCCCGGGCCGGGGCGCTGCCGCGCACGGTCGTGGCCTGCGTCGGCGGCGGGTCGAACGCCATGGGCATCTTCGCCGGCTTCGTGGACGACGCGGCGGTGGAGCTGGTGGGAGTCGAGGCCGCCGGCGAGGGGCTGCACACCGATCGGCACAGCGCGTCCATCGCGCGCGGCACGCCGGGCGTGCTGCACGGATCGCTCTCCTACCTGCTGCAGGATGCGCATGGTCAGGTCCACCCGGCGCACTCCATCTCGGCGGGCCTCGACTACCCCGGGGTGGGCCCTGAGCACGCGTGGCTGCACGACAGCGGGCGCGCCCGCTATGTGGCGGTGAACGATGAGGAGGCGCTGCGCGGGGTGGCGGTGCTGAGCCGGCTGGAGGGGATCATCCCGGCGCTCGAGACGGCGCACGCCGTGGCGTGGGTGGACCGGGAGCGCGGGCGCTGGCGCCCCGATGAGCCCGTGCTGCTGTGCGTCAGCGGGCGGGGCGACAAGGACGTGGGTACCTTGAGCCAGTGCGAGCTGCCGACGCTGTGACCGCCGACCGCGCGCGCCTGCCGCAGCCGCCCTCGGGCGCGGGTGCGGTCGAGGAGGCCATGCGGGCGCTGGTCAAGGCGCTGCGCACTCGGCAGCTGTACGCGGCCGGCAATCCGGTGCGGACCGCCACGCAGGCCGCGGCCGCAACCGCCCTGGAAAAGGCGTGGCGGGTGGCCGACCCGCTCGTGCTGCAGGTCGGGCGCGATGCCTTGCTGTTCGACGAGGGCGTCGTGCTGGCGGAGTCCGGGCGGAGCGCGGAGGGGCTGGCCGCGCAACTGTTCCGCGAAGGCATCCGCGAGATCCGCTTCGCGTCGGGGCTCGAGGAGAGGGAACTGGAGGCGCTCCTCGACATCCTCGGGCGCTCGCGTGCGGCAGTGGCCGACGACGACCTGGTGACGCTGCTATGGCTGGCCGACTTGCAGCACTTCGGGTTTCGGCATGTGGAGGTGCTGGGGTACGGGGACGCTCCCCCGGGTGGCGAGCGGCCGCAGGGCGCGGATCCGCAGGAGGTCGGAGCCGCGTGGGGGGGCGCGGGCGGCCCGGGTGGCGATCGGGGGCCCGACAGCGCGGCACCTGCGGGTGGTGCGGGCGCGCCCCCGCCGAGGGCGTCACTCCCGGCGTCCGTGGATGAGGAGGTGCCCGGGTTCCTGGGGGCGGTGCGCCCCACCCCGGACGGGGGGCTGGACGACGTGCCGCTCTTGCTCGAGCCGGAGGAGCGGGCCTATCTGGACCAGTGGATCGCCTACGAGGCCGGGGAGGCGTACCGGATGAACGTCCTGTCCGCCCTGCTGGACATCGTCGCGCTGGACATCGATGCCGCCTCGCAGTTGGAGGCGGTGAACGCGATCGATGCACTCCTGGTTGAATTGCTGGGCCTCGGCCAGTACGGCGGGGCCGCGGCGGTGCTCGAGGGCGTGGAGGAGGTGACGGCGCTCCCCATGGAGATGGGCGTCCGCGAGGCACTGGGGCGTCTGGCGCGCCGACTGGAGGCGCCGGACGTGCTGGAGGGGGTGCTGCGGACGCTGGGCGACCCCCGGGGGGGGCTGGCCGGGGGGGCGGGGCAGCGCCTGCTCGCTGCGCTGGGCCCGGATGCGCTGCCCGCATTGGCGGGCTGGCTCGGGGCCGCGCCCCCGTCGGCTGGGCGCGTGGACGTCGAGCGCGTGGCCGCGACGCTCGCGGATCGCCATCCCGATCTGCTGGCGTCCCTGCTGGACAGCACCGACTTCACCGTGCTGGTGGGCGCGTTGGCACTGGCCGAGCGGCGGCCGTCCGGCGCGCTGGTCCCGGCGCTGTGCCGGGCCGCACGGCATGGCGACGCCGGGGTGCGCGCCCAGGCGCTGGGGATCGTGGCCGGTCTCGACGGACCCGGGGTGGCCTCGACCGTCGCACGCGGGTGCGTGGACCCCGAACGCGTGGTGCGGATGGCCGCGTACCGCGCGGTGACGGTGCGACGGTCGGACGCGGCGCGCGCCCCCTTGCTCGAGATCGTCAGCCGCCGCGGCTTTGCGGACCTCGACGTCGGTGAGAGCATGGCGCTGTTCGAGGCGCTGGGGAGTGTGGCCGACGACGCCACCGTGGACCTGCTGGATCGGCTCCTCAACGCCAGCGGGTTCATGGGGCCCAAGGAGACGGCGGAGGTGCGCGCCTGCGCGGCCCGTGCGCTGGGGCGGGCCGGCACCGCGGCCGCGCACCGCGCGCTGGTGCGGGCCCGTGACGCCCGTGACCCGCTCGTCCAGCGCACGGTGCGCCGGGCGCTGGACGTGGAGGGGGTGGCATGAGCCTGATGGCAGAGGCGGTGCGGACGGGGGCTGCGACGCCCGCGAAGCGACGCAGTGGCGAACGGCAGCTGGGCGAGGTGATCGTCCTGCTGCGGGCGGCCATTCGGGCGGTGCAGCTGTATCCGGCGGACAACGCCGCCGTGGTCAAGGTGGTGGCCGAGTTGGCCGCGGCCTGCGAGCGCGTGGCGGTGGCGGAGGGGATGTTTGAGTTGCGAAGCGCCGGCGACCACCTCTTCATCAACGACGCGCGCCTGCGCCTCGGGGTGGACACGATGGCGGCCGTCGGTGCCGTCATCGCCGTCATGCGCGACGCCGGCGTGGGCACGGTGACCCTCCAGGCGCGCCCGTCCCATCGCGACTGGACGGGGCTCCTCGTGGCGATGGTGCGTGTGCCGGAGGGGGTCGCGGAGTCGGATCGGCTGGCCCGCCTGACGGCGCAGCTCGAACAGGCGGGGGCGCTGGCGTTCGCATTGGGCCCGCCGCTGACCCGGACCGATGACCCCGACACCGAGGTCGAGGGGCGGGAGCGGAGCCGCCAGACCTACCTCCGCGCGGTGTCCGCCACCCGGGACATCTTCCAGCATGCGCGTGTCGGCGGCGCGGTCGGGGTGCGCCAGGCGCGTCGCGTCCTCCGCGGCGTCGTGGATGAGATCCTGCGGGACGAGGCCTCCATGCTGGGGCTCACGGCGCTGCGCGACTTCGACGAATACACCTTCGTGCACAGCGTCAACGTCTGCATCTTGGCCGTGTCGCTGGGGCGCCGGCTGGGGCTGTCCAAGCCGCAGCTGCTGGAACTGGGGCTGGCGGCGTTGCTGCACGACGTCGGCAAGTCGCAGGTCCCCCTGGAGGTGCTCAACAAGCCGGGGCGGCTCACGGAGGCCGAGTTCGCGCTGGTGCGTGAGCATACCTGGCGGGGCGCGCTGGCGCTGGTCCGCATGCCGTTCGGCATGGGGCGCCCGTGGCGTGCCATGGCCGTGGCCTTCGAGCATCACCTGCGCGTGGACCTGTCGGGGTATCCCAGGGCGAGGCGCTCCCGGCAGGTCACGCTGCTCACGCGCATCGTGGCGGTCGCCGACGGCTTTGACGCGGCGACCTCCCGGCGGGTGTACCAGGATGTCCCGTGGAGCCCAGCCGACGTGCTGCGCGGGATGCAGGACACCGCCCGGCACGGGCTCGATCCGGTGGTGGTCAAGGCCTTCACGCTCATGATGGGCACCTACCCGGTGGGGACGGTCGTGGTCCTCGATTCCGGGGAGGTGGGGGTGGTGACCGCCGCCAATCCCGATCCGGCGCTGTGTGCCCGTCCCCGCGTCCGGCTCGTGCTCGATCCCTCGGGGTTGCGGATTGACGGCGAGGTGATGGTGGACCTTGGCATGCGAGCGCGCGACGGGGAATTCCTCCGGTCGGTGGTGCGCACGGACTCCCCGGAGCGATACGGCATCTCGATTGGAGACTACACGGGCTGATGACTACCGGACTGCATTCCCCGTCGCCACTGGCGAAGCGGCTGGCTGACCTGACGGCTGCGGGGCGCAAGGCACTCGTGTGCTATGTCACCGCCGGTCACCCGACCCCGGACGCCACGATTGAACTCCTGCGGGCCCTGCCGTCCGCCGGGGCCGACGTCATTGAGGTCGGGATTCCCTTCTCCGATCCGCTGGCCGACGGCCCGGTCATCCAGGGAAGCTCCAATGAGGCGCTGGCGCACGGGGTGACGCTGGACCGCGCCCTCGCGCTGGTGGAGGAGGCCCGGCCGACGGCACCGGTGGTGATGTTCACGTACCTGAATCCGCTGCTGGCGGGCGGCGATCGAGTGTTGGAGCGGGCCCGCGCCGCGGGGGTGGCCGGCGTGCTGGTGACCGACCTGCCGGTGGGGGCGGACCCGGAGCGCGAGCGCTGGTGCGCGGCCTCCGGGCTGGATTTCGTGCGCCTGGTGGCGCCGACGACCCCGGCGGATCGGATGGCGGCCATCGGCCGGCATGGGAGCGGATTCGTGTACCTCATCAGCCGCCTGGGCGTGACCGGTGAGCGGGACGCGCTCGCCGCGGACCTCCCCGAGACGGTGGCGCGGTTGCGGCGGGTCACGGCGCTGCCGATCTGCATCGGCTTCGGGATTTCCACCGCCGCACAGGCCGCGGCGGCGGCCAAGCTGGCCGATGGCGTGGTGGTGGGGAGCGCCCTCGTGCGTGCCGCCGGCCGCTCGGTGGGGGAGGCGCTGGCACTCGTGCGCTCAATGCGAGAGGCCATGGATGCGTCCTGAGGTGCCCGGATGGCCGGCGTGGGGGGAGGCATCGGAGAGGCGCCGCGCGCATGTCGCACGGGTGGTGGCCCTGCTGGCGACATGGGCGCAGGCCATGCGGATTGACGCGGCGGAGGCGGCGGCGTGGCGGGATGCCGGAACGTGGCACGACGCGCTGCGGGATGCCGACGAGGCGACCCTTCGTGCGTGGAGCGGAGACGTGGAGGCGCCGATCCCGCTGCTGCACGGCCCGGCCGCGGCCGCGCGGCTCGCGGCCGAGGGTGAGCCCCGCGCGGGGGTCTTGGAGGCCATCCGCTGGCATACCGTGGGCGCCGCCGACTGGGATCGCACGGGGCAGGCGCTCTACATGGCCGACTTCCTCGAGCCCGGACGTGGGTTCCTGCAAGCGGAGCGTGCTTTTCTCGCCCGGCAGGTGCCGACGGCGTTTGCCGATGTCTTTCGACAGGTGGTCCGGTTGCGGCTGGAATGGACCTTGCGTGAAGGAAAGCCGTTGCGCGCCCCCACGGTGGCCCTGTGGAACCAGGTGTGTGCCTCATGAACACCCACATCTCCCCCCCCGCTCCCCAAACGCCACCCCGCCCGCCTCGCAGGGCGGGGCGTCGCCTGTTGGCCACGGTGGCCGCCGTCGTGATGGTCGCCGGCTTGGGACCGTGGATCGCCACGGGAATGACCATGAACGGGACGGGAGGCAGCGACACGCCGGCGAACCTCCCGTCGGACTCCCTGGCGAAGGCCCCCGATGGGGTGCGCATCCGCGTCCATGTCACCAACGCCAGCGGGGTGCGTGGGCTTGCCCGTCAGGCCACGATGCACCTGCGTGCGCGGGGCTTCGACGTGGTCGGCATTGACACGGAGCGGGGCGCCCCCGCCATGGTGACCGAGGTGGCGGTGCACGCCGGGCCGCCTGAGCACGGCCACCGGGTGCGGCGGGCCCTGGGGGCTGGCGGGCTGGTGGTGCGCCCGGACTCAACCCGCTACGTCGAGGTGCGCGTGCGCCTCGGTCGCGACTGGAAGCCGTCGTCCCAGGCGCTCCGTCCGTAGCTGGCCGCACGCCGCGGCGATATCCAGGCCGCGGCTGCGTCGGATTGCCGTCTCGACGCCCCGGGCGCGGAGCGCCTCCGCGAAGCGGGCCAGCACCGGGGCCGGGGAGGGGGTGAAGCCCATCGACCCACCGGGGTGGAGCGGGATCAGGTTCACGAACGCGCGGCACTCCCGGGCCAAGTCCGCCAGTGCCGCCGCCTGCACCGGCTGGTCATTGACGCCCCCCAGCATCACGTACTCGAACGTGACGCGACGGTCGAACGCCTTGGCGGCGGCGGCGACCTCGGCCAGCGGGTACTTGGTGTTCACGGGCATCAGCTCCTGGCGCAGCGCGTCGGTGGGCGCGTGGATGGAGATGGCCAGACGGAACTGCTCCGGTCGCTCCGCGAGCGCCACGATCCCGGGAAGGATGCCCACCGTGCTGATGGTGATGTGGCGCGCCCCGATCCCGAGGGCGCGTGGATCGTTCAGCAGCGAGAGGGCGGGCGCCACCGCGCGCCAGTTCATGAGCGGCTCGCCCATGCCCATGAAGACGATGTTCGTGGCCACCAGCGGGGGCGACAGCAGGCGCAGCGCCCGCACCTGGCCGGCGATCTCTCCCGGGGAGAGGTTGCGCTGGAACCCCATCACCCCGGTGGCGCAGAACGCGCACCGGAGGGCGCACCCGGCCTGCGAGGAGATGCACAGGGTGAGCCGGCGACCATCCGGTATGGCCACCGTCTCGATGTGCTGGCCGTCGTGGAGGCGGAACAGGAACTTCTCCGTGCCGTCCGTCGAACGTTGCCGGGTGGCCAGTTCCAGCGTGGTGAGCGGGAAGTCCCGGGCGGCGGCCTCGCGGAGGGTGCGGGGGAACTCGGTCACGTCGAGCAGGGACGCCACCGGCCGCTGCCACAGGCGGCCAAACAGCTGGCGGGCCCGGAAGGGCGGTTCCCCGTGACGGGCGGCCCACGCGGCGAGCGTTTCCAGCGCCGCGTCGGGGGGCAGGTCCAGGATCGCGACCGGCGGGGGAGGGGCGGCGCTGTCGATGATCACCGGACGAGGGTGCTGAGGGTGAACTGGTAGAGGGGACCCAGCCCGACGGCGCCTTCTTCGCGGGCCACCCCGACCACATACCGCGCATAATGCAGGGCCACGCCGGAACGGACGCGCTGGAGGACCTGCCCCGCGTCGCGCGACCGGAGGAGTGCCGCCCGGACCTCCAGCACGTCGATCCGGGCCGCCAGGAAGGGCCCCTGCTCCCCCCCCCCGCGGACAACCCCGTGCCTCGCAAAGCCCGCGCGCAGCGCCCGCTCGTCGCGTGCGCCCGCCACGCGGGTTTCCAGCGCCCCGACGACGGCCGGACGGTCGTCCTCCTCACGACCAGGGCGCCAGAGGAAGCTGGACAGTGCCAACCGGGTGCCGCGCAGTTGCGGAAAATCCGCCACCACGCCCAGGTCGGCCGCGATGGCATGCCGGATCTCGCGATCGGCTCGTCCCTCCCGCCACCGGACGGCCAGTCCGCCCGTGAGGTGGGGGAGCAGCGGGCGCGCCACGGTGACACTGCCGAGCAGCGACGCGTACGGCACGTCCCCCAACGCCTGCGGATCGGTTTCGGTCCGCACCAAGCCGGCCACGGTGGCCCGCGCCAATGAGACCCCCACGGTCACCCCGGAGGCGCGTCGGACGGCGGTCGCCAGGGCCTGGCCCTCAACCCCCTGTGCGGCGCCGGTGGCCAAGGTGGCTACGCTGAATCGCACCCGCTCATCGGGGGCAAGGGCAAACGCGGCGGGGTTCCACAAGGCTGCCCCGGCTCCCCCAGCCAGCGCGGCGGGCTCCAGCACGGCGCCGATCGGAAACGACCAAAGGTCCCGGGCGGGCACCGGTTGGGCCCCGGCAGCCGACGGGGGAGAGGCGACGAGGGCCGCGCCCGCCGTCAGCACGGCCGAGCCCAGCGCCGCGACGCTTCGGGGGAGGCGACGCATCATCGATGCTAACGGCGCCCGGCGCCGCGGGTCAAGCTGGTGTCGGCGCGCGTTCCTACCGGCGCCCCTCCCGGCCGCCTATCTTGAGGCATACACCACGGCGGGGGGCCGTTCAAGGACCCGCCACCGCCGCCCGCGCCCACTTTGCACCCCCCGGATGTCCGTTCCCGCCGATCCTGCCGTCCTCGCCACCTCGCTCCGCACCGATCCGTGCGGCGCGCTGGGCCTCCCTGACGTCGGGCGCACGGTGCGGTTGGGGGGGTGGGTTCACCGTTCGCGCGACCTGGGCGGGCTGGTGTTCCTGGACCTGCGCGACCGTACCGGGCTGGTGCAGGTGGCGGCCGGGCCGGCGTGGACGACGGAACCGGTGCAGGCCGCTGCTGCCGCCGTGGGGGTGGAGTCGGTCGTCCTCGTGGAGGGAACCGTGGTGGCGCGCGAGCCCGATCGGGTCAACCCCGACATGGCCACGGGGGCCGTCGAGGTGCGCCTGTCGGCGCTGCGGGTCGTGGGGCCCGCCGTGACGCCGGCCATCCCCGTGGCACGCGGGCCGAAGGACCGGATGCCGGCCGAGGAACTGCGCCTGCGGCATCGGTACCTCGACCTCCGGCGCCCGGAGCTGCAGCACAACCTGGTCCTCCGGCATCGCCTGCTCCAGGTCACCCGTCGATTCCTGAGTGAGCGGGGGTTTCTGGAATTGGAGACCCCGGTGCTGACCAAGCCCACCCCCGAGGGCGCGCGGGATTACCTGGTGCCCAGCCGCGTGCACCCTGGCGAGTTCTACGCGCTGCCGCAATCCCCGCAGATCTACAAGCAGTTGTTCATGTGCGCCGGCTACGACCGCTACTTCCAGGTGGCCCGGTGTTTCCGGGACGAGGACCTGCGCGCGGATCGGCAGCCGGAGTTCACGCAGATCGACATCGAGGCCTCCTTTGTCCAGCGCGAGGACATCCTGACGCTGGCCGAGGGGCTGGTCGCGTCGCTGTGGCATGAGGCGGGGCACGAGGTGCCGCTGCCCTTTCCCCGCATGAGCTACGCGGAGGCGATGGAGCGGTTCGGTTGCGACCGGCCGGACCTGCGCTACGGGTTGGAGCTGCGGGACGTCAGCGAGGCGTTCCGCACGATGGCGTTCGCGGTCACGTCGGCCGCGCTCGCCGCCGGCGGTCGGGTGCGCGCCATCGTGGTGCCCGGTGGCGGGGCGTGGAGCCGCAAGCAGGTCGATGAGCTGGAGGCGCTCGCCAAGGGCGCCGGGGCGGCGGGGCTGTTGCGCCTGCGCCGCTCCGCCGATGGATACGAGGGTCCGGTGGCCAAGCTCCTGACCCCGGAGGCCGAGGCGCGGCTGGCGTTGCGCGAGGGCGACCTGCTGCTGGGGGTGGCGGGTCCCGACCGCGTCAGCAGTCCGGCGCTCGACCGCGTGCGCCAGGAGTGCGCCCGCCGCCTTGGACTGGTGGACGAGCAGGCCCGGTGCTTCCTCTGGGTGCTGGACTTCCCGATGTTCGAGGCCGACCCCGACTCCGGCGCGCTGGCGGCGGTGCACCACCCCTTCACCGCCCCCCACCCGGACGACATGGCCGCGCGCCCCGACGCCCCGGCCACCTGGCGCGCGCTGGCATATGACGTCGTGCTCAATGGCACCGAGCTGGGGGGCGGCAGCATCCGCACCAGCGACCCGGCGGTGCAGTCGCGGATGTTCGCCCTGCTGGGGATTGGCGACACCGAGGAGCAGGAGCGGCGCTTCGGCTTCCTGCTGGAGGGGCTCCGCGCCGGGGCCCCGCCGCATGGCGGCATCGCCTTCGGCTTCGACCGGATCGCGATGCTGCTGGCCGGTGCCCCATCGCTGCGCGACGTGATCGCCTTCCCCAAGACCACCGCGGCGCGCGCCCTGTTCGAGGGAGCGCCCACGCCCGTCCCGCCTGACGAACTGGGCGCGTTGCACCTGACCGTCCGCCCCGCCGGTTCCTAGATGGACGGCGTCGGCGAACGCGCTCCGGACGCGACCGTCCATCGGGTCTCGGTGGAGGGCGCCGACCAGCAGGTGCTGGCCGGTGTCAACGACGCGAACCTGGTCGAACTGGCCCGCACCACGGGGGCGCGCGTGGTGCTCCGCGGCGACCACCTGGCGTTGACGGGCGACCCGGACGCCGTGGGACGCGCCCAGGCCATCGCCTCGGCCATGGTGGCGCGCGTGCGGGACGGCCACGTGCTCTCGGCGGATGACGTGCTGCGGCTCTCCCTGGCCGACCGGCCGGGGGACGCGCCCGGGGCCGTCAACGGCGCGCTCCACCTTCCTGGCGCCCGGCGCAGCGTCCAGCCGAAGACTCCCGGCCAGGCGGAGTACCTGCGCAAGATCGCCGAGCACGACATCGTGATCGGGATCGGCCCCGCGGGCACGGGGAAGACCTATCTGGCGGTCGCCGCGGCCGTGGACGCCTTGATGCGCAAGCGCGTGCGCCGCATCGTCCTCGCCCGTCCGGCGGTGGAGGCGGGGGAGAGCCTGGGCTTCCTGCCGGGGGACATGCAGGCCAAGGTAGACCCCTACCTGCGCCCCCTGTACGACGCCCTCGACGACCTCGTCCCGGTCGAGCGCATCCAGAAACTGCTCGAGACGCGCGTGATCGAGGTGGCGCCGCTGGCGTTCATGCGCGGGCGCACGCTGGGCGACGCCTTCGTCATCCTCGACGAGGCGCAGAACGCCACCGGGCTGCAGATGAAGATGTTCCTCACGCGCCTCGGGGTGAACTCGCGCATTGTCATCACGGGGGACAAGACGCAGGTGGACCTGCCCCGGCGGGAGGATTCCGGGCTCATGCAGGTGGAGCGCATCCTTCACGGCATCGAAGGGATCGCGTTCCACTACTTCAGCGACGCCGACGTGGTGCGTCACCGGCTGGTGCGCGACATCATCCGGGCGTACAACGAAGACGCGGCAGGGCAGTGACGGCGCGCGGCGACGCGGCGCTGGCCGTGGCCGTCGAGTGCGAGGGGCTCCGCCTGCCCGTGGCCCGCGCACGTCTGGTCGCCCTCGCCCGGGCGGTGTTGCGGGCCGAGGGGATCCGGCGGGCGCTGGTGTCGGTGGCGTTCGTGGGCCCTCGCCGGATGGCCGCGCTCAACCGCCGACACCTGGGACACGCCGGGGCGACGGACATCATCACGTTCGCGCTCGGGGACGACCCGGCCTGCGGGCTCGTCGCCGACGTGTACATTTGTCCCGACGTGGCGCGGCGGCAGGCGCGGCGCCACGGGGTGGGGGTGCGCGAGGAGTTGGCGCGCCTCGTCGTCCACGGCATGCTGCACGCATGCGGGTGGGATCACCCGGAATCGGAGGATCGGGTGACGTCGCCGATGTGGCGACGCCAGGAGCGGCTGGTGCAGCGCCACTGGATCACGTCCATGACACCGGCATGAGCCGACCTCGAACCCGGGAGGGGGCGTGATCCTCCTCCCGTTGCTGGTGGCTGCGGGGGCGTTGGCCTGCGCCGCCTTGCTGGCCGTCGCGGACGGGGCGCTGCTCGCCGAAGCGCTCCCTCCGTTGCCGGGACAGGAACCGGCCGATCCCGGGCGGACCGCGAGGGTGGAACGGGCCCATCGCTCCTTGGCGGCCGCCCGGGTGGTCGCCCAGGTGACGCTTGGCGGCGCGCTGGGCTGGGTGGTGGCGCCGTCGGGTGACCTGACCCCTGGCGGCGCCACCCGTGGCGCGCTGCTGATCGTGGCCGCGGTCACCGTTTCCGAAAGCCTGGCCCGCCTGCTCGGGGGAGCTTTCGGCGCCCGTGCGGCGGTGCGGTTGGACCCGGTCGTGCGGGTGGCCGAGGTCGCGATGGCGCCGGTGGTGCGCCTTGGCGCGTGGCTCGACGCCCGGCTTGCGGTGGTGCTCGCCGAGCCCGAATCGTCCCTCGAGCGCCGCGAGGTGGCCGCCGCCCAGTTTCGCGACGTGGTGACGAGCGAGGCCGATGTGTCCCGCGATGAGCGGGAGCTGCTGCTGGGGGTCTTCGACTTTGGCGAGACCACGGTCGAGGAAGTCATGGTGCCGCGCGTGGACATCGTGGGCATCGACCGTTGCGCCCCGTGGTCCGAGCTGCTGGACCGGGTGCGCAGCGCCCAGCATGCCCGCCTCCCCGTCTACGAGGACACCGTGGACGAGGTCGTCGGCGTGCTGGTGGTCAAGGACCTGCTCCCCGCCGTCCTGGCCGGCGACGAACCCGAGGCCGGCTGGCCTTCGCTGCTGCGCACCCCGCTGTTCATCCCCGCCACCAAGCGGATTGCCGACCTGCTCCGGGAGTTCCGGGCCACCGGACGGCACCTCGCCATCGTGGCCGACGAGTACGGGGGCACGGCCGGGCTGGTGACCATCGAGGACATCCTCGAGGAGTTGGTGGGGGAGATCCGCGACGAGTATGACGATGAGGAACGGCTGGTGGAGCGCGAGGGGGACGCGCGCTACTGGGTGTCGGGGCGCCTCACGCTGGACGACCTGTCGGAGGCGGTGGGGCACGACTTCCGCCGCGACGACGTCACCACGGTGGGCGGGTTGATCCTCGACGTGCTGGGGCGCGTTCCGCGCGCCGGTGAGGCGCTCGCGCTGGGCCCCTTCCGGGTCCGGGTCGAGCGCGTGGTCCGCCGCAAGATCCAGCGGGTCTTCCTCGAGCGAACCGCCCCGGAGCACCGGGATGCGGGCGAGGAGGAGGACGCATGACGACGGGGCTGCTGCTGGCGCTGGTCGCGATGGCCGTCCTGACGGCCGCCGGCGCCTCGGTGCGGGCGGTGAGCCGGCTGTGGCTGCGACACTGGTTCGAGCATCGTCCCGGTGGCCCGCGCGGGGTGGCGCGCATCCTGGAGCGCCCGGCCCGCCTGCTCCATGGAGCGGCCACCGGCGCCATGCTGGTGGCCTCGGCGGCGGGGATGGCGGTGGCGTGGCGGGTGGGTCCGCATTGGCTGGCGCTGGCGGGGGCACTGGTCGCGGCCGCGGTGGTGCTGGTGGTGCTCGGGCAGGTGGTGCCCCGGGCGGTGGGGGCCCGGTGGGCGCCTCAGCTGGTGCCACTGCTGGTGCCCGCGCTCCAGGGCGTCGCCTGGCTGGTGCGTCCGGTGGAGTGGGTGGCGGCGGCGGTCCGTCGCGCCACGCCGGCGGGTGATGGCGAGGCGGGGGAGCGCGAGGGGCGCGACGAACTCGAGGAACTGCTGCGCGACGGGGCTTTCGAGGGGCTGGGCACCAGTGAGGAGCTGGCGATCATCTCCGGCGTGGTGCGCTTCGGGGACAAGGCCGTGCGTGACGTGATGACGCCCCGTGCCCGGCTCTTCGCCGTCAGCGAGGCGCTGTCGCCACGGGAGCTGGCCGAGCAGGTGGCACTCGCCGGCTACAGCCGGGTACCCGTGTTTCGCGGGACGCCGGACGCCATCGTGGGGATGGTGCACGTGTTCGACGTGCTGGCGCAGGAGGGCGAGGCGTGGCCCGCGCTGCGCCCCGTGACCATGACCCCTGCCGACCGCCCCGCCAACGAACTCCTCTTCGCGCTCCTGCGGGCCCGCCGCCAGCTGGCGATCGTGCAGGAGGGGGGACAGGTGGCCGGGGTGGTGACCCTTGAGGACCTGCTGGAGGAACTGGTGGGCGAGATTCGCGACGAGCACGATGACGGCACCGAGTGAGGCGGGGGGCGGCCTGTCGGTCGCCATGCAGCGGCTGCTGACCGCCTTCGCCGGGGGCGCTCCCGCCGCGCTGGCCCGCGCGGTCAGCGTGGTGGAGGATCATCGCCCCGGGTTCGACCGGCTCCTCGCCGCGCTGCATCCCCGGATGGGACGGGCGCGCCGCATCGGCATCACCGGGCCCCCGGGGGCCGGCAAGAGCACCACCACGACGCAGCTGACCGCCGCGTACCGGGCGCGCGGGCTCCGCGTGGGTATCGTGGCCGTCGATCCGACCTCGCCCTTCACCGGGGGAGCGCTGCTGGGCGATCGCATCCGCATGGAATCGGTCGCGCTCGATCCAGGCGTCTTCATCCGGTCCATGGCCACCCGCGGATCGCTCGGGGGATTGGCCACCGCCACGCGCGAGGTGTGCGACGTGCTCGACGCCCACGGCGTGGACGTCATCCTCATCGAGACGGTGGGGGTGGGGCAGAGCGAACTGGACGTTGCGCGCGCCGCGGACACCACGCTGGTGGTGCTGGTGCCGGAGTCAGGGGACTCCATCCAGACCCTCAAGGCGGGTGTCATGGAGATCGCCGACGTCTTTGCCGTGAACAAGGCCGACCGTCCGGGGGCGGATCGCCTGCGCACCGACATCGAGCTCATGCTCGGGATGCGGGGGGGGGATGCCAGCCACGGCGTCCCGGCCCACCATGGGGTGGACCTCCGGGGCGCGGCGGACCGGGAGGCGCTCCGCATGGCGCTCAACCCGGCCCGCGCGGCCCGGGCCGCCGCGCACGCGGAGGCGCCGACGCAGTGGGTGCCCCCCGTGCTGCGGCTGGTTGCGGCACAGGGGGAGGGGATCGAGGCGCTGGTGGACGCGCTGGACCGGCACCATCGTCATCTGGTCGCCAGCGGGCACCTGCAGGAACGGCGGCGGCGGCGGTTGCGGGAACGCGTGATGGAAGTCGTGGAACAGCAGCTGCGGCAGCGGCTGTGGCGGGATCCCGGCACGATGGCGTGGATCGACGACCAACTGCCGGCGATGGAGGCCGGGGCCGTCGCCCCGTACGCGGTGGCGGGCGCCTTGCGGGCCCGCAGTGGCGAGCTACTCACCGGCGCGGATCCCGCGCCCATCCCGGGGGCATGAGCACATGGCTGGGACGCAGGAACTCGAGGCGGTCCTCCGCCAGCAGCAGGACGAGCTGGCCCGGTTGCGGGCTGAGGTGGACCAGTGGCGGGCCCGGTACGAGGGGGGCGCGACCCGGGACGTGGCCTACACCAACTCCGCCGCCGAGGTGGCGCCACTGTACACGGCGCTCGACCTGGCCGGCTCCGGGGGCAGCGTGCTCGAGGTGCCCGGGGCGTGGCCCTACACCCGCGGGATCCATCCCACCGGGTATCGCGGCAAGCTGTGGACCATGCGGCAGTTCGCCGGCTTTGGCACCGCGCGCGAGACCAATCAGCGCTACAAGTTCCTGCTCTCGCAGGGGCAGACGGGGTTGTCGGTGGCGTTCGACTTCCCCACGCTGATGGGGTACGACTCCGACCACCCCCGCTCCGAGGGGGAGGTGGGGAAGTGCGGCGTGGCGATCTCGTCGCTGGCGGACATGGAGGCGCTCTTCGACGGGATCCCCCTGGACCGGGTGTCCACGTCCATGACCATCAACGGCCCGGCCATCATCCTCCTCTGCTTCTACATCGCGGCGGCGGAGAAGCAGGGCGTGCCGGCGTCGAAGCTGCAGGGGACGGTCCAGAACGACATCCTGAAGGAGTACATGGCGCAGCACGCCTGGTGCTTCCCGATCGAGCCGGCGCTGCGGCTGATCGTGGACGGCTTCGCGTGGTGCGCGGAGCATGCGCCGCACTGGAACACCATTTCCATCTCGGGCTACCACATCCGCGAGGCCGGGGCCACCGCGGCGCAGGAGCTGGCGTTCACGCTCGCCAACGGCTTCACCTACGTGGAACGCGGGATCGCCCGTGGGCTGGACGTGGACGAGTTCGCGCCGCGCCTGTCGTTCTTCTGGGACATCCACAACGATTTCTTCGAGGAGATCGCGAAGCTGCGCGCCGCGCGCCGCATCTGGGCGCGCCACCTGCGCGACCGCTACGGCGCCCGGAACCCGCGCTCCTGGATGATGCGCTTCCACAGCCAGACGGCCGGGGTCACGCTCACCGCCCAGCAGCCCGTGAACAACGTGGTGCGCGTGGCGTACCAGGCGCTGGCCGCCGTGCTCGGCGGCACGCAGTCGCTGCACACCAACTCCATGGACGAGACGCTGTCGCTCCCCACGGAGGAAGCGGTGCAGGTGGCGCTGCGCACGCAGCAGATCCTCGCCTGCGAGACCGGGGTGCCCAGCGTCATGGACCCGCTCGGGGGCTCCTACTATGTGGAGGCCCTCACCGACCGGCTGGAGGCGGAGGCGGAGGCGCTCTTCGCCCGGATCGACGAGGCCGGTGGCGTGGTGCGGGGGCTGGAGGACGGCTGGTTCCAGAAGCGGATCGCGGAGAGCGCCGCCCGGCAGCAGTGGGAGGTGGAGCAGCGGCGGAAGCTCGTGGTGGGGGTCAACGCCTTCACCACGGAGGAGCCGGAACTCACCATCCCCACGCTCAAGATCGGCACCGAGGCCGAGGCGGGGCAGCGCGAGCGACTGGCGGCGCTGCGGGCGGGGCGCGACCAGGCGCGGGTGGCCGCGTGCCTTGAGGCGTTGCGGCAGGCGGCGCGGGGCGAGGAAAATGTCGTGCCCCGCATCCTCGACTGCGCGCGCGCCTACTGCACGTTGTACGAGATCCGGGCGGCGCTCGAGGATGTCTTCGGCGCGTACCGCGAGCCGGTGTTCTTCTGAGCGCCGGGGCCCCCGCTACCCCGCCGTGGTGGCAGACGCACTTCGACCGGCAGTACCTGCACGAGTACGAGCCGCTCTTCACCCCGGAGCGGGACCGCGCGGAGGTGGCGCGCCTGCAGGAGGCGCTGGGGCTGCCGGCGGGGGCGGCGGTGCTCGACTGCCCCTGCGGGCAGGGGCGGCACGCGCACCTGCTCGCGGAGGCCGGCTTCCGGGTGACCGGGGTGGACTACTCGGCCACGCTGCTCGAGGAGGCCCGCGCGCGCGGCGCGTCGGCGCGAGCGGTGCGGTGGCACCAGGGCGACATGCGGGCGCTGCCGGCGCGCTGGACGCGCCGCTTCGATGCTGTCGTCAACCTCTTCACCTCCTTCGGCTTCTTCGACGCCCCGCAGGATGACCGGCTGGTCCTCGCGGAGTTCGCCCGCGTGCTCAAGCCGGGCGGGGTGCTGGTGTGGCACGGCGGAAGTCGCGACGGGGTCATGGCGCGCTTCCTGGCCCGCGACTGGTGGTCCACCGAGGACGGGACGCTGTTCGGGCAGGAGCGGCGGTTCGACCCGCTCTCCGGCTTCCTCGAGGTCACATCCACGTGGCGGGGGCCGGCCGGGGAGGGCGAGCGGACGCACCGCATTCGCCTGTACACCGCCTCCGAGCTCGCCGCCCGCCTGCAGGAGGTGGGGCTAGTGGTCGAGCAGGCGTGGGACGGATGGACCGCCCGGCCCCTGACGCGCCGATCCAGCGAGATGCTGCTGGTGGCGCGCAAGGACGCCGCGCTAGCTTAAGCGATTCCTCGACACCCTTTCGACTCATGACTCGACCCATTCGCGTGCTGGTGGCCAAGCCCGGCCTCGATGGACACGACCGCGGGGCCAAGGTCGTGGCCGCCGCCCTCCGTGACGCCGGAATGGAGGTGATCTATACCGGGCTGCACCAGACGCCCGAGATGATCGCCACCGCGGCGGTGCAGGAGGACGTGGACGTCGTGGGCCTCTCGATCCTCAGCGGCGCGCACATGACGCTCTTCCCGCGCGTGCGGGACCTGCTCGTGCAGGCCGGACGCGACGACGTCCTGGTCACTGGCGGGGGGATCATCCCCCGCGAGGACATGGAGACGCTGCAGGCGCGCGGCATCGGACGGCTGTTCGGGCCCGGCACCAGCACGCAGGATCTCATTGCCTACATCCGCGAGTGGTTCGCGGAGCGGGAGCGGCAGGACGCATGAGCGGCCGCCTCCGCGCGCTCGCCGAGGAGGTGCGGGCCCTGGAGGCGACGGTGCGCCAGGGCGGGGGCCCCGACAAGGCGGCCCGCCAGCACGAGCTGGGCAAGCTCACCGCACGGGAACGGGTGGCGCGGCTCGCCGATCCCGACGCGCCGTTCCTGGAGGTGGGGCTGCTCGTGGCGCACGACCGCTATGAGGGCCAGGCGCCGGCCGCCGGGGTGGTCACCGGGATCGTCGCCGTGGCCGGGCGGGATGTGGTGGTGGTCGCCAACGATGCGACGGTGAAGGCCGGGGCCTGGTGGCCGGAGACCATCACCAAGATCCTGCGCGCGCAGGAGATCGCCATGCGGTGCCGGCTCCCCATCGTGTACCTCGTGGATTCGGCGGGGGTGAACCTGCCGTATCAGGGGGGGGTGTTCCCGGGGCAATACGGCGCCGCCCGCATCTTCTACTACAACTCCATCATGCGCCGGTACCTGCGGATCCCGCAGTTCGCCGCGGTCATGGGGCAGTGCGTCGCCGGCGGGGCCTACCTGCCCGCGCTCAGCGACGTCATCCTGATGGTCAAGGGCACCTCGTTCATGGGGCTCGGCGGCCCGAACCTCGTGAAGGGGGCCACCGGCCAGACGGTGGACGGGGAGACGCTGGGTGGGGCGCGGACGCACACGGAGGTGTCGGGCGTGGCGCACTACGCGTTGGACACCGATGCCGCCTGCCTCGACAAGGTGCGTGAGCTCGTGGCGCGCCTCCCGCGCCCGCACCTCCCGGCCCCCGCCGCCTGGCGGCCCCCGGCCGATCCGCCATCGACCGCCTACACCCTCCTCCCCGCGGACCATCGCCTGTCGTACGACATGCGCGCGCTGCTGCGCACGATCCTCGACGAAGGCGCGCTGGACGAGTTCCAGCCGGGGCGTGCGGGCGAGATGCTCTGCGGTGACGCGCGCATCGAGGGGATCCCCGTGGGCGTCATCGCGAACCAGCGGGGGCTCATCAAGGGGCGCGAGGGGGAGCGCCCGCGATTCGGCGGCATCATCTACCCGGAGAGCGCCGAGAAGGTGGCGTTCTTCATCGAGCGCTGCGACCGCCAGGGGATTCCGCTGCTGTTCGTGCAGGATGTGTCGGGGTTCATGGTCGGCACGGAGGCCGAGCACGAGGGGATCATCCGGGCCGGGGCCCGGTTCGTGGAGGCGATGGCGTGCGCCCGTGTGCCGAAGCTCGTGCTCACCGTGAACCACGCCAGCGGCGCCGGGTACTACGCCATGGCCGGCCAGGGGTTCGATCCCGACTTCATCTTTTCCTGGCCGACCGGGCGCATGGCAGTCATGGAAGGGGAGGCGGCGGTGCAGGCGGTGCACGGCCCCGCCCTTGACGCGGCGCGCCGGGCCGGCGGCGCGCCGGCCCCGGAGCTCCGGCAGGCGGCCGACGCCATGCGCGCGGACTACGAACACCAGCTCGACGCCCGGTACGCGGCCGCGCGCGGGTTCGTGGACGCCATCATCTACCCCGAGGAGACCCGTCCGATGCTTGCGCTGGCCTTGCGTGCCGCGGCCCATAACCCGGGGCCGCACCTCGGCGCCTTCGTCCTCCCGCCCATGCCCCCCGCCGCCATGGGCGAGGGGGCGGCATGAGCGCGTCGCGCGTCGTGCGGGTGGCCAGCGGGCAGGGGTTCTGGGGCGACTGGCTCGAGGCTCCGCGCCGCCAGGTGGAGGGG
The DNA here is from genome assembly GCA_018969225.1 of Gemmatimonadota bacterium. GTDB lineage: Bacteria > Gemmatimonadota > Gemmatimonadetes > Gemmatimonadales > Gemmatimonadaceae > Gemmatimonas. The sequence goes on along the minus strand of JAGWYS010000001.1, from coordinate 8,851 downwards.
GGCGCGGTGGACTACCTCATGCTCGACTACCTGGCCGAGGTCACCATGTCCATCCTTCAGAAGCAGCGGGAGCGCGATCCGCGCATGGGATACGCCCGCGACTTCATCGGCGCGATGGAGTCGGTGTTTCCGGCCGTCGCCCACCGGGGCGTCAAGGTCATCGCGAACGCCGGGGGGGTGAACCCGCAGGGGTGTGCCGACGCGCTGCTGGAGGCGGCGCAGCGCCACGGCGTGCGGGGGACGGTACGCGTCGGGGTGGTCACGGGCGACGACATCCTTGACCGGCTGGATGCGCTGCTCGCTGACGGGCACCCGCTGGCTAACATGGACACCGGCGAGCCGCTGGCAGCCGTCCGGGATCGCGTCCTGTCCGCCAACGCCTACATCGGTTCAGGGCCCATCGTCGAGGCCCTGGCGCGGGGCGCGAATGTGGTGGTCACCGGACGCAGCACCGACACGGCGCTGACCATGGCGCCGTTGCGCCATGAGTTCGGCTGGGCCGCCGACGACTGGGACCGCCTCGCGGCGGGGATCGTTGCTGGGCACATTCTGGAATGCGGTGCCCAATGCTCGGGTGGCAACTGCCTGCACGAGTGGCGCTCCATCCCCGACCTGGCCAACGTGGGCTACCCCATCGCCGAGGCCACAGCGGACGGCAGCTTCGTGATCACCAAGCATCCGGGCACGGGCGGGCGGGTGAGTGTCCCCAGCGTCACCGAGCAGCTGGTGTACGAGATGGGCGACCCGTCCCGCTACATCACCCCCGACGTGGTGGCCGACTTCACCAGCATCCGGCTGGAGGCGGCGGGACCGGACCGGGTGCGCGTGCACGGGATCACCGGGGGGGCGCCCACCCCCTTTCTCAAGGTCTCCATCGCCTACCGAGCGGGATTCAAGGCGGTGGGCACCTTGGTCTACGCGTGGCCGGATGCCATGGAGAAGGCGCAGTTGGCCGACCGGGTGCTGCGCGAGCGGCTCGACCGCCTGGGGCTCCGCTTCGACCAGGTGCTCACCGAGTTCGTGGGGGCCACCGCGACCCACGGGGCGCTCGCCGGGGACGGCCGTGACGCCCCCGAGGTCCAGTTCCGCATCGGCGTGCGCGGCGGCGACCGCGCCGCCGTCGAGCGCTTCACGCGCGAGCTCGCCCCGCTGGTCCTCAACGGTCCCCCGTCGGTGACCGGCTTCGCCGGCGGCCGTCCCAAGGTGGAGGAGATCGTGGCCTACTGGCCCGCCCTCCTGGACAAGCGGGCCGTCTCCACCGCCGTCCACATCCTGGAGTAGCGCCCATGCGCGTCCGCCTGCTCGACCTCGCCCACGCCCGCAGCGGCGACAAGGGCGACACGGCCAATGTCGGTCTCATCGCCCTCCGACCGGGGTGGTACCCGCTGCTCGCCGCCCGGGTCACCGCGGACGTGGTGGCGACGCACTTCGCCGGCCAGCTCACCGGACCGGTGGAGCGCTTCGAGCTTCCCAACCTGCACGCGCTCAACTTCCTGCTGCACGGGGCGCTCGACGGCGGCGGCACTCTCTCGCTCAAGACTGACGCGCAGGGGAAGGTCTTCTCCACGGCGCTGCTGCGGCTGGTGCTGGACGTGCCCGACGACGAGGCGCGCCAGCTCGGGCTCCCGGCGGCGGCGTGACGCGCACGCAACTGCGCGTGCTCCTGATCCTGGTGGGGGTCATCGCCTTCACTCTGGCGTTGCGCACGGGCACACCGTGGCTCCGCTGGGTGGGGATTGCCGGCGTGGCGGCCGCGCTGGGGCTCCGCTACCTCCCGCGACGACCGGGCTAGCCGCTGCCCCTTGGCGGGGCGGCTAGCTTGCACCCATGCCCGTGCGCCTCCCTGAGCTGCTCGCCCCGGCGGGATCGCTGGACGCCGTCCGTGCCGCAGTGGCCAACGGCGCCGACGCGGTGTACCTCGGCGCGGCCCGCTTCAACGCCCGCGACGAGGGCGCCCAGCTGTCCCTCGACGAGCTGGGGCAGGCGTGTGCGATCGCCCACGGGCGCGGGGTGCGGGTGTACCTCACGTTCAACGTGCTGATCAAGGCGCACGAGCTGGCGGAGGCCCTGGGGTACCTTGGCGAGTGTGTCGCCCGGGGGATCGACGCCGCGATTGTCCAGGACCTTGGCGTGGTGCGGCTGATCCGCCGCCTGTTCCCGGCGCTCGAGGTGCATGGCTCGACCCAGATGACCGTGCACGACGAGGCCGGTGCCCGCGTGATGGAGCGGCTGGGGGTGGAGCGCGTGGTGCTGGCGCGCGAGAACACCCTCGAGGACATCCGCCGCATCCGGGAATCGGTCCCCGGGCTCGGACTCGAGACCTTCGTCCACGGCGCGCTGTGCATCTCGTATTCCGGGCAGTGCTACATGTCCGGCATGATCAGCGAGCGCTCCGCCAATCGCGGGTCGTGCGCCCAGTCCTGTCGGAAGGACTACGTGCTGGCCGACGGGCGCACCGGCGAGGCGCTGGACCGCGGCTACCTGATCTCCGCGCGCGACCTCGCAGCCCATGACCACCTCCCGCAGCTGGCCGAGCTGGGGATCGGCTGCCTCAAGGTGGAGGGGCGGAAGAAGCGCCCGGAGTATGTGGCCACCGTGACCCGGGGCTACCGCGGGTGGCTGGACCGCCTGCGCGACGGTGTGGCCGCGCCCCCGCCGATCGAGGAGGAGGTGCTGCCGCTGGTGCAGATCTTCTCGCGGGGCAACACGGGGGGGATGTATGGCGGGCGCGCGGGGCGCGCGTATGTCACGCGGACGCACCCGGACAATCGGGGGGTCCCCCTGGGGGTTGTCACCGGACGGGCGCAGCGGGCCGTCCTGGTGGAGGTGGCCCGCCCGTTGGCGGTGGGCGACGGGGTGGGCTTTGAACCGCCGGACGGGATCGGTGGGGCTCCCGTGGGCGGGAGTGTGGTGGAGGTGCGGCAGGAGCGTGCAGGCACCGCCGCCGTGCGCCAGCAGGTCGTCGTGCGCGGCGCGCAGGGCGTGGTGCTCCCCCAGGTGGGGTGGCAGGTCGTGCGCAGCAGCGACGCTACGCTGCTGCGCGCGGCGCAGGCGAGTTTTGCGGAAGTGGCCGTGCCCGCCCCCCGGGGCACCCGGCCGGTGGCCGTGCGCGTCTTCGGGAGCGCCGGGGCCCCGCTCAAGACCGTGTGGACCAGTGGCGCATTGGAGGTGGTGGTGCGCGGGGACACGCCGTTGGCGCCGGCGTCGCAGCGGCCGCTGGACGTGGCGCAGCTGCGCGGACACCTCGGGCGCCTGGGCGGCACGACGTTTGTGCTCGCCGGGCTGGACACGGCGGGGTTGGCGGAGGGGCTGTTCGTTCCCGTGAGCGAGCTGAATCGCATCCGGCAGGAGGCGGTGGCCGGGTTGCAGCAACAGGCGGAGTGGATGGCCGACGGGGAAACCGCGGCCGAGGAGGCGCGTATCGCGCTGGTGGTGGGCGACGTGCCCGTCCGCCAGGTGGACGACCTGCCGGACGTGGCGGCGGAGCCGCTCCAGCTGCGGGCCGTGGTCTTCGATCCGGCGATGGGAATGGACGCGGCCGAGCACGGGGCGACGGAGGTGGTGCTGGATCCGTTCCTGCGCCACCCGGCTCCGCCGCTGGCCCGGGTGCGTGCCCTCCACGAGGCGCTGGCGGCCCGCGGCGTGGGGCTGCGACTGCGCCTGCCCACCATCATCCGCCCCGAGGAGCGGGCGCGGCTGGCCAAGTGGCTGGCGCTCGACATCCCGCTCCAGGCGGGGCACCTCGGGCTCGTCGCCGAATGGGCCGGCGAAGGCCGGGATGTCGTCGCCGATTACGCCGTCAACGCGTTCAATCCGCACACCGCGGCCTTCATCCGGGAGCTCGGCGCGCGCCGGCTGGTGGCGTCGATTGAGCTCACCACGTCGGAGTTGCAGGCGCTGGTCGCGCCATGGGATGGCCGCGGATTCGATGTGGTCGTGTTCGGTCGCCCCGAGGGGATGACCATCGAGCATTGCGTCCTGTCGGCCGCGTTCGACCGCGTGCCCACCACCTGTCGCGACCTGTGCGTGCGGCAGCACACCCACGTCACCCTGACCGACCCGGCGGGGTACACGTTCCCGGTGGCCACCGACAGCGCCTGCCGCAACCGGTTGCTCCATTCCCGCCCCGTGGACGGCGCCGAGTTCCTGCCCGCCCTATGGGCGGCGGGGATCCGCGGGTACCAGCTGCTCTTCAACATGCCGGACCATGCCGTGGGCGCGGTCACGCGGAGCTTTCGGGATGCGCTGGACGCGCTGGGGCGTGGTGCGCGGGCCGACCTTGAGGCCAGCCGGCGAGCCGTGCACGGGGAGTTCACGCGCGGGCATTTCGTGCGCGCTGTGTGAGCCGGCGGGGCGGAATGACGCCTCGCCGACGCTGGTGTGGCATCCTGTCGTCATGACACCGCCCGTCCCCCCCGCGCTGGAGGCCGCGCGCGCGCTCTTGCGCGACCGCTTCGGCCATCCCGACTTCCGCCCCCCGCAAGTCCCCGCCGTGGAGGCGGTGCTGGGCGGACGGGATGCTCTCATCGTGCTCCCCACGGGCGGCGGCAAGTCGCTCTGCTACCAGGTGCCGGCGCTCCTGCGCGGCGGCCTGACGCTGGTGCTGTCCCCGCTCATTTCACTCATGAAGGACCAGGTGGAGGCGCTCGAGCGGCGCGGCCTGCCGGCGGCCTTCATCAACAGCACCTTGGGGCCCGGCGAGGTGGCGGACCGTCTCGCGCGGGTGGAAGACGGCCGCATCCGGATCCTCTACCTCGCCCCCGAGCGCGTGGAGGGGGGACGGATGATGCGCCGGCTTCGGGAGGTGGGCGTCGCACTGCTGGCGGTGGACGAGGCGCACTGCATCAGCGAGTGGGGCCACGACTTCCGACCCAGCTACCGGCGCATCGGCCACATTCGCGATCAGCTCGGCGGGCCGCAGACCGTGGCGCTGACCGCCACCGCCACCCCGGACGTGCGCGCGGACATCGTGCGGCAGCTTGGCCTGCGCGCGCCGCAGGTGGTCGTGGCAGGGTTCGACCGCACCAACCTGACCTATCACGTGGCCCCCACCCGCACGCAGCATGACAAGGACGAGGCGGCGGTGACGTGGCTGCGCGAGGCCCAGGGGCCCGCCATCGTCTACGCGCCCACGCGCAAGGCCGTGGAGCGGGTGGCCGGCGTGCTCAACCGGCGCCGCATCCGCGCGGTGGCCTACCACGCCGGCCTCGACGATGCGCCGCGGCGACGGGCGCAGGACGCCTTCATGTCCGAGGAGGTGCGCGTCATCGTCGCCACCAGTGCGTTCGGCATGGGGATAGACAAGCCCGACGTGCGGCTCGTGGTCCACCACGCCATGCCGGGATCGCTGGAGGCGTACTATCAGGAGGCCGGACGCGCCGGGCGCGACGGGCGCCCCAGCCGGTGTGTGCTGCTGCACGCCTATCCCGACCGGTTCACGCACGAGTTCTTCATCAGCAACGCGCACCCCGATCGGCGGGTGGTGGAGCAGCTGTGGCGGTGGCTGGTGCAGCGCGCCGATGGCAGCGGGCTGGTCGCGGACCTGCTGGAGGATGCGGTGGCCGCGCTCCCGCGGGAGGTCGGCGCACGCAAGGTGGAGGCCGCGCTCCGCATCCTGCAGGGCGCCGGCGCCTGCGTTCCCGAGCCGCCAACCCCTGGGCGGGTCTGGGTGCGGCTGCTGGCCACCCCGGCGCGGATCACGCGTGAGCTGGCAGGGGCGCGCGAGTACGACCGGGAGCTGCTCCGTGCGCTGTGGCGCGCCGTCGGGCGCCGCCTGGCGGACGGTGTGTCCATCGATCTGGACGGGTTGCCCCCGGGCTTCCACGGCGCGACCGGCGTCGTCCCGGTTCTCGAACGGCTCGACGCGGAGCAGTTCGTGGCGTGGTCGCGGGTGGGGGGCGGCTGGCGGATTCCGGTGGAGCGCCTGAAGGAGGCCACGGTGCCGGTGGACTGGACCGTCCTTGAGCGGCGTCGGCAGGCGGACCTGGAGCGGCTCGATTCCATGCAGCAGTACGCGCAAACGCGCTATTGCCGTCGGGCGTACCTCCTGCGGTATTTCGGGGACCCGGCGGCGCGCGAGGCGTGCGCCGGCTGTGACCGGTGTCTGGGCTCCTCGGCGCACGAGCCGCCGCGCGTGTCGCGCACGCGGCGGCATCCGCTGCCCGCGTAGTCGATTCTCCTTCCTCCAGCTCTACCCATGGACGACAGCCTGTACTTCTCCGAGCAGCACCACGCAGTCCGCGACCTGGTGCGCGCCTTCGCCCGTGACCAGGTGGCCCCGGTGGCCGCCCGGCACGACGCGGACGCCACCTTTCCGTGGGAGACCGTCAAGGCCATGGGCGAGCTGGGGCTCATGGGCATCCCGTGGTCCGAGGAGCTGGGCGGGGCCGGCTTCGACACGCTCGCCTTCATGATCGCCATCGAGGAGCTGGCCAAGGTGTGCGCCTCGCACGCCATCACCATCAGCGCCCACACCACGCTGGGCACGTCGCCCATCGTCAACTTCGGCACGCCCGCCCAAGTGGCGCGCTACGTGCCCCTGCTGGCCAGCGGTCGCGTGCTGGGCGGGTTCGGGCTCACCGAGGAGGGGGCCGGGAGCGATGCGGGCGGGACGCGCACCACGGCGGTGCGGCGTGGCGACCATTATCTGCTCAACGGGTCCAAGCGCTTCATCACCCACGCCGGCGTGGGCGAGGTGTTCGTGGTCACGGCCGTGACGCAGCCCGGCAGGGGGACCAAGGGCATCTCCTCCTTCATCCTCACCAAGCCCTCGGTGGAGCTCGAGCGGTGCCGGGAGGTGGGGATCGGCCATGAGCCATCGCTGCCGGCGCTGGCCGGCTTTTCCCCCGGCAAGAAGGAGGACAAGCTGGGGTGGCGCGCCTCCGACACGCGCGAGTTGCTGTTCGACAACGTGGAGGTGCCGGTCGAGAACCTGCTGGGGACTGAGGGGCTGGGCTTCGTGAATTTCATGCGCACCCTGGACGCCGGTCGCATCGGGATTGCGGCGCTCTCGGTGGGGATCGCGCAGGGGGCGCTCGACCAGGCGCTGCAGTATGCGTCGGTGCGCAAGCAGTTCGGTGCGGCGATCGCCACCTTCCAGGGGGTCCAGTTCCAGCTGTCGGACATGGCCACCGAGATCGAGGCGGGGCGCCACCTCGTGTACCACGCGGCGTGGCTTGCCCAGCACGGCCGACCGTTCGGGAAGGAGGCGGCCATGGCCAAGCTGTTCTGCTCGGAGCTGGCCATGCGCGCGACCATCAAGGCCATCCAGATTCACGGCGGGTACGGCTACACCAAGGACTATCCGGTGGAGCGGTTCATGCGCGACGCCAAGATCTGCGAGATCGGGGAGGGGACCAGCGAGATCCAGCGGCTGGTCATCGCCCGGCACCTGCTCAAGGGGCTGCTGGCCTAGGGGGCGGTCCCCGGTCCCGCCCCCCCCGGCGCATTGCGGGGCGGGCGCGCCCGGGTGTAGTGTTCGGCTCCGGCGCGAGGGACGCATGTCCCCGCGTCGGGCAGTTCGTCGTCAGCCGTCGCTGCTGGTGCCGGCCATCCCGTGCGACTCACGGGAGGGTGCGCGATCGAGCTGGGGGCCGCCGGGGGTGAGCCACCCGCCGCCGACGCCCAGTCGTCGCTTCGGTGCACGACGCGTCCCGGGGGAGCCCCGGACGTGCCAATCGCAGGCGGTCGCGTGTGATACCGGGATCTGCGCCAGCCACCGGGGTCGGTGCGCTCTGGTCCGCGATCCGGGGCGCGTACCCCTGGTCGATTTGTCGTGTCTATCGGAGGTCCCGGGTGATGCCGTCTCGCCGTGCGCCGTCTGGCGCCGGGCGGGGCCATCCGCAGGTTCACCGTGTTGGCCGTGGGACCGGGGCGTGGAGTCGCCACTGTCCGGGACCCCGTGGCACACCGTTCAATGAAGCGTGAGATCCTGGTGAACGCGACGCCGCGCGAGACGCGGGTCGCCATCATCGAGGACGGCCAGTTGGTGGAGCTGTTGGTGGATCGCCCGGACGCCCGCCGCATGGTCGGCGACGTCTACCTCGGCAAGGTCGAGGCGGTGCTCCCCGGCATCCAGGCCGCCTTCGTGAACATCGGCACCGACAAATCGGCGTTCCTGCACGCGGCCGACGTGGTCGTCGAGGACGCTGAGGTGTCCGATGAGGAGGACGACGAGGAGGAGGGGGGCGATGGCGGGGGTGGCCGTCGCGGCCGGCGCGAGGTGCGCCCCATCCAGGATCTGCTCAAGCGCGGGCAGGAATTGCTGGTGCAGGTCACGAAGGAGCCGATCTCCACCAAGGGGTCGCGGGTCACCGCACAGGTGTCGCTGGCGGGGCGGTTCCTGGTGTACATGCCCTTCGCGTCCAAGGTGGGGGTCAGCCGCAAGATCGACGAGCGCGGCGAGCGCCAGCGGCTGCGGCAGATGGTGCAGGAGATGCTCCCGGCGGATGTGGGCGGGGTCATCGTGCGCACGGTGTCGGAGGATGCCACCCGCGAGAGCTTCGAGCGGGAGCTGCAGACCCTGATTGGCAACTGGCGGCGGATCAAGCGGAAGACCCAGTTCACGCGGGCCCCCTCGCTGGTGCACCGGGAGACGAACGTCACCCGCGGGCTCGTGCGCGACCTGTTCAGCGCCAAGGTCGAGGGGGTCACGGTGGACTCGCGCCAGGTGTTCAACGAGATCACCGAGTACCTGCAGGGGATCGCCCCGGAGCTGGTGGAGCGGGTCACGCTGTACGAGGGGACGGTGCCGCTGTTCGACAAGGCGGACATCGAGACGGAGATCCGGGACCTGTTCAAGCGGCGGTGCGAGCTGCCGAGCGGGGGGTACCTGGTCATCGAGCAGACCGAG
>JAGWYS010000047.1 GCA_018969225.1 Gemmatimonadota bacterium | reverse complement strand
ACCATCAGGATGTCGGCCCCTTCGGCCGCGTCCAGCCGCGCCTCGCGGAGCCCTTCGCGCGCGTTGGCGGGATCCATCTGGTAGCTGCGCCGGTCGCCGAAGGCGGGGGTGGACTCCGCCGCCTCGCGGAACGGCCCGTAGAACGCCGACGCGTACTTCACCGCGTAGCTCATGATGGGGGTGTCGGTGAACCCGGCCGCATCGAGCGCGCGGCGCAGGTGGCCCACGCGTCCGTCCATCATGTCGCTGGGCGCCACGATGTCGGCCCCCGCCTCGGCGTGCGCCACGGCCTCGCGCGCCAGCAGCGTGAGCGTGGCATCATTGTGCACCATCCCTTCGGCGGTGAGCACGCCGCAGTGGCCGTGCGCGGTGTACTCGCACAGGCACACGTCGGTGACCACCAGCAGCCCGGGGAACTCGCGCTTCACCGCGCGCACCGCCGCCGGCACCGGGCCGTGCGGGTCCCACGCCGACGAGCCGATGGCATCCTTGTGCTCGGGGATCCCGAACAGCAGGATGCCCCCCACGCCGTGCGCCACGGCGCGCTCGGCGTCGCGCAGCAGCTCATCCACCGACGTCTGCTCCACGCCGGGCATGGAGCCGATGGGGGTGCGCACGCCGCGCCCCGCGCGCACGAACAGCGGCCAGAGGAACTGCGCCGGATCGAGGCGCGTCTCGCGCACCACGCGTCGCACCGCCTCGCTGCGCCGCAGCCGCCGCGGGCGCTCCACGGGGGGCACCACCGGGGTGTCCCCCGGCAGCGGGGGCACCAGCGCGGCGGGCGCGGGATCGCTCACGACGCGCCCCCGGACGACGCGGCCTCCGCCACGGACGCCCCGCGCGGGCGCAGCGTGGCCAGGATGCCCGCGCCCCCCTCGCCGCGCAGCTGCTCCGCCAGCGCGGCCCCCGACGCCGCCGGATCGGAAGGATCCACCGGGATGGCGCCGCGCACCATCTGGCGTCCGTCCACGGAGGCGACCACCGCGTGCAGGGTGCTCTGGTGCGGCGGGCCGGTGGTGGCGGCGCCGATGGGCACCTGGCACCCGCCCTCGAGCGCGGCCAGCAGCGCCCGTTCGGCGGTGACCGCGTGCCGGGTGGGTGCGTGGTCCAGGCGCGCCAGCACCTCCGCCAACCGGTGGTCGTGCGCCCGGGCCTGCACGGCGATGGCCCCCTGCCCCGGCGCCGACAGCCACTGCGGCGGGTCGAGCAACGCCGTGATGCGCGCCCCCAGCCCCAGCCGGCGCAGGCCGGCGGCGGCCAGCAGCGCGGCGTCCACCTGCCCCTCGTCGATCTTGCGCAGCCGCGTCCCCACATTGCCGCGCAGCTCGCACACCACGAGGTCGGGGCGGCACGCCGCCAGCTGCGCGCGCCGGCGCAGCGAGGAGGTCCCCACGCGGGCCCCCGGCGGCAGCTCTTCCAGCGAGCGGGCGGTCACGCCGGGGCCGGTCACCAGCGCATCGCGCGGATCTTCCCGGGGCAGCAGCGCCACCAGCATGAGCCCCGGGGGATCGGCAGTGGGGAGGTCCTTCAGGGAGTGCACCGCGCAGTCGGTGCGCTCGGCCAGGAGGTCGGTTTCCAGTTCGGCGGTGAAGAGCCCCTTCTCACCGATGGCGGCCAGCGGCTTGTCGAGGATGCGATCGCCGATGGTGGTGTACGGGACCAATTCGCTGGGGACACCGAGCGCCTCGAGGGCGGCGGCCACCTGGCGCGCCTGGTACATGGCCAGGTCGCTGGAGCGGGTGCCAATGCGGACCACGAGAGGGGACATGCCCCAAGCTACGGTTCGGACCGGCGGTCCGTAATGGCAGCGGACCGGCGTCGGCCGGCGCGGGAGGGCTAGGGGCCCGCCTGCGGTGCGAAGGCGCGGCGGATGGCCGCCACCCACGCCCCGGGGGCCGGGTTTGGGGCCTCCACCCGCACCGGGAACCCCGCCAGCCGGGCCGCGCGCGCCGTGACGGGGCCGATGCACCCCACGGGCACCCGCGACGCCCATTCCGGGGGGAGCGCCGCCTGCAGGGCGTCCACCGCGCTGGGGGCGGCCACCAGCACCAAGTCCAGCGCGTCGCCTCGCACCAGCTCCGCCAGCTGCGCCTGCCCCACGGGGTCGGTCTCGGTGGCGTAGCAGGGCACCACGGTCACCGCGGCGCCCAGCGCCCGCATGCCGTCGGGGAGCACGTCGCGCGCGCCCGTGGCCGCTGGGTACAGCATGCGCGCCCCCTCCACATCCGACCGCGCGGCAAAGGCGTCCACCATGCCCTCGGCGTTGGCGCGGGCCGGCATCAGCGCCGGGGCGGGCCACCCGTGCGCGGCGGCGGCGGCGGCAGTGGCCTCCCCCACCACGGCCAGGCGCCGGTCGGCCATCAGTGCCGCGGTCCCGGCCGCCGCCACCGCCTCGGCCAACGGCGCCACCGCCGTGGCGCTGGTGAGCAGCACCCAGCCATACTCGGCCAGCCGCGCCGCTTCGGCCACCAGCGGCGACAACGGCAACGCCCGCGTGCGGGTGAGCGGCACCCGGTGGAGCGTCGCCCCCGCCGCCGCCAACGCCTCCTCCAGCGCCGTCCCCCGCCCCTCGGCGCGGGTCACCGCCACCCGGACCCCATGCAGCGGCAGGGGGGCGGACGGCGGCGCCCCCGGCGTCAGCGACGGAGGAACGCCCGCTCCTTGGCCATGCGGCGCAGCAACAGCCACAGGTAGCCGCCGTAACACAGCAGCGTGATGGCATAACCGGCCCACATGTATGCGCTGGTGTCCGGCGGCCCGCCGGCGCGGGGGACGTAGGCCACCTGCCCTTCAACCGGCGCCGGGGTGGCGGGTGCCGCCGCGGTGTCCTGCCGGACCGTCACGGCCATGCTCACGCCCCCTCCAGCGCCAGCCGCGCGTCGCGCACCGCCGCCCACCGCAGCCGCACCCGCAGCAGCGCCACGTACAGCAGCGAGAACGCCCCCAGCGCCAGCAGGAAGGTCAGCAGCATCTCCGGGGGGAGCGACGGCTTCTCCGGCTTGAGCACCACCGGCTGCGGGTGCATCCCGCGGAACAGCTTCACGGTGAGGTGCACGAAGGGCACCAGCAGCGCCGCCAGCGATCCCATCACCGCCGAGAGGCGCGCGCGCTGCTCCCCGCTCTCCACCGCGCCGCGCAGCACCATGTACCCCAGCACCAGCAGCCACAGGAACAGCGTGCTGGTGATGCGCGCCTCCCACACCCACCACGTCCCCCAGCTGGTGCGCGCCCAGATGGGCCCCGTCACCAGCACCATCCCCATGAACACCAGCCCCAGCTCCGCCGACGCCTCGGCCAGCCGGTCGATGCGCGGGTCGCGGATCCACAGGTACATCAGGCTGGCCACCGCCAGCAGCCCGCACGAGACGTACAGCCCCAGGATGGCCGCGGGGACGTGCACGTAGAAGATCTTCTGCGCGGCACCCAGCATCGCGTCCACGGGGGTGAACCAGAGGGCGCGCACGCACGCAGCCGCGCAGGCGGCCAGCGCCAGCGCGAGGAACGCGTCCATGCCGCGCGGGGGCGCCGGGGCGGCGGGGGCGGAGGGATCGGACATCGCGGGGACTACTCCTCGATCGTGTAGGGAAACACCAGCGCGCACGCGGGGAGGAACACCAGGTCGTAGGCCAGCAGCACGCGCAGCCACGCCGAGGCCTCCGCCAGCGGCTCGCCGCGCAGCACCACCGCCGTGGCCTGCGCCGCGGGGATCACCAGCGGCACGAAGAACGGCAGCGTCATCATGGGAAGGAGCAGGTCGGCCAGCCGCGTGTTGGCGGCCACGGCGGCGAACAGCGTCCCCACCGCCGCCAGCCCCAGCGCCGCCAGCACCACCACCGGCGCCACCACCCACCACCCCCCGCCCCCGGGAAGATCGAAGAAGAGCGCCACCGCCGGAAGCGCCAGCGCCTGGACCGCCAGCACGAAGGTGGCGTTGGCCAGCGCCTTCCCGGCGAAAATGGCGGGGCGGGACACCGGCGAGGCCAGCAGTCCGTCGTAGGCGCGCTCCGCCAGCTCCAGCCCGAAGGAGCGGTTGAGCCCCAGCAGCCCCGAGAAGGTGAAGATCACCCACAGCACCCCCGGCGCCAGGTCGATGGCCGGGATGGCGGTGGGGTCCCAGGTGAAACGGAAAATGACCACCGCGAGCACGGCGAACACCGCCGCGGCCAGGAAGCCGCTGCGCGTGCGCGACTCGATCAGCAGGTCCTTGCGGGCGATGCGCCAGGCGTCGGTGAGAAAGTCCGGGGGGCGGACCTGTTCCGGCGAGGGCGGGACGGGGGCGTTCACGCGGCAGGGGGAAGGACGGGCATCAGCGCCCGGTAGGCGGCCTGGAAGGCGTCTGCCGCAAAGCCCGGGGTCCCGGCGGGCACCTCGTGCACCAGCCGGCCATCGCGCAGGATGGCCGCGCGCGTGGCCAGCGCCAGCCCCTCGTGCACATGGTGCGTGGTGAGCACCAGCATCGCCCCCTCCCCCTGCAGCGCGCGCAGCGCCGCCGTGAGGGCGCCGCCCCCCGCCTCGTCCAGCCCCGTGTACGGCTCATCCAGCAGCACCAGTCGCGGGCGGTGCACCAGCGCGCGGGCAATGGACACCCGCTGCTGCAACCCGCGACTGAGCGCGCGCACCGGCATGTCGGCGCGGTCCAGCACCGCCAGCCGCCGCAACACGGCCGCGGCCGCGGCATCCGCCTCCACCAGCCCCTGGCACTCGGCGGCAAAGCGCACGTTCTCGCGCACCGTGAGCGCGGGGTACAGCAGGGCATGGTGCGAGATGAGCCCCACCAGCCGACGCGCCTCGGGGCCGCCGGGGAGCCGGTGCCCCTGCAGCCAGACCCGCCCGCGCGTGGGGGCCAGCAGCCCCCCCAGCAGGCGCAGCAGCGTGGTCTTCCCCGCGCCGTTGGGGCCGAAGAGCGCCAGGCACTCCCCGGGGCGCACGATCAGCGACACGCCATCCACCGCCACGCGCCCGCCGAAGGCACGCACCACGCCGCGCGCCTCCAGCGCGTCGGCCGGCGGCGGAAGCTCGGTCTCGGCGGGGGGGGCGGATCGCTGGGCGGAGGGCATCGTTCTACATTAGCCGCACGGCCCCGCCCCCGCGACGCGATCGCGTGCGCCTTGCGGGGCGTCCCTCGTCCGCCCCCGTCCCTCCGCCGCCATGCGCGATCTCGACGTCCTGCTGCAGGAGCACCGCACCTTCCCCCCGCCGGCCGGCTTTCGCGAGCGCGCCCGGGTGGCCGACCCCGCCCTGCTGGCCCGTGCCGCCGAGGACCCCGAGGGGTTCTGGGCCGGGGAGGCGGCGGCGCTGCAGTGGGACGCGCCCTGGGACACCGTGCTGCGCTGGACCCCGCCGCACGCCCGTTGGTTCGAGGGGGGGCGCCTGAACGCCGCGGTCAACTGCGTGGACCGCCACCTGGACGGCCCGCGCCGCAACAAGGCGGCGCTCATCTGGGAGGGGGAGCCCGGCGACCGCCGCACCCTCACCTACTGGGACCTGTATCGCGAGGTGAACGTCGCGGCGTCCATGCTGCGCCACCTGGGCGTCCGGCGCGGCGACCGCGTGGCCATCTACATGCCGCTGGTCCCCGAGGCGGTGGTGGCCATGCTGGCGTGCGCGCGCATCGGCGCGGTGCACACCGTGGTGTTCGGCGGCTTCTCGCCGGAGTCGCTGCGCGACCGCATCAACGACTGCGGGTGCACGGTGCTCATCACCGCCGACGGCGGCTACCGGCGCGGCGCGGTGGTGCCGCTCAAGCGCAACGCCGACGCCGCGCTGGCCGAGTGCCCCACGGTGAAGCACGTGCTGGTGGTGCGGCGCGTGGGGGGCACGGGCCCCGGCGAGGCGCACGCGCAGATGGTGGAGGGGCGCGACCACTGGTGGCACGAGCTGGCGGCGCAGGTCCCCGCCGAGTGCGCGCCGGAGTCCATGGAGGCGGAAGACCTGCTGTTCATCCTGTACACGTCGGGGACCACCGGGAAGCCCAAGGGGATCGTGCACACCACCGGCGGCTACCTCACCGGCGCCGCCGCCACCATGAAGCTGGTGTTCGACCTCCGCGAGGAGGACGTGTACTGGTGCACCGCCGACATCGGGTGGATCACGGGGCACAGCTACCTGGTGTACGGGCCGCTCGCCAACGGCGCCACCTGCCTGCTGTACGAGGGGGCCCCCGACTGGCCCGCCCCCGACCGCTTCTGGGCGCTGTGCGCGCGCCACGGGGTGACGATCTTCTACACCGCGCCCACCGCCATCCGCGCCTTCATGAAGTGGGGGGACCACCACGTCGCCAAGCACGACCTGTCGCGCCTGCGCCTGCTGGGGTCGGTGGGGGAGCCCATCAATCCCGAGGCGTGGATGTGGTACCACCAGGTGGTGGGGCGCGCGCGGTGCCCCATCGTGGACACGTGGTGGCAGACGGAGACGGGCGCCATCATGATCACGCCGCTGCCGGGGGTCACCACCACCAAGCCCGGCTCGGCCACGCACCCCTTCCCGGGGGTGCGCGCGGCGCTGCTGGACTCCGCCGGCGCCGAGGTGCCGGTGGGGGGCGGGTTGCTGGCGATCACGCACCCGTGGCCCTCCATGCTGCGCACGATCTGGGGCGACGACGCGCGCTACGTGTCCACCTATTTCTCCAAGTGGCCTGGGCGCCCCGACCTGTACTTCCCCGGCGACGGCGCCAAGAAGGACGAGGACGGCTACCTGTGGATCCTGGGGCGGGTGGACGACGTGCTCAACGTGGCCGGCCACCGCATCGGCACCATGGAGGTGGAGAGCGCGCTGGTGGACCATCCCGCCGTGGCCGAGGCCGCCGTGGTGGGGCGCACGCACGAGCTCAAGGGGCAGGCCATCGCCGCGTTCGTCACGTTGCGCGCAGGGCAGCACCCCAGCGGCACCCTGCGGGACGATCTGCGCGAGCATGTGGCCCGCAAGATCGGGGCGCTGGCGCGCCCGGACGACGTGCTCTTCAGCGCCGACCTCCCCAAGACGCGGTCGGGGAAGATCATGCGCCGGCTGCTGCGGGACATCGCCGAGGGGCGCGCGCTGGGTGACACCACCACGCTGGCGGACCCGGCGGTGGTGGCGAGCCTCAAGGACCAGTACGAGGCGCAGGAGGGGTGAGCCGCGGGGAGGCGACGGGTCGCTGACGGCACGAAACCAGCATGGAGGAGTCCGCACCCCCACCCAACCCCACCCCCATGATCGACCGTCTCTTCCCCGATGTCTTCCTCCCCCGCAAGCTGGGCCCGGACGCCCGGCAGCGGCTGCGGATCGCCCAGGCGCGCGCGGAGGAGGCGCTCATCGCCACGCACGTGGAGAACGCGCTGTGCTTCGTGGAGACCCTCGCCGGCGAGGCGGGGTTCGAGCGGGGGCTGGCGCTCTACCTGCAGCTGCTGGAGGTCCCCGAACCGCTGGCCTCGGTGGTGATGATGCGGGCGCTGGTGACGCTCGGGGACCAGCTCCCGGACCCCCGTCCGCTGGGGCGCCAGGAGCCGGTGCGCGAGACGCTGCGCGAGGCCGAGGCCGTTACGGAGCCGGCGCGGGAGCGGGCGCTGCTGCCGGCGCTGCGCGCAGCGAATCGACGAGCTTCTTGATGTCGTCGTAGGGGAGGCCGCCAGGGTAGAGCCGGTTCCCGATGAGCAGCGTCGGCGTGCTGCTCACGCCGCGCTGCGTCCCTTCGGCGGCGTTGGCCTGGATCTGCGGCAGCGTGCGCTGCGAGTCGAAGCAGGCGCCGAAGCGCGCCATGTCCAGCCCCACCTCGCCGGCCAGCCGGTCCAGCACCTTGCGCGGGTTGCTGGTGGCCTGCGTGTTCCACTCGTTCTGGGCGGCGAAGATGGCGTCGTGCAGCTCCCAGAACTTCCCCTGCTCGTTGGCGCAGGAGGCCGCCAGGTGCGCCGACAGGGTGTTGGCGTGGATCTGGGTGAGGGGGAAGTCGTAGAAGCGGAAGTTGGCCAGCCCGGCATCCACGAGGCGCGTGCGCACGTCGGGCTCCTGGACGGTGGCGAAGTTCGCGCACCCGGGGCACTCGAAGTCGGCGAACTCGATGATGGTGACGGGCGCGTCGGGATTGCCGCGCAGGTACCCCTCCGCCTTCGGCAGGGGGGTGGAGGCCGCCAGCGTGATGGGCTTGGGCTTGTTGGCCTGCACCTGCCAGTAGATGACCCCCGTGCCGATGGCGAGGATGGCAACGACGGCGGGGAGGAACAGCCCGGACTTCTTCTTCGGCGTGACGGTGGCCACAGGATCTCCGGAGACGCCGGGAGCACCGGCGGGGTTGCGGGGACGCGCCGCACGTGCGGGAGGGCGCTGGGTACGGGGGGGTAAGCTACTGGGCGGCGCCGCCCGGTCGCCACGGCTTCCCGAACGGAATGGCGGTGGATGCCCCCCTTCCGGGGAGCGCCAGCGGTGCCGCAGCCCCTATGAATCGCCGGTGCGCGGCGGTATGTTTTACAGGCTTCCCCCGACATGTCGGCCTCAGCGCCGCTGCGGCCCGGGGGAGCCCGTGCGGGAGCCGGCAACTGCGCCGGCCTCGCCTGCCGCCCGCAGCACCACTCAGAGGACATGGCCAAGGTCACCAACAACAGGCAGATGCGCCCGCGCCGCGACGCCTCCGTGCCGTCGCCGTACCAGGAAGCCCGGGACGAGCTGTTCCAGCACATCATGCAGTGCGGTGTCATCGGGTGTCACCCCGAAGACCAGAAGGAGTGGTTTGACGCCACCTTGCAATACCTGACGGATCGCTACCCCGAACTGCGCGCCACCGAACTGGCCGAGCTGCGCACCCTGGGCGAGCGCTTTGCCCAGCCCGCCAAGAAGGCGGAGGTCGCGGCCGCCAGCTGACCAGGGGGGGCAGCCGCCCCACCCGAGCGTGACCCACCGCCGGCTACCGCGCCCGCTCGCGCCAGAGCATCAGGGTGTAGTCGGCGGTGGCCACCACCCCCAGCGCCCCCACGCCCAGCACGAGGGGGTGCAGCCACTGCGGGGTCACCAGCGCCGCCACCACGGTGACCAGCTGTCCCACGGTCACCAGCTTGCCGATGGGGCGCGCCCGGAAGGGAATGGGGCGCAACCACGACACGTTGCGCGCCACGAACCACCCCACCACCGACATCACGTCGCGGAAGAACAGCGCCACCCCCTCCCACGGCGCCAGCACCCCGTCGACGATGTAGCGGGCGATCACGCTCAGCATGAACAGGCGGTCGGCCACGGGGTCCAGCAGCGCCCCGAAGCGTGAGGCCACCCGCCGTCGCCGCGCCAGCCAGCCGTCCAGGAAGTCGGTGAGTGACGCCACGGCAATGAGCGCCAGCCGCTCGGGGATCCCCTCCGAGAAGGCAAAGCCCAGCGCCAGCCCCACTCGCGAGAGCGAAATGGCGTTGGGGAGCGTGACCAGCGGGGCGACCGGCGCCGACGGCGTGTGGTCCATGGCTCAACCTACCCGCGGCGGCCGTTGGTGTGCCACGGATCCCGCTCGCGAAGGGGCGCTCATCCGGTCCCTCGCACGATCCCCTCCGCCACCACCTCGGGGCGGAACCCCTGCTGCGCACACGCCAGCACCGACTCGGCGGTCACGGCGGCCAATTGTCGCGGCGTGTCCAGCCGCTCCGCCACGCCCTCCCCGAACAGCCAGGCGTCCACCAATTCCCCCAGCACCGCCCCCCCCGACTGGCGGGCGATGGCGTCCATGCCAATGAGGTACTGGCGGGCCCGCGCCAGCTCCTCCGGCGTGGGCGGTTCGCGGGTGAGCGCGGCCAGCTCCCGCAGCAGCCCGTCGCGCGCCTCCGCTTCCCGCAGGGGATCGGTGGCGATGTACGCGGCAAAGTGCCCCCCGCCCCGCCGCACCGCAGGACCGGCGCTGACGGTATAGGCCAGGGACTGGCGACCGCGCAGCTGCTCGAAGAGCCGCCCCCCCAGCCCGCCCAGCACCGCCGACAGCACCTGGGCCGGGAAGCGCGCGAGGTCCCGCCGCCCCACACCGGGGAAGAGCAGCGCCAGCGCCGTCTGCTTCTTGTGGCGGGACTCGCTCCGCTGCTGCGCGGCGGACGGCCACTGGACGGGAGGCGGCGCGAGATCGTCGCGCCACGTGACCCCCGCAAAGGCCGCCGACGCCAGCGCCGCCACCGCCGAGGGCTCCACCGGCCCCGACACCGCCACGACCACCGCCCCCTGCCGCACGTGGGCCTCGTGGTACGCCGCCACCTGCGCCCGCCCGATCGCGGGCAGCGACAAGTCGGTGCCCACCACCGACCGCGCGTAGGGGTGCGCGCCGTAGGCCGCCTCCATCGCCAGCCGCATGGGCCAGCGCGCCATGTCGTCGCGCTGCCGGGCCAGCTCCGCCAACGCCAGCGCCCGCTCCGTCTCCACGCGCTCGTCGGGGAAAGCCGGCGCCCCCACCACCTCGCCCAGCAGCGTCAGCGCCTCCGCCACCGCCCCGGGGGGGACCGACATGGACCACGACAGCGCTTCCGCCCCCGCATTCACCCCGATGCTGCTTCCCAGCGCCTCCGCCGCCTCGGCCAGCGCTGCGGCACTGCGGTGCACACTGCCGCCCAGCAAGGCCGTGGCCATGACCCGCGCCACCCCCTCCTCCCCCGCGGGATCCAGCAACGCCCCGCCGCGCTGAAACACGCCCACGTGCACCAATGGCGCCTGTGGACGCGGCAGCACGAGCACCGGGACGCCACCATCGGTACGGTACTCGAACACCTCGGTATTGATTCCCCGCAGGTGCACCACGGCGGGCACGACAGGCACGGGCGCCACCGTCTCCGTCACCGGCACGGCGACGGGGACGGGGGCCGCGGTCGCCAGACGGGACTCCCAGGTCGCCAGGTCGGGCACCAACGGCGCGGCCGACTGGGGGCGATACGACAGCACCGCCACCTGCGATGGATCCAGGTGGCGCCGGACCGCCGCCTGCACCGCGTCGCCCGGGGTGGTCAGCAGGGCGTCGTAGTACGCGGCCCCCACGTCCAGCCCTCCGTCCGCCTCCCAGCTGGCCAGATACATCGCCTGCCCTTCCATGTCCTCCAGCCGCCGCAGCCAGCGCGCCTCCACCAGCCGGCGGACACGCGCCAGCTCCCCGGGGTGCACCCCGTCCTCGGCCAGCCGCCGCACGGTGCGCCAGAGCGCGGGGAGCGCCTCGGGGGCCCGGGCCAGCGGGAGTTCCCCCTGCACCACGAACACGCCGGTCTCCCGCGCGTGCGTGGCCCACGCCGACACCCCCGACGCCAGCGACCGCTCGCGCACCTCGCGGTAGAGGCGCGACGCCCGGCCGGCGCCCAGAAGCAGCGCCGCCAGCTCCAGCGCCGGCGTATCGGGGTGATCCCGCGGCGGGAGGCGCCACCCCAGCGCCAGCTGCAGCTGCGCCACGTCCCCCGCCAGCTCGCGCACCCGCCCCCCGGGAGGCGCGGTCTCGCACGGCGGGGGTTCGCGCCCGGGGTCGCCGCCGGGGAGGGTGCCATGGCGGGCCTCCACCTCGCGCACCATCGCGTCCGGGTCGACGTCCCCCACGATGCTCACGATGGTGGTGGAGGGGCGGTACCAGTGCCGGTAGAAGCGTGCCAGGCGCTCGCGGGTGAACCCGCGCAGCTCGGCGGGCTCGCCGATCCGCCAGCGCCGCATCCGGTGCCGGTCGTGCAGCAGCGCGTACAGCGACTCCACGGTCACGGCCCCCGGCGTGTCGCGCTTGCGCTGCGCCTCCTGCACGATGACCTCGAGTTCCCGCGCCAGCTCCCCGGCGTCGAGGGAGGCGTGGGCATAGGCGTCGAACTGCAGCTCCAGCGCGGGCACCACCGCCGCCGACGGGACCACGGCGTAATACGCCGTGTGGTCGTAGATGGTGTGCGCGTTGAGGTAGCCGCCCAGCGCCTTGGTTTCCTGCGCCAGCACTCCCACGCCGCGCGCGGGCGTCCCCTTGAAGAACATGTGCTCCAGCACGTGCGAGATCCCCACCTCGTCGTCGGCCTCGTCGAGGTAGCCGGCGCGCACCCAGGTGACGATGGCCGCCACCGGCGCGGAGGGATCGCGCCGCACGAGCAGGGTGAGCCCGTTGGGGAGGCGGACGCGGTGGGTGTCGCGGTGGAGGGCGAGGGTGGCGCTGGGGCGCTGGATCACGGAAGACGGAGCGGAAGGCGAAGGTGAAGGCGGCGCGGGGACCACCCGGGTTCTGAAGCAGGACGGGCCCAAGACGGCCCCGCCCGCCGGGTGGCCGGCGGGCGGGGCACTCCTGCGCACGAACCTCGCCGCGAGGTCAGCGCACGATGCGCAACACCCCGGCGTGCGCGCCGCCGCGCAGGAAGGCCTCGGGGGCGTGCGTGTCGATGAGTGCCCCGGTGGCCCCGTACCAGCGCCTGGCCTCGGCGGCCATGTAGGCGTCCAGCGGGCGCCCCGCGTCGCGGACGTCACGCAACCGTTGGACGATCTGCTCCCAGGTCCCCTCCAGCACGGTGCCGTCGGGGAACTCCACCCGATGCGTGCCGTCGGCGGCATCGGCACGGGGCGGGGCCGCCTCCTCGCGCGTGGCCAGCCCGCCCAGCAGCTCGCCCAGCGCCTCAAGCTGCCGGAGCGGCGCGTCGCCCACCGCCTCCGCCACGGCCCGGTGTTCGGTGTCCTCGTCGGCCTCCGCCTCCTGCTCGGCGGCCTCCTCGCGCTCCAGCACCGTCTGCTCCACTTCCAGCAGCAGGGCATCCACCGGATCGGGGTCGGCGGTCAGCTCGGCCAGGCGCGCCTCCCATGGCGCCAACGCCGGATCCCCCTCGGGCACCTGCTGCAGGGACCGCTTGAGTTCCAGCAGCCGCAGAATGCCGAACTCATCCCAGTGGTCGGCGGGCCCGGTGGCCTCGAACTCCGCGAGCGCCTCGTCCAGCCGCCCGGCGTCGTACAGCAGGTTGGCCAGGTACACGCGCGCCTCGGCGAAGCCGGCATCCAGCGCCAGCGCGCGCCGCATCGCCGCCGTGGCCTCGGTGTCGCGCCCCAGGCGGTGCTGCGCGTACCCCACCGATGCCACGGCCTCGGCCGAGTCCGGATCGTGCGTGGCCGCGCGCTCGAAGTACGGCAGCGCCGCCTCCGCGTACCCCTCGCGGAACAGCGCGCGCCCCACCTGCAGCATCAGCTCGGCATCATCCTCGAAACCCAAGGCCAGGAGCTGCTCGAAGTGCGCGAACGCCTCCTCCTCGCGCCCGAACTTGAGGAGCAGCTCCCCCATCCCGGCGAGCGCGTCCTCCTGCTCGGCGTCCAGCCGCAGCGCCTCGACGAAGCTGCGGCGGGCCCAGGCGTACTCCTCGCGCGCCATGCGCGCGTAGCCCACCCCCACATGCAGCGGGGCGGCGGTCGGGTAGCGCACCAGCCCCTCGCGGAGCAGCGCCAGGGCCTCGTCGTAGCGCCCCTCGTTGTAGAGCGCATGCGCCCGCTCGTCGTACTCTTCGGAGCTCAGGAACGGCGTGGACATCTCGGTTCGCACCTCCGATTGCGGCTGGATCCCAGTCCCGTCCAAGATATCACCGCAGACACCACGGCACTGCCCCGACGATGGGCGCGCCGCCACGGCACGGCCGCCGCGCCACCCCGCCCTGCAATCTTGCACTGGTGCGCGCGGCGAGGCCACTGCCGGGCCGCGGTCGCGGCGACGCCGGTCACCCCGCCGCCACCTTGGGCGCCAGCGCCACCGCCACCGCGGCCGCCAGCGCGGCGTTGGCCTCCAGCAGCGCCAGGTTGGCGCGCACCGACAGCCCCTCGGTGCGCCGTTCCACCTCGGCCAGCAGGAACGGGGTGACCTCGCCCCCCCGCACCCCAGCCTCGGCACCCCGGGCCAGCGCCTCACGCGTGGCGGCCTCCACCACGGCGGGGGGGAGCGCCACGTGCGACGGCGGCGGCTGCACCAGCAGCATCGCCCCGGGACGCCCCAACGCGCGGTGGGCGCGCCACGCCGCCGCCACGGTGGCCACGTCGTGTGCGATGGCGGGAAGCGGCAGCCCGGTGGACGTGGTGAAGAACCCCGGCAGCTCCGCCGTGCGATACCCGACCACCGGTACCCCCAAGGTCTCCAGCCGTTCCAGCGTGGCCGGCAGGTCGAGGATGGACTTGGCCCCCGCGCACACCACCAGCACCGGGGTTCGCGCCAGCTCGAGGAGGTCGGCGGACTCGTCGAACGGGGCGTCGCGGTGGACGCCGCCGATGCCCCCCGTGGCAAAGACCGGAATGCCGGCCACCCCGCACAGCGCCAGCGCCCCCGCCACCGTCGTGGCGCCGTCCGCGCTGTCGGCCACGGCCATGGGCAGGTCGCGCGCGGAACACTTGCGCACCCCGCCGCCGGCCAGGAAGCGGGGCACCGCCTCCTCGGGGATGCCGAGGGACGGCACACCGGCCACGACGGCGGTGATCGCCGGCACGGCGCCCCCCGCCTGCACCGCGTCCACCATCCGGCGGGCGGCCTCCGCGTTGTGCGGCGGGCGCAGTCCCTGCGCCAGCACGGAGCTCTCCAGCGCCACCACGGGAGCGCCGCCGGCCAGCGCCGCGGCCACCTCGGGGGTGGCCTCCAGCAGCGCGGGAAGTTCGGTGAGACGCATCGTCAGGTGACCGTGGAGGTGACGCCGCGGAACCGTTCCCACGCCCCGGTGGCGAGGATGTCGTCCATGGCGGCCACGCACGCCTCCAGCTCGGCGTCCGTGGTGTAGAAGTGCGGGGCCACGCGGATGCCGGCCCCCGGGCGGAAATCGATCACGATGTCGCGCGCCAGCAGCGCGCGCGCCACCTCGGCGGCGTGGGGGAGGTCGAACGCCACCGTGCCGCCGCGCTGCGCCGGGTCGCGCGGCGCCTTGACGGCCCACCCGCGCGCGTCGGCCAGCGCCACCAGCCGCGCCACCTGCCGCAGGCTCTTGGCGCGGATCGCGTCCATCCCGGCCTCGGCCAGGATCCGCGGCCCCTCCATCCCCGCGAACAGCGCGGGGACCACCGGCGTCCCCCCCAGCCAACGCCACGCGCCGTCGGCGTAGTCCATGGACCCGCTGAAGGCGAAGGGCGCCCGGTGGGCCTGCCACCCGGTCAGCGCCGGCGCCAGCGCGGCACTGGCCTCGGGAGAGGCGTACAGGAAGCAGCCGCCCGGGCCGCCGCACAGCCACTTGAGGACGCCGCCGCACAGGAAGTCCACCCCCAGCGCCTGCACGTCCACGGGGATCACCCCCACGCTGTGGTACGCATCCAGCGCCACGCGCGCGCCCACGGCGCGCGCCTTGGCGCAGATGGCCGCCGCATCCTGGATGAACGCCGACCGGAACAGCACGTGGGACACCGCCACCAGCCGCGTGCGCGGGGTGATGGCGTCCAGCAGCCGCTGGAGATCCACGCCGACCCCGTCGGGCTCCCCGGGCACCACCACCACGCGCGCCCCCAGCCGCGGCGCGAGCTGGTCGTAGGCGTAGCGCACCGAGGGGAAGTCCAGCTGCGTCATCACCACCTCGTCCCGGTCGGGCGGGTAGTCGAGCGCCGTGAGGATGCTGGCCATCCCCTGCGTGACGGTGGGGACCATGGCCACCGTCCCCGGGGCGGCACCCAGGAGGGGCGCGAGGCGGTCCCCCAGCACCACCGGCAGCTCCCACCATCCCTCGGCCCAGGCGCGCACCCCCCGGGTGCGCCACTGGTCGGCATATTCGGCCAACCGGCCTTCGACCGCGGCCGGCATGGCGCCGAGGGAGTGCGAGACGAGGTACGTGGAGGCGCCCAGGATGGGGAACGCGTCGCGGTACCGGAGGAGCGGATCGGCGGCGGGGGTGGCGGTCACGCCTCAGTATGCGCCGGCGGGCGCCACGCCTCCAGTGCCCGGTACAGCACCGGGAGCACGAACAGCGTCAGGATCGTGCTGGTGACCAGCCCGCCGATGACCACCGACGCCAGCGGGCGCTGCACCTCGCTCCCGGGGCTGGTGCTCAGCGCCATGGGGACGAACCCCAGGCTGGCCACCAGCGCCGTCATCAGCACGGGGCGCAGCCGGTCGGCGGCCCCCTGCCGCACCCGCCGCGCCAGGTCCCCCCGGAGGTCGGGGTCGTGGCGCAGGTGGTTGAGGTGCTCCACCATCACCACCCCGTTGAGCACCGCGATCCCGAACAGCGCGATGAAGCCGATGGCCGCCGAGAGGTTGAGGTTGAGGTCGCGCAGCCACAGGGCGGCGATCCCCCCCACCAGCGCGAACGGGACGTTGGAGAGCACCAGCACCGCCTGCGCCACCGACCCGAACGACGCGTACAGCAGCGCGAAGATCAGCGCCAGCGCCAGCGGCACCACGAGGGTGAGCCGGCCCATGGCGCGCTGCTGGTTCTCGTACTGCCCGCCCCACTCCAGGAAGACCCCGGCGGGGAGCGGCACCTCGCGCGCCACCCGGTCCCGCACCTCGGCGGCAAAGCCCCCCAGGTCGCGTCCGCGCACGTTGCTGAGCACCAGCGACCGCCGCTGCGCGTCCTCGTGGCCGATCATTTCCGGCCCCGTGGCCGTCTCCAGCGTGGCCACGGCGCCCAGCGGGACCAGCGCCCCGCCGGGGGTGCGCAGCGTGAGCCGCGCCAGGGCGTCGGCGTCGGCCCGCGATGCGACGGGGAGCTTCACCACCAGGTCGATGCGCCGGAAGCCGTCCACCAGTTCGGCGGCGCGCTGCCCTCCCATGGCGAGCTCCACCCCCTGCCGCACCGCCTCCACCGACAGCCCGTGCTGCGCCAGCGCGTCGCGGCGCAGCTGCAGGCGCACCTGCCCCGACCCCTCCGCCACCTCCACCCCCACGTCGGCGGCGCCCGGGACGCGCGCCACCACGCGCCGGATCCGCTCGGCCAGCGCCCCGTTCTGCTCCAGGTCGGGGCCCACCACCTTGATCCCCAGGTCGGTCTTGATCCCGCTCTCGGCCTCGTCCAGCCGCATGGCCAGCGGCTGCGTGAACGACACCCACAGCCCCGGGATGGCGCGCAGCGCGCTGTCGAAGGCGGTGACCAGCGCCTCCGGCGTCTCCCCGCTCGTCCACTCCCCCTGCGGCTTCAGGATGGCGTACACGTCGCCGTCAAACAGCCCCATCGCCTCGGTGGCCAGGTCGGGGCGCCCCTCCTTGGTGACCACCGTCTCCACCTCGGGGAAGCGCTTCAGGGTGCGCTCCACCGCCAGCGACAGCCGGGTGGCGTCGTCCAGCGCCACCGACGGGAGGCGCCGCGTGGTGACCAGGATGGACCCTTCGTTGAGCTTGGGCATGAACTCGGAGCCGATGCGCGCCAGCGACGCCACCGCCGCCACCACCAGCACCACCGCCCCCGTCACCACCGGACGCGGGTGCGTGAGGATGCGCTCCAGCAGCGCGTCGTAGCGGGCGGTGAGGCGCACCAGCCACGGCGCCGGCGCCGAGGTCCCGGCGCGCAGCACCCACGCCGACACCGCGGGGACGAAGGTGAGCGCCAGCAGCAGCGACCCCAGCACCGCGCACACCACGGTGAACGCCATCGGGCGGAACATCCGCCCCTCCATCCCCTGCAGCGTGAAGATGGGGAGGTACACCGCCACGATGATGGCGATGCCGAAGAGGATCGGGCGCCCCACCTCGATGGCGGCGCGCTCGAACAGCGACGCCGGCGCGTCGCCGCGCTGCGTCTCCAGCCGCCGCACGAACGCCTCCACCATCACCACCGACGCGTCCACGATGAGCCCGAAGTCCAGCGCCCCCAGCGACATCAGGTTGCCCGAGTAGCCGAACAGCGCCATCCCGATGAAGGCCATCAGCATGGAGATCGGGATGACCGAGGCCACCACCAGCGCCGCGCGCACGTTGCGCAGGAAGAGGAACAGCACCGCGATGACGAGCAGCCCCCCCTCGACCAGGTTCTTGGTGATGGTGCGCGTGGTGCGCCCCACCAGCTCCGTCTGGTCGTAGAACGGGGTGACCGTGACCCCGGGGGGGAGGGCGCGCTCGATCTCCGCCATGCGCGCCTTCACCCCCGCGATCACCTGCCGCGAGTCGGCGCCCGTGCGCTTGAGCACCATCCCGGCCACCACCTCGCCGCGCCCATCCTTGGTGACGGCCCCGAAGCGCGGGAGCGCGCCGATGGCCACCCTCCCCACGTCCCCCACCCGCACGGGGACCCCCGCAGGGGTGCCCACCACCACCTCCAGCACCTCCTGCGGCCGCTCCACGCGCCCCAGCCCGCGCAGCGTGTACCGCTCGCCCCCCTGTTCCAGATAGCTCCCGCCGAAGGTGAGCGAGTTGCGCGCCAGGGCGTCGTGCACGTCCTGCAGCGTGAGCCGCCGGGCGGCCAGGCGCACCGGGTCCACCGTGACCTCCAACCGCTCGGTGAGCCCCCCCCACGAGTTCACCTCGGACACCCCGGGCACCGTGCGCAGCCGGGGACGGATGGTGTAGTCCTGCAGCGTCTTGAGCTGCGTGAGCGTGAGCGAGTCGCTGGAGAGCACGTACTGGTACAGCTCCCCCATGGGGGTGGCCACGGGCCCCAGCCCGGGCTCCACGCCGACGGGGAGCATGGCCTTGGCGTCCCCCAGCCGCTGCTGCACCAGCTGCCGGGCGAAGTACACGTCCACGCCATCCTCGAACGGGACGGTCACCAGCGACAACCCCGCCTTGGACACCGAGCGCACCCCCTCGGTGCCGGGGATCCCCATCAGCGCGGACTCCACGGGATAGGTGACCAGCCGCTCGACCTCCTCGGGGGCCATCCCGGGGGCCACGGTGATCACCTCCACGCGCGTCCCCGTGAGGTCGGGGTAGGCGTCGAAGGGGATGTGCCGCAGGCTGTACACGCCGGCGGCCATGAGCAGGAGGGTGGCGCCCACCACCGCGACGCGATGGCGCAGCGCCAGGCGAATCAGCCAGCTCACGGCGTCACTCCGCGGCGCCGGTGCGGCGCTTGAGCAGCTCGGCCTTGGCGATGGCCGCGCGCCCCACGACCACCACCGTGCCGGCCGGCAGGCCGGCGCGCACTTCCACCAACGCGCCCGCGCGCCGTCCCGCGCGCACCGGCACCGCCCGGATGAAGGCCCCGGCGCCGCGCGGCTCGAAGGCCACCACCACGGTGTCTCCCTCCAGCGCCTGCAGCGCGGCTGCGGGGACCACGATGACCGGCGCCTCCGCCACTCCCAGGACCTCCGCCTGCGCATACGCCTCCGCGCGCATGCCGGCGGCGCGCCCAGAGGGCCGCGCCAGCACCTCCACGGTGCGCGTGAGGGTGTCCACCGTGGGGGCCACGCGCGTCACCACGGCCTCGTGCCACCCTCCGGGCGCATCGGTGAGTTCATAGCGCACGCGACTCCCCGCCTGCACCCCGGCCGCCGCCTCCACCGACAATGCCAGCTGCAACTGCAGCCGCCCCGGGTCGCCCACGGTCAGCAGCGGCACCCCTGGCAGCACCACCGTCCCCGGCTG
>JAGWYS010000295.1 GCA_018969225.1 Gemmatimonadota bacterium | reverse complement strand
CCATCACCAGGAACGCCTGCCGGTACTGCCGCATCTCGCGCAGCGTCTCCCCCAGCCGCGAGAACGCCATGACGATGGCGCGCCCCAGCGGGGGCGTGCCCCCGGGCTCATCTCCCTCGCGCAGTCGCGGCGGCTCGGGGACGCCGCGCAGCGTGGGGATGGAGAAGAGCAGCCACCACACCGCCACCGACAGGAACGCGAGGCGCGCGGGGAGCGTGGCGTCGCTGCGCGACAGCCCCTCCCCCGCCGGCAGCCCGAAGGTGGCCGGCGCGCTGATCCACGCCAGGTTGAGCGCCAGCAGCACGCCGCCCCCCAGGTATCCCAACCCATACGCCGCCGTGGACACCCGGTCGATCTCCTCCTCGGTGGCGATGTGCGGCAGCAGCGACTCGTAGAAGGTCAGGCTGGCCGTGGCCCCTCCCACCGACAGGATGAACAGCACCGAGGCGAACAGCAGTTCGCCGTGCTGGATGAAGAACATCGCGGCGGTGGCCACCACGCCCACCAGCAGGAAGAACGTCATGAACCGTTTCTTCGCCGCGCGCACGTCGGCCACCGCCCCCAGCACGGGCCCCATCACCGCCACGACCACGGCGGCGAGCGTGTTGGCGTACCCCCACCACTGCGTGGCTTCCTCGGGCGTGCGCCCGTCGCCGGCCACCTTGAGGAAGTAGATGGGGAACACCGCCGTGGTGATCACCGTCTGCATGGACGAGATGGCCCAGTCGTACACCGCCCACGCGCGCAGCACGGGGCGGTGCAGCCCCAGCGACCAGAGGAGCCCGCGACGCGGGGCGGCGGGGGGTGCGGCGGCGTCGTCCGGTGTCATGCGCACCAATAACCCTTCCGGACCGGCGGCTGTCCAGATACCTTGCGCCCCCTATGTCGACCCCCATCGCTCCCCAGCTGGTCGCGCAGGTCGCGGCCGACCTGTCGCTCAACACGGCGCAGGTGCAGCGCACCCTGGACCTCTTCGCCGAGGGGGCCACCCTCCCCTTCATCGCCCGCTATCGCAAGGAGATGACGGGCGGCCTGGATGAAGTGCAGCTGCGCGACGTGCGCGAGCGCGCCGACTACCTCCAGGAACTGGAAGAGCGTCGCGCCGCCATCCTCAAGAGCATCGAGGAGCAGGGGAAGCTGGACGACGTGCTCAAGGGCGCCATCATGGCGGCATCCACCAAGCAGGCGCTCGAGGACCTCTATCTCCCTTACAAGCCCAAGCGTCGCACGCGCGCCATGATCGCGCGCGAGCGCGGGCTGGGCCCCCTGGCCGACGCGCTGTGGGGCGGGGACGCGACGGATGACGCCGCGCTGACGCTGGCCGCGCAGTTTGTGCTCCCCGAAGCCGACGGCAAGCCGTCGGAGGTTCCCTCGGCGGAGGCGGCGCTGCAGGGCGCCCGCGACATCCTCGCCGAACAGGTGGCCGAAGACGCCATCATCCGCGGCTGGGTGCGCGAGGTCACGCGCGCTCGCGGCGTCGTGCGCAGCACGGTCCTCACCGGCAAGGCGCGCGACGATTCCAAGTTCAAGGACTACTTCGACTTCTCCGAATCCCTCGGCACCATCCCCAGCCACCGCATGCTCGCCATTCGCCGTGGGGAGACGGAGGAGGAGCTCATGTGGCGCATCGAGGCGCCGGTGGAGGAGATCACCGGGCGGCTGGTGCGTGAGGTGGTGGGGGGGCGGCAGGCGGTACAGCAGCTCACCGCCGTGGCGGCCGATGCCTACAAGCGGCTCCTCGCGCCGGCCATCGAGGTGGAGCTGCGCGTGGAGCTCAAGACCCGCGCCGACGACGAGGCCATTGTCATCTTCGGACGCAACCTCGAGCAGCTGCTGCTGGCCGCCCCCGCCGGCGAAAAGCGCGTCATCGGTCTGGACCCCGGCTTCCGCACCGGGGTGAAGGTGGCCGTGGTGGGGGCCACGGGCGCACTCGTGCACACCGACACCCTGTACCTCCATCAGGAAGACCGCTTCGCTGGCGCCATCCGCGCCTTGGTGGGGCGGTTTACCCCTGAACTTATCGCCATCGGCAACGGTACGGCCAGCCGCGAGACCGAAACGCTGGTCAAGGCGGCGTTGCGCGAGCTGGATCCCCCGCGCCCCACGGTGGTGGTGGTGAACGAGGCGGGCGCCTCGGTCTACTCCGCCTCCGACGTGGCCCGCGCGGAGTTCCCCGAGCTGGACGTCTCCCTCCGGGGTGCCGTGTCGATTGCTCGCCGCCTGCAGGACCCGCTGGCCGAGCTGGTGAAGATCGACCCCAAGAGCATCGGGGTGGGACAGTACCAGCACGACGTGAACCAGAGCCGCCTCAAGCAGCGCCTGGACGACACGGTGATGAGCTGCGTGAACCGCGTGGGGGTGGAGGTGAACACCGCCTCGGCGGCCTTGCTGGGGTACGTGGCCGGGATCGGCCCGTCGCTGGCGCAGGCCATTGTGACCCTGCGCGACGGCAAGGGAGGGCTGCGCTCGCGCGCCGACCTCCGCGAGGTGCCTCGCCTCGGCGCCAAGGCCTTTGAGCAGGCCGCCGGCTTCCTGCGCGTGCGCGGTGGGGCCCATCCGTTGGATGCCAGCGCCGTGCACCCCGAGCGGTACGCGCTGGTGGAGCGGATGGCCGCCGACCTGGGGGTGGAGGTGGCTGCGCTGGTGGGGAATGAGGCGCTGGCCGACAAGATCGACCTGCCGCGCTACGTGAGCGACGACGTGGGGCTCCCCACCCTGCGCGACATCGTGGCCGAGCTCAAGAAGCCCGGGCGCGATCCGCGTGCCGCGTTCGAGCCCCCCGCGTTTCGCGACGATATCCAGAAGCCGTCGGACCTCCAGCCCGGAATGGTGCTGGAGGGGGTGGTCACCAACATCGTGGCCTTCGGCGCCTTCGTGGACATCGGCGTGCACCAGGACGGCTTGGTGCATGTGAGCCAGCTGGCCAACCGGTACGTGCGCGACCCCAACGAGGTGGTGAAGGTGGGGCAGAAAGTGCGCGTGACCGTCCAGGGGGTGGACCTCCCCCGCAACCGGATCGCCCTGACCATGCGCACCGACGGCGGGAGCAAGCCCGCGCCGGCAGCGGCGCCCGCGGCTGATGCGGAGCGTGCGCGTGGGGAGCGTCCCCGTGGCGATCGCCCCCGGCAGGAGGCTCCGAAGAAGCCGGCGTTCGTCCCCACCAAGGGCGCGGTGGCGCCGAACGGGATGCGGTTCCGGTAGCGCCCGGGCTGT
>JAGWYS010000294.1 GCA_018969225.1 Gemmatimonadota bacterium | reverse complement strand
CCTGGCCATCCAGTCGGCCGACATCGACGCCAACGACCACGTCAACCACGTGGTGTACCTGCGCTGGATCAACGACGTGGCCGTCGCCCATTGGCGCGCCCGCGCCACCCCGGCCATGCTGGACGGCTACGCCTGGTTCGCCACGCGGCACGAGATCGACTACCGCCGCGAGGCGCTGCTGGGCGACGTGATCGAGGCGCGCACCTGGATTGGCGCCGTCGATTCGCGCCGCATGGAACGCCTCACCGCCATCGTGCGCCCCGCCGACGGCGCCACGCTGGCCCGCGGGCGCACGCTGTGGACGCTGGTGGACCGGGGGACGGGGAAGGTGACCCGCATCCCGCCGGCCATGCACGCGCTCTTCGAGGACGCGCGCGACGCGCCGGGCTGAGCCCACGGCGCGGAACCGCCCCACCGCAGCGGACCTTGCGCCAGGGCGTCCCGGGGGTAGCGTAGGGGCATGGACCGTCGAGACTTCCTCCTCACGCTGGGGGCCGGCGCCGGGACGTGGCTCTCCCGCGACCTCCTCCCGGCCGGCCGCCTGGAGCGCGTCGGCCTCGAGCTGTACGCCGTGCGCAAGGCGATGCGCGCCAACCCCGAGGCGACGCTCGAGGCCATCGCCGCCATCGGCTACGCCGAGGTGGAGCTGCTCTGGAGCTTCAACAACTTCGGACGCACCAAGGAGCAGGTGCGCGACGCGCTCCGCAAGGCGGGGCTCAAGGCCAGCTCGGCGCACATGGCCCCCGAGACCATCCTGCGCGACTGGGACATGCACCTGGACACGGCGGCGTACCTGGGGCAGCAGTACCTGGTGGCCCCCAGCCTCCCCGCCGAGGCGGGGAAGTCGCTGGACGTGTGGAAGCTGTGGGCCGAGCGCTTCAACGCGGCGGGGGAAGTGGCGCGGCGGCACGGCATCTGGCTGGCGCTGCACAACGAGCCCAACGACCAGAAGCCGCTGCAGGGGGAGGTGCCCTTCGACGTCTTCGTGCGGGAGACCGACCCCAAGTACGTGCGCATCCAGCTGGACGTGGGGAACATGCTCATGGGGGGGGGAGACCCCATGGCGTTCCTGGACCGGAACGCCGACCGGTGCTGGAGCTTCCACATCAAGAACGTGGTGGCCGACCGCAAGCGCGACACCGAACTGGCGGCGGGGATCTTCGACCTCAAGGCGTTCCTCGCGCGCATCCCCAAGCTGGGGGACAAGCCCTGCTTCGTGGAGCAGGAGGGGCCCGCCGACGAGCTGGCGTCGGCCCGCGCCAACTACGAGTACCTGCGCGGGCTGCGCTGGTAGCGCGTGCACGGCCGGGGCGGGCGGGCCCCGGCTACCAGTCCGTTGGCTTGTAGTCCTTGAGGAACTGCCCCCACACGTGGACCCCGGTGTTGATCCCGTCGATGATGGGGTCCACGATGCGCGCCGCGCCGTCCACGATGTCCAGCGGCGGGTGGAAGCGGTGCTCGGCCACCTTGCGCGCCGCGATCGGCGCCGGGTCCTCGTCGGTCACCCACCCGGTGTCCACCGCGTTCATGTGGATCCCGTCCACCTGGTAGTCGGCGGCGGCGGTGCGCGTCATCATGTTGAGCGCGGCCTTGGCCATGTTGGTGTGCGGGTGCCGCGTGGTCTTGAACTTCCGGTAGAATTGCCCCTCCACCGCCGACACGTTCACCACGTGCTTGTCGCGCCCCGGGGTGCGCAGCATGAGCGGCTTGAGGCGCGCGTTGAGCACGAAGGGGGCCACGGCGTTCACCAACTGCACCTCCAGCAGCTCCACCGTGGGCACCTCGGCCATGAGCATGCGCCACGAGTTGCGGTCGCGCAGGTCCACCTGCTGCAGGTCCTGGTCCAGCCGTCCCTCGGGGAACAGGTGAGCCTGCGGAGAGGCCTCGTCGGGCAACAGCGCCACCTGCGACAGCTCGGCGGCGTGGGTGATCCCCGCCACCTCGGCCAGGCGGCGCGCCGCCAGCGCCCCCGCCGCGCCGGGCTCAGTCGCCTCCGCCCCCGCCTCGGGGAGCAGGTGGTAGCCGCGCACCCCCTCGTAGCGCCCCAGCAGCTGGCGCACGTGGTCGGGCATGCCCGCCAGCGCCGCGGTCTCCTGCTCCATCATGTGCCGGTAGAAGTCCGGCGGCCGGCGCACCGTCTGGCAGGCGTTGTTCACGATGAAGTCCAGCCGCCCGTGCGTCTCCTGCAGCAGGTGGCAGAAGGCCTCCACGCTGGGGGTGTGCCGGAGGTCCAGCCCGTGGATCTCCAGCCGGTGCCCCCACTGCGCGAAGTCGGGCTCGGCGGCGTAGCGCTGTGCGGCGTCACGCGGGAAGCGCGTGGTGACCACCAGGTGGGCGCCGGCGCGGAGCAGCTTGATCCCCACCTGGTAGCCGATCTTGACGCGTCCGCCGGTGAGCAGCGCCACGCGCCCCGTCAGGTCGGCCAGCTCGCCGCGCTTGCGCCAGTTGAAGTCGGCGCAGGGGGGGCACAGCTGGTCGTAGAAGTGGTGGAGGACCGTGTACGGCTGCTTGCACACGTAGCAGTGCTGCGGCTCCACCGCCTCCCGGAACTCGGGCGCCTCCACCGTCTCCTGCGCGTCGGAGGCCGGGGGGAAGAAGTTCGGGGTGGTGAACACCGTCTGGCGGCGCAGCGTGCGGATGCCGGTGCTGTTGAGCCGCTCCTCCTGCTGCTCCAGCCGCTCCTGCCGCTCGGCCTTCTTTTGCCGCTTGGTGGCCTTCACCAGCTGCCGGCGCAGGATCGCGTCGGGGCGCGACAGCTCGCCGGCCGCCTTCAGCAGCCGGGTGCGCTCCTCCTCGGGGATGGCCAGCAATCCGGCGCGGTCCTCCGCCAGCCGCTCCAGGAGCGCGGTGGCCTCGCGGAGGGTGGTGCGCTGGGCGTCCGTGAGGGCGGGCAGGTCGGCGGCAGCCGCTTGGGGCGGAGGGAGGTCGTCCGGCATGCGGCGGAAGCTAATGGCCCCCGGGAGGGGGGCCGGCGCGACTTCCGGGCCTGCTAGGGGGCCGCTCCCACCGCCGTCCGCGTCCGCTCCAGCCGCGGCACGTCCAGCGTGATGGAGGCAATCCACGGCTGCTGGCCGGTGGTCCAGTGGCCGTAGGTGGTGAGCACCACGCGGCCGTCGGGGAGGAGCTCCACGCCGGGGTAGGTGGAGTCCCAGGCGTTGGTGTTGTCCATGAGCCGCACGCGGTAGCCGCCGGGGGTAGGGCGCGTGAGCTCATCGAAGG
>JAGWYS010000293.1 GCA_018969225.1 Gemmatimonadota bacterium | reverse complement strand
TCCGCCCACGTCCCCACCGCAATCGTCCCCACCTCCCCCTCCCGGAACCCTGCCCACGCGGCGTCGCGCGTGTAGTGCCGCAGCGCCGCCTCCGCGGAAATCTTCCCCGCCGGATACCACCCCCCGGCTGGCTTTCCATCGGGCGTCTGCCGGGTGACCGCCACGCGGATCCCCTCCAGCGGCGCCATCGGGAACACCGGGTAATCGCTCCCGAACGCCTGCACCGCCCCCGCGTCGTCAAACTGCCGGAAGCTGTTGGACCGCGCCGCGCGCGCCGGCCCCAGCAGCGGCGCGTAATTGGTGAGCGTCGTCACATCCGGCGTGGCGAAGATCGCCTGCGTGGACGCCACCACCCCCAACGCCTTGAATCGCGGGACATCCGTCGGGTCCGGCACCTCCACATGCTCCACCCGGTGCCGGCTGTCGCGCCGCCCGTTGGCACGCTGCGCATGCGCAAAGGCATCCAGCGCCAGGCGGATCGCCCGGTCGCCAATGGCGTGCAGCGCCACCTGCAGCCCCGCCGAGTCGTAGCGGGCCACCGCGGGGTTGAGGGTGGCGGCGGGCCAGAAGGGGCGTCCGCGGTCGTCGGTCCCCTCGTACGCCTGGAGCATCGCGGCCGTGCGGGCGTCCACCGTGCCGTCCAGCATCCCCTTGGCAAACCCCAGCCGCAGCCACGGGCCGGTGAGGGAGTCGCGCAGTCGGCGGTAGTGCGCCAGCGTCGCGGGTGACGCCACCGGGGAGAAGGGGACCGACAGCTGCCAGCGCACCCGCATCGTGTCCGCGTGCGCCGCGGCCAGCAGCGCCTGGAACACCGCCCCCTCCGGCTCGCGCCCCGACGCCTCCATTACCAGCGTGATGCCGTGGCTGGCCGCCGCGCGCGACTCCTCGTCAATGCGCAGCGCGATGTCCGCGGCCGTCGGCGGCGGCACCAGCCGCGACACCAGCGAGGCGGCTGATTCCTTGAGCAGCCCCGTGGGGGACCCGTCCCGCTCCCGCTCGATCACTCCGCGCGGCGGGTCGGGGGTGGCGGCGGTGACCTTGGCCGCGCGCAGCGCAGCGCTGTTGGCCAGCGACTGGTGCCCGTCGCGGTCGGCAATCACCACCGGCTGCGTGGGGAACGCCGCGTCCAGGTACCGCTTGTGCGGGGCGTTCCCCGGGAAGTCCGACGGGGTCCACCCCCGACCAGTCACCCAGGCCGACGGCGCGCGCTTGGCGGCCCACGCCTGCAGCCGCCGCACGATCTCGGCCGGCGATCCGGCGTCCACCAGGTCGGCACGCGCCTGCGTGGGGAGGTGCCAGTGGCTGTCGATGAACCCCGGCACCACGCGGCGTCCGGCCAGCTGGACCACCCGCGTGGCCGGCCCCATCACCGCCCGCACCGCGCTGTCGGAGCCCACCACCACGAACCGGCCGCCCCGCACCGCCACCGCCTGCGCCTCGGCCGCCCCCGGTTCCCCCGTCCACACCCGGCCCCCCAGGTAGACGGCGTCGGCGGGTTGGGCAGCCAGGGCAATCGGTCCGCACAGCGCCACCAGCACCAACGCCACCCCCGGCAGGAAGTGGCCCCTCACATACCGCCGAATCCGACGCATGCCGTAGCTCCGTGGACGTCCCGGTTGCGGGGTGCGCCCGGTCGTGCGCATCCAGTGGTTCGCGGCCGGGGTCTTCCGGCTAGAATTGGGGGATGCCTCCCCTCATGGACAAGTGGCGCCACTATTTCCCGCTGTACGAGCGCCACCTCGCCCCCTTCCGCAACCGTCCCGTCCTGCTCGTCGAGATCGGGGTGTACCACGGGGGCTCCCTCGCCCACTTCCGCGAGTTCCTCGGCCCCCAGGCCCGCATCATCGGCGTGGACATCAACCCCCGCTGCGCCTCGCTGGCGGGTGACGGCATCGAGATCCGCATCGGCTCGCAGGAGGACCGCCGCTTCCTCCGCGAGCTGGCCGACTCGCTCCCCCCCATCGACATTCTCATTGACGACGGGGGGCACACCATGCGCCAGCAGCGCGTCACCTTCGAGGAGCTGTTCCCGCGCGTCGCCCCCGACGGCGTGTACCTCTGCGAGGACCTCCACACCGCCTACTGGCCCGAGTACGGCGGCGGCTACCGCCGCATGGGGAGCTTCATCGAGTACGCCAAGGGGTGGGTGGACCAGCTGCACGGCTGGCACGGGCGGGGGCACGCACCGCACGTGACCGAGTTCACCCGCACCGTCCGCGGCGTGCACTTCTACGACAGCCTCGTGGTGGTGGAGAAGGGACCCGTGGGCCCCCCGGAACGGCAGATCACCGGTACCCCATCCTTCCCTCCCGACACCCCCCCTCGGCACCCCTGGCCGCGCCGGCTGCTGGGCACCGGCCGCCTCCGCCTCAACCAGGCCCTGGCCCGCCTCCGCCTCCCCGGGGTCTAGCCGCGGGGCGCTCCCCCGGCCACCCGCAGGACCCCCTCCAGGTTGGTGGCCAGGTAGCGCAGCGGGGTGTGCCACGTCAGGAACCGGTCCACCCGCTCCACCAGCGGGCGGTGCGGCTGCGAATTCTTGGGGAACAGCTGGCCGTGCCACACCCCCTCCACCTCGAAGCCCGCCGCCGCCGCCAGCCGGCGCACGTCGCGCACCCGGTACAGCCGATCGTGATACCGGTTGCCGCGCAGGTGCGACAGCCGCTGCGTCCACGACAGCCAGTAGGGGAGGAAGGTGAAGACGAAGCGGC
Organism: Gemmatimonadota bacterium; assembly: GCA_018969225.1. Classification (GTDB taxonomy): domain Bacteria; phylum Gemmatimonadota; class Gemmatimonadetes; order Gemmatimonadales; family Gemmatimonadaceae; genus Gemmatimonas. Next base: position 519 of record JAGWYS010000293.1, on the reverse strand, counting down.
CGCCTGGGGCCAGCACCCGCCGGATCTCGCGCAGCGAGGCCTGATCGTTGGCCACGTGCTCCAGCACCCCGAAGCTCACCACCAGGTCGAAGTGCGCGTCGGGAAAGGGGAGCATCCAGTCGTGGTCCAGCGGCGTCACCGGCAGCTGCCGCTCCGACAGGATGGGCGTGCGCTGCCCGAAGGTGCTGTCCTCGGCCGGGCGCGCGATGTCGCACCCCGTCACCCGGAACCCCGCCTGCCGCAGCAGGTGGCTGATGTGCCCCTTGCCGGTGCCCCAGTCCAGCACCGTCAGCGACCCGGGGTGGCGCCCTTCCCGTTCCGCCAGCGCGCGAATGAGCGCCACCTGCCGCAGGTAGCACCCCTGCGTGGCCCCCCCCAGGAACCGGTGCGACGGCTCGCGCGCCGCCACGTCGCACAGGTAGGGGTCCAGCGCCACCGGCTGCGCCAGGCACCGGCGCAGGGCGCGCGCCTCCATCGGGGCCATCGGGGATGCCATCAGGGTAACTTGTCCGAGCGCCT
>JAGWYS010000292.1 GCA_018969225.1 Gemmatimonadota bacterium | reverse complement strand
ACTTCGAGGCGATCGACCGGGCGAGGCTCGCGTCGCTGCTGACGTGGGCCGACTTGGCACGGGCGGCGTCGCTGTCGCCGACGACGGTGGGGCGGCTCCGCCACCTGCCGTGGGTCCGCGTGGGGACGCTCGACCGGGTGGCGGGCGTGCTGGGCGTGCCGGTCCAGACGCTGGTGAAGGGGCATGACGTCCCGCGGCGGTACCGCTGATGCCGGTCGTGATCCGGGGCAAGCCGTACGTCACTGTGGCCGAACGGCTGCGGGCGGCGCACGCCGATGCGGTGGCACCGAAGGGCATTGCGTCGGTGTCGACCCACCTGACGACCGCGGGCGACTACGTGGTGATCCGCGCCGAAGTGGTGTTCGACGACGGGCGCCGGTTTGCGGGGCACGCTGAGGTGACGCGCGGGGATGGGTCGGGCGCGCAGGGGGCGTGCCCGGTGGAGACTGCGGAGACGAGTGCCGTGGGCAGGGCGCTCGCGATGGCTGGCTGGTGGGGTTCCCCGGAAGGGGGCATCGCTGGCGCCGAGGAAGTGCAGGGAGCGGAGAGCCGCTCGCGCCTGCGCGTGGTGCGCCCGTCAGGGCGGTAAGGGGGGACAGATAGCCATGCGGCCTTTCAAGCACGACCGGGCGCCACTCCGGAGGACGACCAGCATCCCGTCGTCGGTGGAGACGCGGGTGACGGTGACGTACCGGTGCGGTCACGAGGGGGAGACGACGGTGCGGGGCGATCCGGCGCGGTCGCGGTGGCTCGATGTGGTGCGTGAGCGCGAGTGCCTGGACTGCGTGCGGAAGCGCGAGGGCGAGGCTGACGCGCGCGCGGTGGCTGACGGGAAGCGCGTGGCGCTTGAGGGGTCTGAGGCGCAAGTGCGGTGGGCGATCGGGCTGCGGCAGCGTCGGGCGGTGGCGTGGGCTTCGGCGCTGCCGTCGATTATCGAGGCGTGCAACCAGGCGGGGGCCGCGCGGGAACGCGTGCAGGCGCTGGTGACGGACGTGCGCGCGGCGGTGGGGTCGGCGATGGCGGGGCAGGAGGAGTGGCAGTTCGAAAGCGACGGGGAGACGCGGTCGTACACCACGCGTGAGGCGCGGTGGTGGATTGAGACGCGCGCGGATGCGGATCACGAGTTGCTGGGGACGCTGTGTGGCGTGGAGGGGTGCGGGGCGGATTGGGCGGCGCTGGTGGCGCTCGCGGCGGATCCGGGTGGCGCGCCTCCGGTGGCTGACCCGCTGGCCGACCTGGGGGAGGCGTGGTGATGGCCGCGACGGGGACGGGGCGGAGCGGTGCGTGGGTGCGCCTCACCGATGCGTACGCGGTGGCGCCGGGGGAGGGCGCACGGCTGGAGGCGCTGTGCGTGTATGTGCTGGAAGCGGGGCCGGTGCTGGCGAAGGGGTTTGGCCGGTGGCCGATCTTGGGGATGGCGCCGGAAGACGCGGCGTCTGAGGCGGCGGTACGGGTGACGCGCCACTTTCACCGGCTCGCGCCGGCCGATGATGCGCGGGCGCTGGCGGCGGCGCACGCGAACTGGGCGTTCGTGGTGATCCGTCACGTGGTGCGGGACTGGCAGCGGGCGGCGGCGTCGCGCGCGGAGTGGCGGTTCCACTCATTAGAAGGGCGCGGGGAGCGCGACCCGGAGCGGTGGGACCCGGGCGACCACCTGGCGGGGGACGCGCGGGATGAGGTCGACGCAACCGACGAGGTGGTGCGGCGCCTCGATGCGCAGGGGGCGGCGGCGGCGATGCGAGCGACGCTGGACGGGCCGGATGCGGAACGGCTGGCGCTGTTGCTGGACGCGGCGTCGGGCCGGGGCTACGGCGACCTTGCGGAGGCGTGGGGGCTGACGCGAACGCACTTCCGGACAAAGGTGATCCGGGCGCGTCGGGCGTTGGCCTTGCATCCGGCGGCGGTGGCGTGGCGTGCCGCCCACGCTTGAGGGGTTCCGGCGGGCGGTGGGGGCGTTGGCCGCCGCCCTGCCGATGCGGGTGATGGGTGAGAACGACCGGCGCGCGATGGTGGCGATCTACCGGGACGGGGTGCTTGCCGAGGCGGCGGCGACCGACGACGACCTCGATCGGGCCGTGGCGACCTTGATCCGGCACTCGGACTGGTGGCCGACGCTGCGCCAGTTGCTGGAGGCGATCCGGGACGTGGTGGACCGGCGGGTGCGGCGCGAGGTGGCGACGCAGCGGCCGGTGTCGGGGCGCGGGGACGGCATGGCGCGCGCGGTGGCGTCCGGGGAGTGGGACCGGGCGGCGGCGCGGGCGCGAGTGGTGTCGCGGCTGCGCCGGGAACGGCACGAGGTGCTGCTGTCGGCGTACTGGCATGACGCGGGCGGGGTGTCGCGCGACCGGCGCAAGCGGCTCGACGCGCACCTGGCGGTGGCGGACCTGATCTCGGCGTTCTGGCCGGAGGCGACGGAGGAGCAGGTCGACGACGAGTTGCGGACGATGCGTGAGGCCGGGCTGCTGCGGCAGGGTCCGGCGACGAACGGGGGCGGTTGATGCGGGTGCCGGTGCGACAGGCGGCGCGGTTCTGGCTGCACGGGATCGAGGCGGGGTGCGTGGCGGTGCCGCGGTCGGGGGGCGCGGCGCTCGAGCGAGAACGGGCGGTGGAGGGGTCGCGGGCGTTGCGGGCGTGGTTCGACCGGAACGGCGGGGGTCACTGCGACGCGTGGGCGGTGCTGATGCCGGATGACGGGGACGCGTCGCTCGGGTATGACCTGACGGCGCGGCTCGCTGGGGTGGATGACGGCCGGGGGGAGCGGCTGGCGCGGTCGCTGGTGCCGACGTACCGGCATGAGTCGGGGGGCGTGGGCGTGGCGCTGTGGGGCGACGCGCGGCGGGTGCCTCCGGATGCGTCGGTGGGGCGGTCGCTGCCGGCGGATCCGGCGCGGCTGGCGGCGCTGTACGTGCATGCGCGGTTGGCAGGGCTGGGGCTGGCGTCGCCGCTGGCGGTGGCGCCGTGACGCGCGGGTGGACGGCGCCGGCGTACATCCCGATCTGGCTGGGGCTACTGCGTCACCGGAAGACGCACCGGCTGGCGCTGGCGGGGGGCGTGTCGACGAATGAAGCGGTGGGGTGGCTAATCCGGCTGTGGACGTGGGCAGCGGAGTTTGCCCCGGACGGCGACCTGGGGTTGAACGATGCGGAGATCGTGCATTTGCTGGACCCTCCGGCGCGGCGTCGGGGGCTGGCGGTGGCGGCGCTGGTGGATGCGGGTTTCCTGACGGAGGATCGTCGGTTGCACGACTGGGACGACTGGACCGGCGCGCATTTG
>JAGWYS010000046.1 GCA_018969225.1 Gemmatimonadota bacterium | reverse complement strand
CCGGCGCCCGACCGGGAGGCGGCGCGTCGCGCGCTGGCCGGGCGTCCCGCCATCGCCATCGTGATGGCGTCGCTCGCCGACGGCCCGGCGCTGCCCCTGCTGCGCGCGCTCCCTGCCGAGGCGCGCCCCGGCGCGCTGGTGGTCTGCTCCCCGCGCGAGGGGGACGCCGTGCGGGCCTTCGAGGTGCAGGCCACGGACTTCCTGCACCTCCCCACCTCGGCGCCCCGCGTGGCGGAGGCGCTGGCGCGCGCGCGGCAGCAGCTGCTGCAGGGGGAGTTGCTGCGCACGGCGGACGAACTGCAGCGGTTGCTGGGGGACGGCGCGCCGTCGGGCGCCTGGCGGGCCGCGGACGGGGGCGGCGCGGGACGACGGCGTCCGGCGCCGGGGAGCGCCTCCGGGACGCTGGTGGCCTCCGCGCCGCGCCGCGCGGAGGCGGCGGCGCGCGAGGAGCGCGTGCTCGACCTGTCGGCCGAGGGGGGCGCGGCGCGCGAGGCGGCGGAGGGGCGGCCGCTGCGCGTGCTGGTGCGCGAGGGACGGCGCACGCGGTTCGTCCCGCTGGCCGAGGTGGACTGGTTCGAGGCGGACGGGAATTACCTCGTGCTGCATGCCGGCGACGAGACGTTCCGGACCCGCGGTACGATCGTGGCGATCGAGCAGGCGCTGGACCCGCGGCAGTTCGTGCGGATCCATCGGCGCCGCGTGGTGAACATGGACCGGGTGCGCGAGCTGCAGCCGCTCCCCGGGGGCGACGGGCTGCTGACGTTGCGCAACGGCCACACGCTGCGGCTGTCGCGCACGTTCCGGGCGCGCGTGCGGTAGCGTCCCCGGGCGGGGTGGGACGAAGCGCATCGGGAGCGGGGCGGGCGTGGTTCGATTGACGTCGGGGCGGTGACAGGGCCACGGAAATGTCACGGAGGGGATTGCTTTCGGTGACGCGGGCGGAGAGCGTTGTGGTTCTCCGTGTGCGCGGCCGGCCTCCCGACGGGGGGCCGGTCGCTCGCGCGGTTCGCGGCGGGCGCCGCAGGTGGCGCTGCCGTGCGTGTCCTCTCCCCGTTGCCGGCGAGCGAGTCGCCGAGGGTTCAGCATGACGAGATTGATGCGGTGGATGTCCCGGGCAGCCGCGCTCCTGGTCCTGGCGCCGCTGGCGGCGCAGGCGCAGGGGCAGGGCCCCGCGGTGATCACGGGCGCGGTCAAGAGCGAGTTCGGCGACCCGCTGGAAAACGCCAACGTGTACATCGCCGAGCTGGCGGTGTCCGTCGGGACCAACGCGCAGGGGCGCTACACCATCAGCATTCCGGCCGACCGGGTGCGGGGGCAGGTGGTGCAGCTGCGCGCGCGGTCCATCGGGTACAAGGCCGCCGCGCAGCCGTTGACGGTGCGCGCGGGCGCGCAGACGGTGGACTTCTCGCTGGCCAAGGACATCAACCGGCTGCAGGAGGTGGTGACCACCGGCGTGACCGGGGCCACCGAGGTGAAGAAGCTGGCCTTCTCCGTGGCGCAGGTGAGCGAGAAGGACATGCCCGTGCCGGGGTCCAACCCGCTGGCGCAGCTGCAGGGGAAGGTGGCGGGGGCCAACATCGTGGCCAACACCGGGCGCCCGGGCACGGCGCCGGCGGTGATCCTCCGCGGCCCGCAGTCCATCAACGCCTCGGGGCGCGGGCAGGACCCGCTGTACATCATCGACGGCGTGATCTCGCAGGGCGGGCTGCAGGACATCAACCCGCAGGACATCGAGAACATCGAGGTGGTGAAGGGGGCCGCGGCGTCGTCGCTGTACGGCTCGCGCGCCGGCAACGGCGTCATCCAGATCACCACGCGCTCCGGCAAGAACCAGTCGGAGGGGGTGCGCTTCCGGGCCCAGACCGAGTACGGGGTGTCGGACATCGAGCGGGAGTACCGCTACCCGTCCACGCACTTCATGCTGATGGACGAGACGGCCACGCGCTTCTGCGCGATCGTCTCGGGGGCGCAGGACTGCGCGCGCACGATCGACCTGTACCAGGAGGCGCGGCGCATCAACGACCAGGGGGGCGACTTCGCGCTGCCGCCGGTGTCGCTGCAGAACGACGCCGGGATCGCGCGCAACCCCGGGCCGCTGGCGGGCCGCTCGCTGTTCCAGGTGAACGAGTTCCCGAAGGTGTACAACCCCATCCAGCAGCTGGTGACCAACGGCGAGGTCATCAACAGCACGCTGGACGCGACGGGGAAGGTGGGGCGGACGAACTTCTTCGCCTCCATCAACCAGCTGCGGCAGGAAGGGTCCATCAAGTTCATGCCGGGGTACACCCGGAACTCGATGCGCATCAACGTGGACCAGCAGCTGGGCTCGAACGTGAACGTCTCGTTCCGTTCCAGCTACAGCACGGCCAACGACTACAACTCGGGTGGCGCGTTCTTCAGCCTCACGCGGCAGCCGGCCAACGCGGAGCTGCTGCAGACCGACAGCAAGGGGCGCATCTACATCCGCACGGTGGCGCAGCAGCAGGGGGCGCAGAACACGAACCCGGCGTACTCCACGCAGAACTTCGTGCCGCTCAACCGGATCGACCGCTTCGTCGGGAACTTCACGGCGCGGTGGACGCCGCTGTCGTGGCTGGACGGCGAGTTCAACTTCGGCTATGACAACCGCAACAACTTCCAGGAGACGCAGCAGGACCGCGGCTTCCGGACGACGGCGCTGAGCGCGACCAACCTGGGGTCCATCGACCGCAGCGCGGGGCGCTCCACGTCGCTGAACGCCAGCGGGAACCTGTCGGCGCGGAAGGGGTGGTTCGACGAGGCGCTCAACACGCGCCTGACGCTGCGCTACCTGTACGAGGGGCAGGACGCGCGGAGCCAGGGCACGGGCGGCACGAACCTGGCCGTCCCCGGGCTGCGCGACCCCGATGCCGCCATCCAGAACTACTACACCACCGGCGGCTCCGAGCAGGTGCGGCAGGTCGGCTTCTTCACCAACCTGGACGTGGACTACAAGGGGCGCTACATCCTGGGCGGGCTGGTGCGGCGCGACGGCTCCTCGCTGTTCGGCGCGGCCAACCGGTGGCAGACCTACGGGCGCGGCTCCTTCGCCTGGCGCCTGTCGGACGAGCCCTGGTTCAACGTCGACCAGGTGTCGGACCTGAAGTTCCGCTACTCCGTCGGGCAGGCCGGCAACCGGCCGATCTTCTCGGCGCAGTACGAGACCTTCACCATCGGCACCGGCGGCGCGCTCAACCCCAACACGCTCGGCAACCGGTTCCTCGCCCCCGAAGTCTCCACCGAGACCGAGATGGGGATGGACCTCGAGCTGTTCGGCCGCTACGGGCTGACCGTCACCAAGGCCCGCAACGTCATCGACCAGCAGCTGCTGCAGGTGCCGCCGCCGGCCGCGGCCGGCTTCGCCAGCCAGTGGAAGAACGCCGGGCAGCTGACGAACGACGTGTGGGAGGTGTCGCTCAACATCCCCATCATCAACACCCGCAACACCGACTACTCGGCCCGGATCAACTACGACCGCACCCGGTCGGTGATCTCGCGCCTGGACGTGCCCGAGTACTTCGTGAGCGCGGCCGGCCAGCAGGGGTCGGAGACGATGTTCAAGATCGTGCAGGGCGGGCAGATGGGGCAGATCTACGGCCGCCGCTTCGTCAAGGACTGCGGCCAGCTCCCGGCCAACTTCCGGTCGCGGTGCGGCGAGGGGCTGGACTTCCAGCGCAACGGCGACGGCTTCATCGTGTACGTGGGGCAGGGGAACACCCTGGCCGACGGCATCACGAAGAACCTGTGGATGACGCGCCTCCCGGCCTCGCAGGCCCCCTGGGGCGGCGGCACGACGGGCGACCCGCTCAACTGGGGCTTCCCCATCCTCGAGCGCGACTCCACCGGCGCGGTGCCGGTGCTCCCCGTCGGCAACGCGCTCCCCAACTTCCGCTGGTCGCTGTCGCAGAACTTCCGCTACAAGCGGCTGACCGCCTTCGCGCTGCTCGACGCGACCGTGGGCAAGTCGGTGTGGAACATCGGGCGCCAGTGGTCGCTGGGCGACTTCATGCACCGCGACACCGACCAGTCGGGGCGCTCGGTCGCCGACGCCCGCCCGATCGGCTACTACTTCCGCGCGGTCTCCACCGGCGGCATCGGCGGGCTGTACGACGTGCTGGCCCCCAACAACAACACGGTCGAGGACGCGAGCTTCGTGAAGCTCCGCGAGTTCTCCGTGGGCTACCGCGTGGGCCCCGTGGCCGGCGTGGGCAACTGGAACGTGTCCCTCATCGGGCGCAACCTGCTCACCATCACCGACTACAAGGGCTTCGACCCCGAGGTGGGGGCCGGCGGCGGCGCGCTGGGGTCGGGCGTGCTCAACGCCATCGACAACTACCAGTTCCCCAACCTGCGCCAGTTCACGCTCTCGATCGGCACCAGCTTCTGACCCCTTCCGGGGGCGCGCGGCGCGGCATGCCCGCGCCGGCCGCGCCCCCGGCTTCCCCTGAGGAGTTTCGATGCGCAAGCTAGTCCTTCCCCTCGTGGCGAGCGGCGCGCTCGCGGGCCTCGCGGCCTGCGGCGACGGCCTCGAGGTCACGAACTACAACAACCCCGACGTCGCGCGCGCCTACGCCACCCCGGCCGGCGTGGAGGGCGTCATCGCCGGCCTCGGCGTGCAGGTGTTCAACACCCAGCGCGCCACCGAGTCGGTGAACACGCAGGCGAAGATCCTCGCCGGCGAGACCTTCGCCTCCGTGGCCAACTTCGGCATGGCGGCGCGCGCCCAGATCCCCCGCTCGCTCATCTCCAACGAGCTGGGGAACGACAACCAGACCGGCAACCTCGCCAACTACAACCAGTTCTCCCGCGTCGCCCGCACCGCCGCCAACGCCATCCAGGCGGTGAACCGGCTGGGGCAGTCGGGGCAGACCATCGGCTCCCCCGCGCAGGACGCGCGCGCCAAGGCGTTCGCCTTCTACATCCTGGGGCAGGCGCTCGGAAACCTGTCGCTCGCGTACGACTCCGCGGCCATCGTGACCCCGGCCGTGCCGTCGGACGAGGTCCCGAAGCTCTCGGGGGCCGCCGCCGTCGGCGCCGCCGCGCTGCAGATGCTCGACTCGGCCATCGCCGTGGCCAACTCCGCCGCGGCCACCACGGGGGCCAACGGCTTCCCGCTCCCCACCACGTGGATCAACGGCCAGAGCGTCACCCGCGACCAGTTCGTCTCGCTGGCGCGTTCGTACAAGGCGCGCTTCCGCGCGGGCGTGGCCCGCACGCCGGCGCAGCGCGGCGCGGTCAACTGGCAGGAAGTCATCGCCGACGCCAACGCCGGCGTGCGGACCGACTTCACCGTCAACGTGGGCGGCGGCTCCGGGTGGAGCGCGTCCTTCGACCTCACCCAGATCTACGTGGTGGGCGGCTGGCACCAGCTGTCCCCGCTGTACTACGGCATGGCCGACGTCTCAGGGGGCTACGACCAGTGGCTGGCCACCCCGCGCGACAGCCGCAAGGCGTTCGTGGTGATCACCCCCGACCGCCGCTGGCCCGCCGGCACCACCCGGGCGGCGCAGCAGGCGGCGGCGCCCACGCAGGTGCTCCCCCCGGGGGTCTACATCCGCAACCGTCCGTCGGGCGATGACGTCCCGCTGGGTGGCTACGGCGACTCGCACTACGACCACCGCCGCTACGGCGCCGCCAACCTGGCCGCCAGCACGGGCCCGTACGTCGAGATCTCGGCCACGGAAATGTCCATGCTGGCCGCCGAGGGGTACATCCGCACCAACCAGCTGGCGCTGGCCATCCCGCTCATCAACGCCAGCCGCCTCCGCAACGGGCTCGACGCACTCCCCGCGTCGCTGACCAGCGCCACCGAGCCGTACTCCAGCAACAAGGCCTCCTGCGTGCCGCAGGTCCCCGCGGCGCCGGCCTTCACCTCCGCGGTGTGCGGCAGCGCCCTCGAGGCGATGAAGTACGAGAAGCGCATGGAGACCGCCTTCACGGGGTACATGATCTGGTTCGCGGACAACCGCGGCTGGGGCGACCTGGTGGAAGGGACCGCCGTGGAGTGGCCGGTGCCGTACCAGGAGATGCAGGCGCGGCAGCAGGTGTACTACAACGGCACGAACCGCGCGCCCAAGGGCACCTACGGCTTCTGACCCGGTCATGGCCCCGGTGACCACCTCCCCCTTCCGCTTCGGCCGGGCGCTGCGCCCGGCCGTGGCGGCGCTCTGGGCCGCGGCGCTCGCGCTGCAGCTCGGGTGCTACTCGTACCTGCCGGTGCAGTCCGCCCCCCCGGTGGCGGCGGGGGCGGAGGTGGCGGTGGTCCTCAACGACCGCGGCCGCGCGCTGCTGTCGGAGCGGGTGGGGGCGGCCACCGACCGGGTCGAAGGGCGACTCGGCGCGGTGGAGGGGGGCGTCGTCTCCCTGGCGGTCTCCCGGGTCACCGACCTCCGCGGCAACACCGTGGCGTGGTCGGGGGAAACGGTGCGGATCCCGCAGGACGGCGTCCTGGGGTTCCGCCCCCGCAAGGTCTCGAAGGTCAAGACGGCGCTGCTCGTCGGGGCGGTTGCGCTCAGCCTGGTCCTCTCGCTGCGCGTGTCGCTCGACATCTTCGGCACGCCGGAACCCGACCGCCCCGACGGCGGTCCGCAGAAATCCTGATGCGCGGGCGCACCGTGTCCGCGACGCATCCTGTCGATCATACCCCGGAGTTCTTTCCTATGCGGTCCATCCGAGTCGCCCTCCTTGCCGCCGCCAGCCTGCTGGCGGCGTGCACCGAGGCCAGCAACGACCCCGTCACGCCCACGGTGCCGCCGCTGGCGTACGTGCGCTACATCAACGCGGTCCCCGACACCCTCAACACCACGGTGCGCTTCATCGACCAGGTGACGTACTCGCCGATGACGTTCGTGAACGTGCCGTTCCGCGGGCTGGGGCAGGGGAACTACCAGCCCACCCAGGCGGGCGCGCGCAAGTTCCGCGTCTTCACGGCCGACATCGCCAACTACTCCGCGGCCGGCAACACGGTGCAGCTGGTGGACACCACCATCACGTTCGAGGCCGGCAAGTACTACACGCTCCTGCACTCGGGCTTCGCCCGAGCGGGGGCGTCGCCGCGGCAGCGCATCGTGGTGCTGACCGACGCGTTCCCGACGCTCTCCGGCGCCACCATTGCGCTGCGGGCCATCCACCAGGCGTTTGGCGTGGGCCCGGTGGACCTCTACACGCTCCCGTCGGCCACGGCGGATCTGGCGACCGGGACGCGCATCGCGGCCAACTTCGCCGAGCAGGCGGTGTCGCCGTACGTGACGGCGCCGGCGGCGGCACTGGCGGCGGCCGTCGCGGCCCCGGGTGGCACCACGGCGTTGGTGGCGGCCAACGCGCCCGCCGGGACGGCGGGGACCACCGCCGCCGACCCCATCGGCGGCGCGGCGCAGGGCGGGTCGGTGATCACGGCCATCGCCTTCCCGGCCTCCCCCGCCAACTCCGCCGGCACGCGGTTTGCCGCGCCGGGGATCGTGTACTTCATCGACAAGCATCCCCCCCGCACCACCCCGAACCCCTGATCGGGGAACGGGTGGCCCCGGGCAGTTGACCGCCAGTCACCAGCGGGGCACAGCGGCCCCGATCGTGCCGTGGAGCGTGCTCCTCGGTGCGGTCGGGGCCGCTGCCGTGGTGGCGGCTGCCCCGCTGGAGGCGCAGCTGTTGCGGGGGACGGCGGTCGCCGCGCAGGGCGGGCGTCCCATCAGCGGGGCCCGGTTGGTGGCCACGCTGGCCGACGGCACCGAGGTGGGGCGCGCCACCACCGACGAGGCGGGGCGCTTCCAGCTGGCGGTGACCGCCCGCCACGCCCCCTTCACCATTGCCGTGACGCGCGTGGGGCTGCGCCCGACGCGTTCCAATGTCCTGCTGCTGGCCCCGACCGACACCCTCGTGGCCGATTTCGAGGTGGAAGAGGTGCGGGTGGCGCTGGATACCCTGCGGGTGCGGGGGGCGCCGACGCTGAACGAGGTGCGCCTGCGGGAGGCGGAACGCCGGGGGTGGCGGGTGTTCCCGCCGGCGGAGATCGCCCAGCACCGGGAGCGGGCCAACAGCTTCGAGGAGCTGCTGCGGTCCACCGGCTACCCCGGATTCGTGATCTCGTCGCGTCGCAACGACTGCATCCGGGCCTCGCGCACCAACCGCTGCCTGCTGATCGTGGTGGACGGCGTCCCGCTCTCCGGGATGGACGCCCCGCTCATCAATCCCCGGGACGTGCACTTCATGGCGCTTCTGTCCCCCAACCAGGCGGCGCTGCAGTACGGCGACCGAGCCCCCAATGGGGCGCTGGCGGTGTGGACCCGCACGCCGGGGAACCCGTGATCGGGAGTCCGTGATTCCGGGATGGGTCGCGGTGTGAGGGGGACCGGGTGGCCGGTTTCGGCGTTAAGATGGAGGGGCGCGCCAATCGGTCCCTTGCGTGGCGTTGGGACCACCCGTAGCGTACGCGACACGTCCAACCGGAGCGTCGGCCCCGGCAGCCGCTTGGCGTGTCCTGCCGCGGCGCTGCGTGCCGAACGTCTCCCGCTCCGTTCGACCCGCTGGTCTCCCTCCGCTCCTCCCTCCGCTCGTCCCTCCGCTCCGTCCGACGGTCACGGCGACCGTCGTCCTCCCCTCGACCGCTGGGCATCGTGGCGCGCCTTCCCGCGCCTGGCCGCAGGCGGTGTCCCAATGGCTGGCAGGTGGCATGGCACTCCTCTCGTCCCGGCGGTGACGCCGCGACGGGACGCAACGGTTGTTGCAGGGACCACCGGTGAGACACCGATGGGCGGCACATGGTTGCCGTCGCCCCGTCGGCCTGCCGGATGGGTGCGGGTGCGGGTTGCAGGGGCGTGGCAGGAGCGGGGGGCCGCCTGCGTGGGCGGCGTCCCCCGGGGTTTTCGTCAATTCACCCAGGGACAGCGATGTTGACACGATTCCTCACGACCGGGATTCGGCGGGTGGCGGGGGGGCTGGCCGCGGCCTTCCTGCTGGCGCCGGCCGCATCGGCGCAGGCGCAGAACGCGGTGATCACCGGGAAGGTGGTCGGCGACGCCGGGCAGCCGCTGGAGTTCGCCAACGTGTACATCACCGAGCTGGTCATTTCGGTGGCGACCAATGCGCAGGGCGTGTACACCATCACGGTGCCGGCGGCCCGCGTGCAGGGGCAGGCGGCGAACCTGCGGGTGCGCGCCGTGGGCTTCACCCCCACCTTCCTCCCCATCAAGGTCACGGCGGGGAACCAGACGCAGAACTTCTCCCTCAAGCGGGACATCAACCGCCTCTCCGAGGTGGTCGTGACCGGCTCCATCGAGGGGACCGAGCGGGCGAAGGTGCCGTTCGCAGTCGGGCGCCTGACGGCGCAGGACATCCCGGTGCCGCAGCTTGACCCGCTGCGCGCGCTCCAGGGGAAGGTGGCGGGGATGCGCGTGGCGCAGACCGGCGGCCGCCCCGGGAGCCAGCCGGAGATCCTGATGCGCGGCCCCACGTCGATCAACGCGAGCGGCCGGAGCACGGGCCCGATGATCATCGTGGACGGCACGATCCTGCGCACGGGGGCGCTGAACGAGATCGGCGGACTGGACATCGAGTCGGTGGAGGTGGTGAAGGGCGCCGCGGGCGCCACCCTCTACGGCTCCACCGCCGCCAACGGCGTGATCATCATCAAGACCAAGCGCGGCTCGGCGCGCGACGAGGTCCGCTTCAACGCCCGCACGGAGTACGGCGTGAGCGACCTGCAGTCGCTGCGGTACGGCGCGCCGGAGAACACGGTCCTGCAGCTGGACGAGACCGGGAAGAAGTTCTGCGTGCAGGGCGCCTCCAACGTGTCGAGCTGCTCGCGGGCCACGCGCTGGATGGACGAGATCCTGCGCATCAACAACGTGAACGCCGACACCACGCGCACGCCGCAGGCGATCCAGTGGAACTCGCCGGCGGTGGGCAACGGCTCGGTGAACAACGTGTACCAGGCCAACCCGTGGCCGGGGCAGCGCTACAACACGTTCGCGCAGATCTCCACCGCCAACGCGCTGATGCTGAACTCGGTGGACGTGACCGGGCGGGTGGGGAGCGTGCGCTACTTCGTGAGCGGGCAGTCGACCGCCGACCAGGGGGCGATCCGCGGGCTGGACGGGGTGGCGGACGCCCGCGCGCGCGTGAACATCGACTACGACGTGCGCCCGGGGCTCACCGTCTCCATCAGCACGCTGTTCAACCGGAGCAACAACGACAACCGCGGCAGCGGCTTCGGCGCCCTGCTGCGCGGCGCCCCCGGCGGCACCGACTACCTCGCGCTGGACACGCTGGGGCGGTCGCTGGTGCGCGGCGGCGGCGCGGGCTTCTCCCCCACCGGCAACGGCGGGGCCGGGCTGCTGTACAACGTGTACGACGACATGCAGATCGCGACGCTCAGCTCCAACCGCTACCTGGCCAGCGTCGGCGCCAACTGGAACCCCACCGACTGGGCCTCGTTCGAGGCGCTGTACTCGTACGACAACCGCAGCCGCTACAACACGAGCTTCGTGCGGAAGGGGTACCGGACCGAGACGCAGTCCAACGGGACGAACCGCGGCAACATGTCGATCGGCGACCTGTACTCCGTGGCCTCCAACGGCAACCTCTCCGCGACCTTCCGGAAGCAGCTCAACCCCGACCTCTCGGCGAAGCTCAACTTCCGCGCCTGGTTCGACAATTCGTACTCGAACAGCAACAGCGGGAGCGGGCAGGAGTTCGTGGTGAAGGACGTGTACACGCTCAGCAACACGTCGGTGAACTTCTCCGCCGGCTCGAGCGAGTCCACGATCAAGAACATGGCGTACATCGGCTCGGCGAACATCGACTACAAGGGGAAGTACATCCTGGACGGCGCGTACCGGTACGACGGCAGCTCGCTGTTCGGCGCCGGGAACCGGTGGGCGCCCTTCTACCGCGCCTCGGCGGTGTGGCGCCTCTCCGAGGAGAGCTGGTTCTCCCTCCCCGCGGTCAGCGACCTGCGGCTCCGCAGCTCGCTCGGCTCCGCCGGCAACACGCCGAGCTTCTCGGCGCAGTACGAGACGTACTCCTGCTCCGCCTCCGGGTGCGCCCTGGGGCAGGCCGGCAACTCGGGGCTCCGCCCGGAGACCACCACCGAGCTGGAGGTCGGCTCCGACTTCACGCTGTTCAACCGCCTCGGCGTGGAGTTCACCTGGATCAAGTCGGACACCCGCAACCAGATCCTGAACGTCCCGACCCCCTCGGCGCTCGGCTTCACGTCGCAGTGGCGGAACGCGGGGACGCTGCAGAACAAGACGTTCGAGCTGGCGCTCAACCTGCCGGTGATCACGAAGCAGAACCTGCAGTGGACGATGCGCGGCACCTGGGACCGCACCCGGACCTACGTGACCGAGCTGTTCATGCCGGAGTACTTCACCAGCGCCGCGACGGGGCAGGGGACGGGGTCGATGTTCCTGATCACCGCCCGCCGCGACCAGAACAACGGCTACCCGGTGAACCGCTACGGCAACATCTGGGGGCGGAAGTTCTACACCTCCTGCGCGACGCTGCCGCAGGCCGTGCAGGCGCAGTGCGGCCCGGGGCGCGCCTTCCAGGTGAACGACGACGGCTACGTGGTGTGGACGGGCGAGGGGAACTCGTGGCGCGACGGCATCACGAAGAACCTCTGGCAGACCAAGCTCCCGGCGGCGCAGTCGCCGTGGAACTACCCGCTGTTCTTCGGGCACCCGATCGTCGACCGCCCGCTGCGCGGGCAGGTGGGGGAGGGGGTGGGCACGAACCAGATCCTGGGGAACACGCTCCCCAACTTCCGCATCGGCTTCAACAACACCGTCACCTACAAGAACTTCACCGTCTTCGGGCTGGTGGACGGCGTCTTCGGGCACCGCATCCAGAACCAGGGCGAGGGATGGGGGCTGCTGGACCTCGCGTCGGGCTTCTTCGACATGCAGAACCGGACCGTGGAGACGGCCAAGCCGGTGGGGTACGGGTGGCGCGTGGGCGGCGCCGAGGGCGCCGGGTCGGGCGGCTTCTACGACCTCCTCGGCCCGAACAACTACAACACCGAGCTGGGGAGCTACGCCAAGCTCCGCGAGGTCAGCCTGTCGTACCGCATCGGCAAGATCGGCGGGCGCGGCGACTGGAACATCTCGGCCATCGGCCGCAACCTGTGGGTGTGGACCGGCTACTCCGGCTACGACCCCGAGGTGGGGGTGAGCGGCGGCCAGGCGGGCTCGGGGCTCATCAACCAGGTGGACGCGTTCGACTTCCCGACGCTGCGCCAGTATTCGTTCGCCATCTCCACGCGCTTCTAGGAGCGAGCCCATGATCAAGTCCGCGCTCCGCGGCGCCGCGCTCCTGGCCGCCGCCGCCCTGCTCGCCGGGTGCGACACCGGCCTCGAGGTGATCAACCCGAACGCCGGGGACACCCGTCGCGTGCTGGGCACCCCGGCCGACGCCGAGAACCTGCTGGGGTCGTACTACCGCCGCTGGCACAGCGGCGTGTACGGCTCCACCACCGACCTGCAGGGGATGATGAACATCATGTCCCTGATGAACTACTCGTCGCTGGCCAACAACTGCCAGAACGCCCGCGCGCCCTTCGCGGGCGCCTTCAACGGCAACACCCCCGGGAACGTCTGCCAGGGGGAGCAGTTCCGGCTGTACAGCTTCATGGGCGAGGTGAACCGCGTGGCCGCCTCCTTCCTCCGGCAGATGAAGCCGGCGGCGGACGGCGGGAGCGACCTCAACCTCGGCACGCCGGCGCGCAACGCCCGCGCGCGCGCCTTCGCCGAGTTCCTCCGCGGCCTGTCCATCGGTTACGCGGCGCTGATGCACGACTCGGTCGGCGTCGTCTCCGACGGGATGACGGCGGAGGACCCGGGGACGCTGGTGGGGTACCGCGCCGCCTTCGACTCGGCCAACGCCGCGTTCGAACGGGCCATCACCGCCACCAACGAGAACGCCCCGGGCGCCGACGGCTTCCCGCTGCCGGCCACCTGGATCGCGTCCAACGTGTCGTTTTCCAAGGTGGAGTTCGTGCGGCTGATCCGCAGCTACCGGGCGCGCATCCGGGCCAACCTGGCGCGCACCCCGGCGGAGCGGGCGGCGGTCAACTGGGACGCGGTCATCGCCGACGCCGAGAACGGCATCACCGTCGACCACCAGATCACCACCAACACCGTCACCGGCCCCACCAACGGGTGGCGGTCGCAGTACGGCACCTTCGCGCTGTGGCACCAGATGCCCCCCTTCTTCATCGGGATGGCGGACACCTCGGGGAGCTACGCCGCCTGGGTCGCCACCCCGCTGGGGGACCGCGGCGCGGGGAACGTGAGCTTCCTGATGGCCACCCCTGACGAGCGCTTTCCGCAGGGGGCCAGCCGCGCGGCGCAGCAGGCCGACTTCCAGCGCCAGTCGTGCCAGGGGGCGGCGCAGGTGTGCAAGCGCTACTTCGAGAACCGGCAGGCGGGTGAGGACCAGAATCAGGGGCTCGGGTGGGGGTGGTCCAACTACAACCACGTCCGCTTCTTCTCCTGGCGCACCAACGGCGACGGCGTGCAGCAGAACGGGAACACGCCGCACATGGTGAAGGCGGAGATGGACCTCCTCCGCGCCGAGGGGCACTTCCGGAAGGGGAACTTCGCGCAGGCCGTGTCGCTGGTGAACCTGAGCCGCGTGGGGAACGGCAAGCTGCCGCCCGTCACGGTGGCCGACGCCACCACGCCGGTCCCCGGCGGCAACGCCTGCGTCCCCAAGGTCCCGCAGGGGCCGAACTTCCGCACGGTCGACTGCGGCAACCTGTGGGAGGCCATCAAGTACGAGGCGCGCATCGAGACCGCCTACACGCACTACGGGGCGTGGTTCCTCCCCGGGCGCGGGTGGGGGGAGCTCCCCGAGGGGACGCCGCTCTTCTGGGCGGTGCCGTTCCAGGACCTGCAGGCGCGCGGCAAGCAGCTGGACCAGCTCTACGGTGCGGGGGTGGGCGCGGGGAACGCGGCCAACTCCGCCGCCGGCAAGAGCGTCTATGGGTGGTAAGCCGGTGCGCGGCGCGCGGGGGCTGGCCCTCCGCGCGCTGCCGCTGGTGGGCGGGTGCCTGCTGCTCGCGGGGTGCTACTCGATGGTCCCCGTGGTCAGCGACGCCCCTCCCCTCGGAAGCCGCGTGGCCCTCCAGATGACCGACGCCGGCCGGGTGGCCCTCGGCGAGGCGGTCGGTCCGGAGGTCGCGGAGCTCGAGGGGCGGCTGGTGGACCGTGACAGCGCGCAGCTGGTGCTGTCGATGTCGATGGTCCGCCTGCTGCGCGGGGGCGTGCAGGTCTGGAGCGGGGAGCGGGTCACGGTGCGCCGGACCCACGTCTCCGCCGTCCGGGAGCGGCACTTCTCGAAGTCCAAGTCGGCGATCCTCGCCGGCGCCGCCTCGGCGGCGCTGGCGGTGGTCATCCGGCAGGGGATCCTGGGGGGGGGCTCCATCGACCCCACCGTGTCCCGGCCGGACACAGCACAATCCACGCGCATTCCGTGGCCCTGAGCGGCTGCCGCACGTCTTTCCTTCACGGAGCAACACCATGCGTCCACTTTTCCGCCGGTTGGTGCTGAGCTGCGGGGCCGTCCTTGCGGCCGCCGCCTGCAAGCCCGCCGAGGTCATTGTCACCCCCGAGATCCCTGTCGCCGGGATCCGCTTCATCAACGCCGTTCCCGACAGCTCGGGGGCCTTCGGCCTCGACTTCCGCTTCACGGACCTCGTCGAGAACTCCTCGGCGTTCCGCATCCCCTTCCGCAACAACATCGTCACCACGAGCGGGGTCCCGGCCTCCACCGAGATCCAGTTCAAGCCCGCCCAGGCGGGGTCGCGCCGCGTGGCGATCTTCCTCAACGACACCCTGCAGACGCTGGCGCAGGTCAAGCTGCGGGACACCACCATCACCCTCACGGCGGGGAAGCTGTACACCGCCATCCTCTGGGGGAACGCGCGCGGCGGGGCCAACGCCATGCAGCTGCGCATCATCGAGGAGAACGTCGCCGACCCGGGCGCGAACGTGGCGGTGCGGGTGATCAACACCACCACCGAGCCGGTGGACGTGCGCCACTACCTGGCCACCGGCACCGCGCCGGCCTCCCCCACCTGGGCGGCGGTCCCGGGGCGCAGCGTGTCGAACTACGTCACCATGCCCCCCTCCACCGCGGCGGTGCGCTACCGCTTCAACATCCGTGCGGCCGGCGCCATGGCCAACCTGATCGCCACCGACCCCACCGGGCTCCCGGGCGCGCCGGCGTTCTCCACCGCCGGTGTGGCCGGCAAGCTGGACATCCAGCCCCTCCCCGGGCTCGACGTGGCCGGCTCGGCGGTGTCGCTCATCATCTTCCCGCCGGCGGTGGCCGGGGCCCCCCGCGTCCCGCAGACGGCGACGTTCATGGTGCCCGCGGCCTCCTTCGCCTGGGACCGCCGTCCGCCCAACTGCCCGCAGGGCGCGCAGTGCACGTACCAGTGAGCGTCGCGCCCGTCGCGTGACCACCCGCGCGGCACGCGGGACCACGGCCGCCGGCTCCCCAGCCGGCGGCCGTCGTGCGTCCGTCCTCTCTCCCGCCGCCGATTTCCTCTCCGTGGGCGGGCTGTCGCTCCTGGCGCTCGTCCCGCTGCTGCTCACGGGGCGCCTCGACCTCCTCGGGCTGGGCGCCGGCGCGCAGGCGTGGGTGGCCACGGCGGTCAACATGCCGCACTTCATGGCCTCCTACCGCCTGGTGTACCGCGACCGCGCCACCATGGCGCGGCACAAGTGGGCGGCATTCGGCGTGCCGGCCCTCCTCCTGGCCGCCTGCCTCGTCGCGCTCCGGGAACCGGAGGTGGTGGGGTATCTCCTCGTCACCGTCTCCTCGGTGTACCTCGCCTGGCACTACACGGGGCAGGTGTGGGGGATGATGGCGGTGCACGCGCAGCTGGCGGGGATCCGCTTCGTGGCGGCCGAGCGCCGGCTGGTGCAGGGGAGCCTGCGCATCCTGCTGGCGTGGCACGTGGGGTGGTTCCTGCACACGCAGCTGCGCGACCCCGCTCGCGTTCGCCCGCTGTACTTGGCGCTCTCCGCCGCCACGGTGGGCGCCGTGGCGCTGGGGACGCTGGGGCTCTGGCGGCTGCGCCGGCGCACAGGGCGCGCGGTGCCGCTGCTGGTGGTCACCCCCTGGCTGGCGCTCCTGGCCTGGTACGCCGCCATGGCGCGCGACCCCCGCGCGCTGTTCTGGGTGCAGATCGCCCACGCGCTGCAGTACCTGGCCTTCCCGCTGCGCGTGGAGCTCAACACCCTCCCGGAGCCGGCGCGGCGCGATCCGCGGCGCGCGGCGCTCCACGCGGCGGGGTACGCCGCCGCGCTGCTGGCGGTGAGCGCCGTGGTGGCGCAGGTGGTGCCGGTGGCGCTCATGGGCGCCGTGGGGCGCGCCTTCGGCGAGCCCGCCGCCACCGCCGCCCCCATCCTCGTGCTGTCGTTCATCAACATCCACCACTACTTCACCGACGGGGTGCTCTGGAAACTGCGCAACCCCGAGGTGCGCCAGCAGCTGTTCGCCCACGTGGACGCCGGGCCCGCCGGGCGCGGCGCGGCCGCGTGACCCCCGTCCCCGTTCCCGCCGTTCCCCCATCCACCGGAGGTTGACGATGCCGTTCACTTCGCGGTTCCCCCGGGCCCCGCGCCCCCTGACCGCCTCCGCCGCGCTGGCGCTGCTCGCCGTGGCGGCGCTCCCCGCCCTCCTGTCGGCGCAGCGCCGCGGCATGGGGGAGCGCGACGTCAACTGGAACTCCGTCGCCGCCAGGAAGGCGCCCCCCACCCTCACCGCCAGGGACATCGAGGAGCTGGACCCGCTGGCGCTGCTGGTGGAGAAGAAGAAGGATCTCAAGCTCACCGACGCACAGCTGGCCGCGCTGACCGAGGCGCAGGGGAAGCTGGCCGCCGACGTGGCCCCGCTGCTGGCGCGCATCGACTCGCTGGGGAAGGCGATGCGCCCCACCACGAGCGTGCAGGGCGCCGAGGACGAGGCGCGGATGGTGATCGCGCGCGACGCCGCCGGCGGCGCGGTGCGCGAGGTGCAGCAGCGCTACGGCGCCGCGCTGGAGGGGGCGCTGCCGCTGCTGGAGGCGGCGCAGCAGGAGGCGGCGCGCAAGCACCTCGAGAAGCTCGAGGAGAAGGGGATGAAGACGCTGCGCGAGAAGATGGGCGGGCGCGGCATGGGCGGGGCGCCGATGGGCGGCCGGCCCCCCATGGGCGGCCGGCCGCCGCGCGACCGGTAGGGGCGCGGGCTTACCGGTACAGCGCCGCCTTCGTCCAGATCACCAGCGCGCCGCAGGTGTTCGTGTTCCCCGCCGTCCCCCCCTGGAACTGGGGGGGGGCGTTGGCCGGGCGCGGGAACAGCTCCACCGCCGCGATCTCGTCGTTGTTGAACATCCCCAGCATCGACTGGTCCACCTGCCGCTGCCCGTCCACGTACAGGTTGGCCAGGCACCGCCCCCCGCGGTTGTAGGGGAGCGTGATGATGAAGCTGCGGAAGCCGCTCCCCGTGCTGGTGACCTGCACGTTGGGGAGCATGGCGTACATCGCCGCGGGCGTCGCCTTCACGGGCAGCTCGCTGGAGTCGCGCATGTACCCCATCCCCGCGCGCTTGCGCTCCTCGATCTCGCGGATGCGCTGCGCCGCCTCGGCCGATCCCACCACCTTCACCACCTCCAGCGTGTTCACCTTCCGCAGCTGCGCGCTGAAGGCGGCCGCTTCATTGGCGACCACGTCCACGCTGGCGGTGAGCGGCAGCCGCCCCAGCATGGACAGGTCCACGCGGCGCGTCCCCGCCGGCACGCGCGTGAGGCTGAAGCGGCCGTCGCCGTCGGTGCGCACCGGCGGCGCCCCCTCGATCACCACGCGCACCCCCGCCAGCGGCGCCCCGCTGGTGTCCGAGACCATGCCGTTCACGGTGCCGCGCGGCGCCACCGCCGTGTCGCGCACCCCCAGCACCAGGTCGCGCCGGCGCACCAGCACCCCGCGCCCCGACAGGTCGATCACCCCCGAGGCCAGCGTGTCCCGCTCCCCGGCCAGCTGCACGGTGACGTCCACCGGAATCCCGCAGATCCCGTAGCTCCCTTCCTCGCCGGTTTCCGCAGTGCGCGCCCACCGCTTCACCGTCACGTCGGCCCCGGGGGGGGCGCCGCTGCCGGCGCTGCGCCGGATGTCCAGCCATGCGGCCTCCACCAGCGTCCCGCGCGCCGGCGTCCGCCCGTCGGGGAGGCGCACGGTCCCGAACACGAAGCCGGTGTCGCGCGCCGGCGGCTCGTCCTGGCACAGCGAGCGCCACAGCGTGCGGAAGGACGGCACCGCCACCCGCACCGGCTCGGTGCCGTCCACCACGGTCCAGCGCGCCGTGGCGGCCGACAGCCCCAGCGAATCCAGCACGGCGTGCTGGAGCGCGAACGTGTAGGTGGCCGGCGGGAGGTTCTCGAAGCGGAAGCGCCCGAGGCGGTCGCTGATGGCGGCGCGGGGCTGCCCGGTGATGGTGACATACGCCCCCTCCAAGGGCGCCCCTGCCAGGGAGTCGAAGGCGACCCCCTGCACGGTCACGCCGCGGGCGGCCGGCGGCTGCGCGGGACGCGCCGGGGCCCCGCGCCGCTGCTGCGCGGCGGCCGGCATGGCCAGCAGCAGCACCGCCGGCAGCAGCAGCGCGGCGGCAACGCGCGACGGAGCGGGGCGACGCGCGGTCATCTGGCCAGCTGCGCCCGCACGAGGTCGGCCAGGCGCTTCTCGAGGGTGCCGCGCGAGGTGCATCGCGACCACGACTGGTTGAACGTGGCCGGCCGCGCCTGCGCGTCCACGGTGGTGGTCATTTGGGTGGCCGCCGCCCCGGCCGGCCGCAGCGTGGAGGTGACGCCAAGGATGACGTCGTACGAGTCGGCGTTGGGCCCCACCTGCGTGGAGCCGCCGCAGTCGAGGTAGCGGCTGAGCGGGGTGCGTCCCAGCCGCTGCCGCACCTTGTACCCCAGGTTGCCGATGGTATAGGTGCGCGGGTCCAGCGTGCCGATCCCCACCCCCACCGAGTCGTACGCCGCGCGCAGCACGTCCCACACGCGCGCGATGGGCGCCTGCACCGTCACCACGTCCGCGCTGCTCTCGGTGGACATCACCAGCGACGCGCCGCCGATGTCCACCTGGCGGCGCTGCGGCGTGGGCGCGCTGGGCGCGCTGGGCGGCGTGGGCGCGCCCGGGGCGGCCGCGCCGCCGGAGGCGCACCCCGCCAGCGTCATCGTCACCATCGCCGTCACCGTCAGGAGCAGGGGGGGGAGTCGCATGGCAGGGAAGGGGCGGGAGAAGTCACCGGAATCGGACGGAAGGGGGCGCGGCATCCGCACCCCGTCAATGTACGGGCGGCGGCGTCAGGACGATGCGGTGCTCCACCAGCCGGTTGGGGGCAAAGGGGACCTGCGCCGACAGCGGGGCGTACCCCTCGCGCGTGATGGTCACCTGGTGCGTCCCCGGCGGGATCCCCTCCAGCCGGAAGCGCCCCCCCTCGTTGGAGAGGATGGCGCGCGACAGCCCGGGGAGGCGCACCTCCACGAAGGGCACCGGGGCGCCGTTCCCATCCAGCAGCACCCCGGCGAAGGCGGCGGGGGCGGTCACGGTCGAGTCCATCGCCACGTCCACCCGCCCCACGCGGCGCGACGGCGGCACCTGCAGCAGCACCGGCGCTGCGCCAGGGACGGCGGCGGCCGGGGGCGCCACCCCGCCCGCCTCCTCCTCCACCGCCGCCGCCACCGTCACGTCGGCCCCCACGGGGACGCCGCACAGCCGGTAGGTCCCGGCGCTGTCGGCCCGCGCCTCCACCCAGCGCAGCCGCGGCACCACCTGCCCGTCGGGGAGCACCAGCACCGC
>JAGWYS010000045.1 GCA_018969225.1 Gemmatimonadota bacterium | reverse complement strand
CGAGCTGGCGCGTCTCCACGAGGCGCTGGCGCGGGCCCGGGAGCGCCTCGACCTGCTGGCGCTGCGCGCGGAGGAAAAGGTGGGCTCCACCGAGGCGGCGATCTTCGCCGCGCAGCGCGCCATTCTCGACGACGCCGCGCTCGCCGCCGGGGTCGAGACGCTCATCCGCCAGCACCTCGCCGCCGAGAAGGCCGTGGACGTGGTGCTTGGCGACTGGCGGCAGCGGTTCGCCCGGCACCCGTCCGCCATGCTGCGCGAGAAGGTCGGCGACCTCACCGACCTGCACATCCGGCTGCTCTCGCTGCTCATGGAGCTGCCGGACCACGACCCGGTTGACGTGCCGGAGGGGGCCAACGCCATCCTGGTGACGCGCGACCTCACCCCGTCGCTCACGCTCCAGCTGGACCGGACCCGCATCGCGGCGCTGGCCACGGAGGAGGGGACGGCCACGGCCCACGTGGCGATCCTCGCCCGGTCCCTGGGAATCCCCGCCGTGGTCGGGCTGCGGACCGCCCTGGGCGCCCTGCATGCCGGCGAGGAGGTCATCCTCGACGGCTCGACGGGCACCATCACCGCATCCCCGTCGCCGCAGGAGGTCCAGGAGGCGCGCGAGCGGATGGCCGAGGAGGCCGGTCGGGCGGAGGTGTTGCGTCCGCTGGCCCTCAGCGAGCCGGTCACCCGGGACGGGGTGCGCCTGGTGGTGCGCGCCAATGTGGACCTGGCGGAGGAGGCCGAGGCGGCGGCCTCGTCGGGGGCGGAGGGCGTCGGGCTGATGCGCACCGAGTTCCTCGTGGTCGGTCGCAGCGCCATGCCCGACGAGGATGAGCAGGAGCGGACCTATCGCCGCATCCTCGGCCACTTTCCGCGCACCGATGTGACCATCCGCACCTTCGACGTGGGCGGCGACAAGTTGCCGGTGGGGGGCTACCCCGCCGAGGACAACCCGTTCCTGGGTTGGCGGGCCATCCGCATGTGCCTCGACCTGCCGGAGCTGTTCGGGGTGCAGTTGCGCGCCCTCATGCGCGCGGCGGTCCATGGCAACCTGCGCGTCATGCTTCCGCTGGTGACCACCGTCGAGGAAGTGCGCGAGGCCCGCCAGCTCATGCAGGACGCCGCCCGGGAGCTCGCCGACCGGCGCGTCCCCTTCCGCGCCGACATTCCGCTCGGCGTCATGGTGGAGACCCCGGCGGCCGCCGTGGCCTGCGACACGCTCGTGCGCGACGTGGACTTCTTCAGCATCGGGTCCAACGACCTGGTCCAGTACACCCTCGCGGTGGACCGGGGCAACGTGAACCTCGCGCCCCGCTTCACCCCGTTGCACCCGGCGGTCCTGCGGCTGATCGCGCAGGTGCAGGCCACCGCCGAGGCGCACGGCATCGACGTGTGCGTGTGCGGCGAGATGGCCTCGCAGCCGCTGTCCGCCTTCGCGCTCCTGGGGCTCGGGATCCGCGAACTGAGCGTCTCCCCCCGGGCCGTCGCCGACGTGAAGCGGGTCATCCGTGGGGTGCGCGCCAATGCGGCCGCCGAGGTGGCACGCGCCGCCCTTGGCGCCGGCACGGCCCGCGAGGTCGAGATCCTCCTGCGCCGGCGCTTGCGGCTGGAGCTGGACGGGGGCGGCACCCCCGCCGACGGGTTGCCCCTGCCGTAGGCCCCGGGTAGAGTTCGGCGGCTGCCGAATGTGCAGCCGGCCGCCGGCGCGGCCCCTGTCTCCTCCTTCCGCGAGTCGCACGTGGCCGATCGCCACCTCTTCACCTCGGAATCCGTCACCGAAGGGCATCCGGACAAGATCGCCGACCAGATCTCGGATGCCGTCCTCGACGCCATCCTGACGGAGGATGCGAAGGCGCGCGTCGCGTGCGAGACGCTGGTGACCACCGGGCTGGCCGTCATCGCCGGCGAGATCACCACGTCCGCGTACGTCCACCTCCCCGACGTGGTGCGCGCCACCATCGAGGGCATCGGCTACAACGACGCCTCCTTCGGCTTCGACAGCAAGACGTGCGCGGTCATGAGCACCATCGACCGGCAGTCCCCGGACATCGCGCAGGGGGTCGACACCGGCGGCGCCGGCGACCAGGGGATGATGTTCGGCTATGCCACCGACGAGACGCCGGAGCTGATGCCGCTCCCCATCCAGCTGGCGCACGCCCTGACCCGGCGACTCGCGACCCTGCGCAAGGACGGCTCGCTCCCGTGGCTGCGCCCCGACGGCAAGGCGCAGGTGAGCGTGGTGTACGAGGGCGACCGGCCCGTGGCGGTGGACACCGTGGTCGTCTCCACCCAGCACGACGAGCGCATCAGCAACACGCGCCTCCGCCGGGCCATCCTCGACGACGTGATCATGGCCTCCATCCCCGAGCAGTTCGTCGGGCGGCGCATCCGCACGCACATTAACCCCACCGGGCGCTTCGTGGTGGGCGGTCCGCAGGGTGATGCCGGCCTCACCGGCCGTAAGATCATCGTGGACACCTATGGCGGCATGGGGCGCCATGGCGGCGGCGCCTTCAGCGGCAAGGATCCCTCCAAGGTGGACCGCTCGGCCTGCTATGCCGCGCGGTGGGTGGCCAAGAACATCGTGGCCGCCGGCCTGGCCCGGCGGTGCGAAGTGCAGGTCGCGTATGCCATCGGCGTGGCGGAGCCGGTCTCGGTGCTGGTGCAGAGCTTCGGCACCGGTGCCGTCCCCGACCGGCAGATCGAGCGGGCCGTGCGCGAGGTGTTCGACCTGACGCCGCGCGGGATCGCGGCGGCACTCGACCTGCGGAAGCCGATCTACCAGGCGACGGCGGCGTACGGCCACTTCGGTCGCACCCCCGAGACGATCGGCCGCGGCAAGGCCGCGCGCACCACCTTCACCTGGGAACGCACCGACCGGGTCGCGCCCCTCCGGCGAGCGTTGCGCTGACCCGTCCCCCCGGGGGGCGGGCGCTCCGGGGGATGGGACCGGTGGGAGCGGGAGGCTCGGATGCTGGTTGACCTCACCGTGGCCCGGCTCGGGCTCGACAGCGCCACCAACTCCTACGTGGTCATCCTGCGGGAGCGGGGGGGGCGCCGTCTGCTCCCCATCTGGATCGGCCAGGCCGAGGCCGAGTCCATAGCGGCGCACCTTGGACGGGTGCGCCGCGAGCGCCCCATGACCCACGACCTCTGTCGGGCGGTCATCGCGGCGCTGGGCGGCTCCCTGCGGCGGGTGGTCATCACCCGTGTGCACAACGGCACCTACTACGCCGAACTGCAGCTGGTGGGACCGTCCGGCGTCGCCCACGTTGATGCGCGGCCCTCGGACGGCATCGCGGTGGCGCTCCGCTGCCAGGCGCCGATTGCCGCCTCCGACGCCCTCCTGGTGGCACCGGACGACGACGAGGAGGAGGGTGGCGAGTCCGCCGACCTCCCGGAGCAGGGTCCCACGCCTGCCGGTGAACTCACCCCGGAGGAACTCAAGGCGTATCTTGCCAACCTCCGCCCCGAGGACTTCGGGCGCTTCCTCCCCTAGCTCCTGATTCCGTGCTTCCTGTGTGCTCGCGCGTGGTGCGGCTGGTCCTGGCTTCCCTGCTGGTGCCCGTCACCGTCACCATGGCTGGCGCCCAGCCGGCCGAGCGGGCGGTCGAAGGGCGGGTGAGGCGTCCGGTCCGCGGTGGCGGGGATTCCACCGGGATGGGCCCCGTGGCGGGGCAGTGGGTCACGCTGCATCGGGTGGCGCGCGACGGGGCCGGTCCCCTCGATTCCGTGCGCAGCGATGCCGCCGGCCGCTACCGCCTGCGCTATCGCCCGTCGGGGGCTGCCGACGCGGTCTACTTCGCGTCCGTCACGTACGCCGGCATCGCCTACTTCACGGCGCCGCTCAAGGAGGCGCTCGCCACGGGCGACGCGGCGGAAATCACCGTGTTCGACACCACCTCGCGCGCGCTCCCCATCGCCATCAAGGGGCGGCACGTGATCGTCGGGGCCGTCGACAGCACGCGCACCCACACGGTGATCGAGGTGTTCGAGCTGGCCAACGACGAGCTGGCCACGCGGGTGACGGCTGACAGCGCGGGAGCTGCGCCCACGTGGAGCATTGCCATCCCCGCCAGTGCCCGGGACGTCCGGGTGGGCGACGGCGAGATCTCGCCCGAAGCCTTCGCCACCGACCGGGGGCGGGTGCTGGTGTACGCGCCCATCGCCCCCGGCATCAAGCAGTTCTCCTTTTCGTACCGTGTCCCCGCCGACGCGTTTCCCGTGCGGATGGAGGCGGCGGACGGGGCGGTGGTGCTGGAGGTGCTGGTCGAGGCGCCACAGGCGTCGGTCACCGGCGCGTCGCTCGCGGCGGTGGCCCCGGTCACGCTCGAGGGGCGCAACTTCCGGCGCTTCCTCGCGCAGGACGTCCGCCCCGGCAGCGGGTTCGTGATCGAGGTGCCCGCGGGAGGAATCACCACCCGCAACGGGTTCATCGCGGCATTGCTCGCCGGCATCGGCTGCCTCATGCTGCTGGCCCTCACGCGCGCCATGCGACGCCGCGGTGCCGAGCAGGCGGCCGCCCTCGCCAAGGCGGAGGCGCCGCCGCTCCCCGACCGGCTGGCGCAGGAGGTGGCCGCGCTCGATGCGCGCTTCGCCCGTGAGGCGGAGCCCAGCGAGGCGGTGCGCCGGGCGTACGAGCGGCGTCGTGCCGAGCTGACGGCGGCGCTGGCGGCGGCGCTCTGCGAGGCGCCGCCGTCGGACTCCGCGCCGCGGCGTGCGCTTGCGGACGGTCCTGACCAACCGTAGCATTGCAGGAGAGGCGCGCGGTGCCGGTGCATCACGCGCCCCGGCCTCACCACAACTGAAGTTCGCGCGCGGGACACGGAAGTCGGTGCAACGCCGACGCGGCCCCGCCACTGTATCGGGACGGCGGTCCTGCCTTCGGAAGAGGCAGCCGCCATTTCCGGCGCCGGCAGGCCACTGGTCCTCGGGACCGGGAAGGCGGCGTGCGGATCCCGGAGCCAGGAGACGACCCGCGCGTGGCATCCGACGACGACCCTCGAGGGGGGGCTCGCGCTTGAGGGGGGCGTGCGCCGTCGTGGGTCTTGCGGCGCCGAACCCGGCGGGCACGGGCGTCTTCTCGTCACCACGAGGCCCCCCGCGTGCCGCCCACCACCGTTCCCCCAATCGAAAGGCCCCGTTCCGCGCCTCGACAGCCGCGCGCGTGGTGCATCCGCTGGGGCGCGCTCCTGACGGCATGCTCGGCGGGGCTGATGGCGGGGTGCGCCCGCGACACCGTGCCGGCATCGGGGCAGCGCGTTCAGGCCGGGGCGGTGGCGCCGGCCGACACCGACCACTTCGGCGCGCCCCTGCCAATGGACGCCCGCTTCGCCGGTCGTGTGGTCTCGCTCAATCCCGCGGCCACCGAGGTGATCTTCGCCCTAAGCCTCCAGCGCCGCCTCGTCGGGCGGTCACGGTGGGACGCGTTCCCCGCCGCCGCCGCGCGCGTGCCGTCCCTCGGCGACGGCATTCGCCCCAACGTCGAGGCGGTGCTGGCGGCGCGTCCGTCGCTGGTGATCCTGTATGCCACCGCCGAAAACCGCGCGGCCGCCGACGCGCTGGCGCGGGCGGGAGTACGGACCATCGCCCTCCGGGTGGACCGCATGGCGGAGTTCCACGCGCTGGTGCGCGTCTTGGGCCGCGCATTGGGTGACACCGCGACCGCGCAGGTGGTGTCCGATTCCGTGCGCCGTACCGTGGACGCCGTCCGCGCCCGCACGCGCGGCCTGGCGCGGGTCCGTGTGGTCTGGCCGCTCTGGGATCGGCCGCTGCTGGTGGTGGGGCAGGGGAGCTACCTCGATGAACTGCTGGGGGTTGCCGGAGGGGACAACGTGTTTCATGACCTCGCCGCGCCCTCGCCTCCGGTGTCCATGGAGGAGGTCGTCCGTCGCGCCCCGGACGCCATCGTCACCAGCGCGCGCGGTGCGGAGCGGATGCGGCAAGCCGTCGGTTGGCGCGCCGTGTCGGCCGCGCGCGAGGGGCGCTTCATCATCGTGGCGGACAGCATCACCGGGCGCCCCTCCGTCAACCTCGGGATGGCGGCCGTGGCGCTCGCCCGGGCGCTCCATCCGTCGGTGGCGCAAACGTGGCCGTAAGGGCAGGGATATGAGGTCTGCGGGCTGGACGCAGTGGGCTGGGGCGATCGCGGCACTGACCATCGCCTTGGCGCTCGCCCTGGCGGTCGGAGCGGTCCCCGTGCCCCTCACCGCCCTGCGCGAGGCGCTCACCGGCACGGGCGATCCCATGGTGGCGGCGGTGGTGCGGGATCTGCGCGCCCCGCGCGCCCTGTTGGCGGCGCTGGTCGGCGCAGGACTGGGCCTCAGCGGTGGGGCGCTGCAGGGCACCCTGCGCAACCCGCTCGCCGAACCGTACCTGCTAGGCGTCTCGGGTGGGGCGGCCGTCGGGGCGGTGATCGCCATGGCAGCGGGGGCCGCGCACCCCGCGCTGGTGACCGGCTCGGCTTTCCTGGGGGCGGCCCTCGCCACGCTCGTGGTGGCACTCCTGGCGCGCGCTCCCGGCCGTCCCACCGACACGCGGCTGCTGGTGATGGCCGGCGTGGTCGTCGGGGCCTTCGCCAACGCCGTGATCATGGTGGCCTTGGCGGACGCCCCCCCCGACCGCGTGCGCGGTGCCTTGTGGTGGATGATGGGATCGGTTGCCGAGGCCTCGTGGGACGCGGTGGCGCGCACGGGGATGGCGCTGGCCGCCCTGGGCGGAGCGCTCCTCTGGTGGGCGCGTGACCTCGATGTGCTGGCCCTCGGCGAGGAGCCGGCCGCGGCGTTGGGGGTGGATGTGGACCGGACAGCCCGACGGATCTTCCTCGCGGCGTCCTGGCTGGCGGCGGCCACGGTGGCCGCCGCAGGGTTAGTGGGGTTTGTGGGGCTGGTGGTGCCCGCTGTGGCGCGGGCCGCCGGTGCGCGCACGCATCGCCGACTGTTGGCCCTGTCGGCGTTGGTGGGCGCCACGCTGCTGGTCCTGGCTGACCTCGCGGCGCGAACCGCGCGGGCGCCGGCGGAGCTCCCGTTGGGCGCCGTCACGGCGCTCGTCGGCGTCCCCTTCTTCCTGCATCGCCTGCGACGGGTGGCCGGGTGACCGCCGTCGCGCGCCCCGGGGGGGCGCCGGTCGCCCTGGCGTGCGCCGGGCTCACGGTGCGCTACCCCGGCCACGATCGGGACGCCCTGCACGACGTGTCGCTCACCGTGCCGGATGCGGCGGTCACCGCCATCGTCGGGCCCAACGGCAGCGGCAAGAGCACCATCGTGCGGGCGATGCTGCGGCGCATCCCCATCGCGGCGGGCGTCATCACCGTCCGCGGCCGTCCGCTCGATGCGTGGGGCCACCGGGCGCTCGCGCGCGAGGTCGCGGTGGTGCCGCAGCGCGAGGAGCCCGTCATGCCCCTTCGCGTCGACGAGTTCGTCGCGTTGGGGTGCCATCCGCGACGCTCCGCCTTCGGCGCGCTCGCCCCCGCCGATCGGCGGCTCGTGGGCGAGGCCATGGAGCGGGCCGGGGTGGCGTGGGCCGCGCACCGGCGCATCGACATGCTGTCGGGCGGCGAATGGCAGCGGGTGCGGATTGCCCGGGCCCTCGCACAGGACGCCAAGGTGCTGGTGTGTGACGAACCCACCACCTTCCTGGACGTCGCGCACGAGATGGCCCTGTTCGAGCTGCTCGACGAGCTGGCGCGCGAGGGGAAGGCGGTGCTGCTGGTCAGCCACCAGCTCAACCTCGTGGCGCGTTTCGCCGCGCAACTGGTGCTCCTCGCCAACGGACAGGTGGCCGCCAGCGGCGGGGCCGACGAGGTGATGCGCGGGGAGGTGCTGGAGCGCGTGTACGGGTGGCCGCTCGTCGTCACCCGCGATCCCGCGGTGGGCGCGCCCGCCCTCCTCCCCCTGCGCGGACGCGCGCGGGGAGCAGGTCCGGCGGCGGGGTGGTGAGCGGGCGCGCGCGCGGCGCCCGCTCCGCCCATCGGTGCGCCCCCCGGTGGTGGGCCATCGGGGCGGCCCTGCTGGTGGCCCCATCGGTGGGCGCCACCGCGCAGGGGTGCGCGCCTCCAACGGCTCGTTGCCTCGATACCGTCACGGTGGCAGGGCGCCGGGGAGACGAGGGCCTGCCGGCCGTGGGACGCACCACGGTCGTGCGGCGGGCCGACGCGGCGCGCGAGGCGGGAGTGGGCACCATGGCGGGGCTCCTGCAACAGCTCCCCTTGGTCCAGCTGCGCGCTGCCCGTGGCGAGACGGCGCTGGCGCTGCGCGGCACCCGGCGTGAACAGCTGCTGATCACCCTCGACGGGCTCCCGCTCAACGATCCGGCCACCGGGGTGGCCGACGCCGCGGAGCTGCCGCTGGCCCTCATCGACGCCGCCACATTGCGGCTGGGCGCTGACCCCCAGCGCGCGCCCGGTGCCGTCGGCGGGGAGCTGGCCCTCACGTCGGCGTCACGCCCCGTTCTGGCGCTCCGCGCCGGGGCCTTCGGGGAGCGGCAGCTGGAAGGGGTGGCGCGGCGTGTCGGAACGCACACGGTCTGGCATGCGGCCGCGGCGTGGCAGCAGGCCCGCAACGACTTCCCTTTTGTCAACACGGCGGGCGCCACGCCAACCCGCGAGCAGCGCGTCAACAACGATGAGGCGCGGGCCACCCTCGCGGCCGGCGCCACGGGTGCCGCGTGGCAGGTGGCGCTGTTGGCCGCGTGGCGCGAGCGCGGCATGGTGGGCCCCGCGAATGTCCGCGCCTTTGACGACGATCGTGCGCGCACGGAGCGACTCCTCCTCCGGGCGCGCCGTACCATTGGGGCCACGCGGCTGGTGGCGGGGAGCCGCTGGATGACCCTCGATTACCGCGATCCGGCGCGCCCCGTGCTGGACCGGTCGGCCGTGGCCGGGGCCTCGGATGTGGAGTGGCAGGGTGGGCGCGGTGGCATGGACTGGCAAGTGATCGCCGGGATGGATCACCTCGCGGCCACGGGGGACATCCGGCAGCGCCGGCAGCGCGGCGGCGCAGCCGCCCGCTGGCGGTCCGCGGACGCCGCTCGCACGCGCTGGGAGGTGGGGACCCGGTTGGATGCGATCACCGGGGCCGGGGTCGTCCCCGGTGGATCCGCGGCGGTTGAGCGCGCGTTGGGGGCGCGCCTGCTGCTCACCATTCGCGCCGCCTCGGCCGTGCGCGCCCCCACCCTCTACGACCTTCACTTTGCGGCGCCGCAGCGGCTGGCCGTCGCCCCGCTCGCTCCCGAACGGGTGCGCGCCGACGTCGCTGCCGGGGTCCGCACGGCCGGGACGGCCGCACAGTGGCGGTGGACCCTCTCGGGCACCGCCGTGGGGCGCACCGTGCGCGATGCCATTGTCTGGTTTCCCGGCAACTTCGGCTGGTCGCCCGCCAATGTGGGCACCG
The DNA here is from genome assembly GCA_018969225.1 of Gemmatimonadota bacterium. Classification (GTDB taxonomy): domain Bacteria; phylum Gemmatimonadota; class Gemmatimonadetes; order Gemmatimonadales; family Gemmatimonadaceae; genus Gemmatimonas. Next base: position 10,644 of record JAGWYS010000045.1, on the reverse strand, counting down.
AGACGCTGCGCGGCGGTGAAGCGATGCTCGACGCGCAGCACCCCCGAGCACGCCTGTCGGCGTGGGGCACGCGCTACGCCGCCTTCCTCCGGAGCGGTGCGCTCCGGATCCCCACCCCGTATGTCGCCCCATGGGCGGGAGGCGGGCAACTGCAATGGCGGTCTGGGGCGCACACCCTCTCTGCGACGCTGCGGACCATGGGACGGCGCCCCTTCACCGCCGGCCCCCGCGCCTCCGCGTTCGATCTCCCCGCCGCCGCCCTGCTCGACGTGGCGCTCGCCCGCCGGATCGGGCGCGACGGGGCAGACCTCCTCATGACCGTGGCGCTCGACAACGCCACCAACCATGCGTGGGAGCCTGTGAGAGGCTACCCCGCGCCCGGACGGGCGCTCTCTCTGTCCGTCGTATGGGGCGCCTCCGCGCCCCGAACCCCCTGATCCTGCATCGGCCACATGCCTCTCAGCTGTTCCCCCCGCCTCGCTCATCTGCCGCGCCCCGTGGTTGCTCCCCCGAGTCGCCTGGTCTTGCTGCTGGCGCTAGCCATTCAGGGGGGCTGCGCCGGCGACGGCCCCACGGCCGCCGCCCCGCAACCCCCCCGCGGAATCGTGGTGCTGGATGGATTCATCCAGCCGGGGCTCACCCTCCTGGCCGATACCGGCAGTGCCAGCACCCGGATCTCATTCGGCCCCCCCACGGAGTTCGACGCCGGCAACTTCACCCTCGAGCGCGATACGGTGCTGGCCACCTCCAGCCGCGGGGCGGGGAATCTGCTTCATGTCGCAACGCTCCCCGCGGGGCTCGTGCGTCGCGTGCAACTGCCCCCCAACAGCAATCCCGCGACGGCGCGCCTCGCTCCGGGGAGCGGTGGGCAGCCCACGGTGGCGGTGGCCCTCCGGGATTCCGGCGCCGTGGTGCTGCTGGCCCTCGGGGCGTCGGGCGGTGCCCCCACGCGGCTGCGCACGCTGGACGCCGGCACCTGCCCCACCGACATGGTGCGCGCGGATGGTGCGTGGTGGATCGTCGACAGCAACAGCAGTTGCCGCACCAATTACGCCGTCCTGGGTGACGTGCGGATCATCCGGGTGCCCGATGCCGGGACCACCCGGGACACCATCGTCCTGACTGGCCTGCGCGGATCCGGCGCCGGCGCCCATCTCGTGAACGACGTGCTGTACGTGGCCGCGGGGGGGGACGCGGATTTCTCCCGCTTCCCGTACACCCTCCGCTCCCCGGGGGCGGTGGCAAAGGTCGACCTGCGTAACCGTCGCGTGCTCGCCATGCGTCCGATGCCGGCGGGGAGCTACGGCGGGGGGATGAGGTGGGGGGCGGACGGCGCCCTCTATGTGTCGCTGTATCAGGACCTCGCCACCTTCACGAACCGGGTGGTGAAGCTGCGTGCGGACGACCTCGCCATGCTCGGCGACGGCACGTCACCCTGGCTGTCGCTGCGCGCGGCCACCGGCGCCGAGGTCACGTGTGGCAGCGCCATGGCGGACGCCCTGGGACGCGTGCACTGCCTCCAGAATGGGGCGGCGTCGGCCACCTCGCTGCTGGTGTTCTCCCCGGCCGGCACCGAAGTGCGCCGCGTGGCGGCCGGGCAGGGGGGCGTGGCCCTCGCCCTGCGCTGAGCCGTCGCGGCGGGGGGGGCGACGGGCTATGCTCCTGTCATGCCCCCCGTCGTCACCGACGCCATCGTCCTGCACGCGGCGGATTACCTCGAGTCGTCGCGGCTGGTGCGACTGGTCACGCGCCAGCATGGCGTACAGTCGGCGGTGGCGCGCGGGGCCCGCAACTCCCGCAAGCGCTTCGGCAGCGCGCTCGACCTGTTCGCCGAGGGGCAGGCCCATTTGGACTGGCGGCCCGGGCGCGACCTGCAGGCGCTGACCGGCTTTGATGCCGTCCGGATCCGTCCGGCCTTGGCGGCCGACTTGGGACGGTTCGCCGCCGCCAGCGCGCTGGCGGAGTGTGTCCTGCGCCTCATGCATGACGAGGTGGCGCCGCAGGGGTACGATCGGGTGGCCGCCGGGCTGGAGGCGATTGCCGGGGCGGCCCCCCCGGCGGTGAACGAGGCGGCGCTGGGCGCCGTGTGGCGGGTCGTGTCGGCGGCCGGTTTCGCCCCGGCGGTGGACCATTGCGCCGAGTGCGGAGCCGCGCTGGACCCGGCGATGGCGTGCCGGTTCCATCATGGGGTCGGCGGCTGTCTCTGCGAGGGCTGCGGGCGCCACCTCCCCGGCGGTCGTCTGCTCCCGCCGCCGGCGCGCGATGCGGTACGGCGATGGGTGGATTGGGGGGGAGACCATCCGGGGCGACCGATTCCGGCGGATCCGGTCGCATTGACCGAGATCGAGGCCAAGGCCCACCAGCGGTTGCTCCGGGAGTTCGTCGCCACCCATGCCCCCGACAATCGTCCCCTGAAGGCGTGGACCGCGTGGGAGCAGGAGGCGTGGACGGCCACGTGACCGGGGCGATTCCTTGACGCCCGTCCGTTCTCGCCCTAGTTTTCCAGTTAGGGGAGCCACGCATTCCAGCCTGGTACCCCTGTCCCTCCCTGCGGCGTGGCCTCAGGGGCCTTTTCCACCCCTCACCGGAGACTTCGACTCAGAACCTGATTCGTCAGTCGGAGTAGCAACATGAAACGTTTGTGGGGAGCACTGGGTCTGGTGCTCGCTCTCAGCGTGTTCATGCCAGGCGATGCGGCGGCCCAGCCCAGAGATGGGCGGGAACGCCGCGCCGGAGCGAGCCTCGGGCAGAACTTTCCGAATCCGTTCAATCCGGCAACCCAGATCCCGTTCAGCGTGGGCGATCCGCCCACCTGCACCGACGCCGGTCGGCAGTACCGGGTCAGCCTCAAGGTCTTCAACCTGCTCCTGCAGGAAGTGGCCACCCCGGTGTTGCAGAGCGGCACCAGCTCGGTGACCGGCGGTCAGCCGTTGGACAAAGTGCTGGTTCCTTGTGGCGAGTACGTGGCCTACTGGGACGGCAAGGTGCAGTCAACCGGGCGGGAAGCCGCCTCGGGCATGTATCTCTACCGGCTCGAGGTGGATGGCGTGCCGCTGGTGAAAAAGATGATCGTGGTGAAGTAGGCTGAGAGCAAGGCGAGCACCACGAGACCCGTAGGACATCGCAACGTGGCGCACCGGGTGAGCGGACCCGGCGCGCCATTTTGCCTTTCCCCCCTCGCCAACATGCCCCGGACCTGCCCAGGGGCTGCCCTGCTGGCGCCCGCCCCGCATTTCTGGCGGCTCGCCTCACCTCTCACCCTCCGCCCGCGGCTGCCTCCCTGCTGTATTGGCAGTCCGGACGCGGCATCCCAATTGCCCTTCGCGGTGGCATGATCAATCCCGACCGCCTGACCGTGAAGAGCGCCGAGGCGCTCAACGCCGCCTTGGGCCTCGCCCGCAAGGCCGGCAATCCGTTGGTCTACGACCTGCACCTCCTCCTGGCCCTGCTGGCGCAGGACGAGGGGATCGTGGTGCCGCTCCTCCAGCGCACCGGCGCCTCGGTTCAGGGCGTGCGCACCGCCGCCGAGCAGGAAGCGGCGCGCTACGCCCGCCAGACCGACGCCCAACCCAACCTGGGACGCGAGCTCACGCAGGTCCTCGACGCCGCCGATCGCGAGGCCAAGGCGCTCGGCGACGCGTACGTCTCCACCGAGCACCTGCTGCTCGCCCTGGCCGACGCCAAGGGCACCGACAGCACCCGCATCCTCGCCGCCGCGGGCGCCACCAGGGCCGCCTTGCTGGAGGCGCTCAAGCTCGTCCGGGGCGCCCACCAGGTCACCGACCAGTCCCCAGAGCAGCAGTACCAGGCGCTTGAGAAGTTCACCCGGGACCTCACGCAGGCCGCCCGGGACGGCAAGCTCGACCCGGTCATCGGCCGCGATGAGGAGATCCGCCGCGTCATCCAGGTGCTCTCCCGGCGCACCAAGAACAACCCCGTGCTCATCGGCGAGCCGGGGGTCGGCAAGACCGCCATTGCCGAAGGGCTCGCTCAGCGCATCGTCAGCGGCGACGTCCCCGAGGGGCTCAAGGGGAAGCGCCTCGTGTCGCTGGACCTGGGCGCCCTGATTGCCGGCGCCAAGTTCCGCGGCGAGTTCGAGGAGCGCCTCAAGGCCGTGCTCAAGGAGATCACCAGCGCCGAGGGGAAGTTCGTCGTGTTCATCGACGAGCTCCACACCTTGGTGGGCGCCGGGAAGGCCGAGGGGAGCATGGACGCCGGCAACATGCTCAAGCCCATGCTGGCCCGCGGCGAGCTGCGCGTGGTGGGGGCCACCACGCTCGACGAGTACCGCCAGCACGTGGAGAAGGATCCCGCCCTGGAGCGGCGCTTCCAGCCGGTGTTCGTGGGGGAGCCGTCCGTGGAGAGCACCATCGCCATCCTCCGCGGCCTCAAGGAGCGCTATGAGTCGCACCACGGCGTGCGCATCACCGACGGCGCCGTGGTCGCCGCCGCCACCCTGTCCAACCGCTACATCGGCGACCGCTTCCTCCCCGACAAGGCCATCGACCTGGTGGACGAGGCGGCCTCGCGCCTGCGCATCGAGATCGACTCGGTGCCGCAGGAGATCGACGAGGTGGAGCGCCGCATCGTCCAGCTGGAGATCGAGCTGCACGCCCTGAAGAAGGAGACCGATCCCGCCTCGGTGGAGCGGCGGACGGCGCTGGCGCGCGAGCTGGCGGAGGCGCGCGAGAAGGCCGGCGCGATGCGCGCCCAGTGGCAGCAGGAGAAGGAGGGGTTGGGCGCCGTGGGGCGCCTCAAGCAGGAGATCGAGCAGGTCCGCATCGAGGCCGAGCAGGCCACCCGGGCGGGGGACCTCGCCCGCGCTGCTGAGCTGACGTACGGCCGCATTCCGCAGCTGGAGCGCAACATGAAGGCCGCCGAAGCGCGCCTCGGCAGCACCGAGGGGCGGCCGCAGTTCCTCAAGGAGGAAGTGGGGGCCGACGACATCGCCGAGATCGTGGCCCGCTGGACCGGCATCCCCGTGCAGCGCATGATGGAGTCCGAGCGCGAGCGGCTCACCAGGCTTGAGGAGGTGCTCGCCTCCCGCGTGGTGGGGCAGGGGGAGGCGGTCGCCGCGGTGGCCAACGCCGTGCGCCGGTCGCGGGCCGGGCTCCAGGATCCCAAGCGCCCCATCGGCTCGTTCATCTTCCTCGGCCCCACCGGCGTGGGGAAGACCGAGACGGCGCGCGCGCTGGCCGAGTTCCTCTTTGACGACGAGCAGGCGATGGTGCGCATCGACATGTCCGAGTACATGGAGAAGCACGCCGTGGCCCGCCTCATCGGCGCGCCCCCGGGGTACGTCGGCTACGAGGAGGGCGGCCAGCTCACCGAGGCCGTCCGGCGGCGTCCGTATGCGGTCATCCTCTTCGACGAGATCGAGAAGGCGCACCCCGACGTGTTCAACGTCCTCCTGCAGCTGCTCGACGACGGCCGGCTCACCGACGCGCAGGGGCGCACCGTGGACTTCCGCAACACGGTGGTCATCCTCACCTCCAACGTCGGCAGCCACCGCATCCTGGCCGCCGCCGAGGAGGGGGCCGGCTGGGCGGCCGTGGAGCAGGAGGTCCTCCAGCTCCTGCGGGGGCAGTTCAAGCCGGAGTTCCTCAACCGCATCGACGACATCGTGGTGTTCCACCCGCTGGGGCGGCGGGAGCTGGACCGCATCGTCGAGCTGCAGTTGGGCCACCTGCGCAAGCTGCTGGCGGAGCGGAAGCTCACCCTGCGCCTCACGGCGGCAGCCCAGCAGCGCCTGGGCGATGCCGGCTACGACCCCGTGTTCGGGGCGCGTCCCCTCAAGCGGGCCGTGCAGCGGCTGCTGCAGAATCCGCTGGCGCTGGCCGTGCTGGAGGGGCGCTTCAAGGAGGGGGATGCCATCATGGCCGATGCCGTGGCGGGGGGCGAGGGGCTGGCCTTTGCGGTGGAGCCCGCCCCCGCCGGGGCCGGCGGCGCGTGACCGCTCCCCCGCTCTTGGAGGCGGAACGGGAGGCAATGGCCCGCGCGCTGGAGGAGGCGCGGGCCGCAGCCGACGCGGGAGAGGTGCCGGTGGGGGCCGTGGTGCTGCGCGGCGCCGAGTTCGTGGCGGTGGCGCGCAACCGCATGCGGGAACTGGGTGACGCCACCGCGCACGCCGAACTGCTGGCGCTCCGCGAGGCGGCCCGGGTGGTCGGCGATGCGCGCCTCGGGGCGTGCACGCTGGTGGTCACGCTGGAACCGTGCGCCATGTGCGCGGGAGCCATCGTGCTGGCCCGGGTGGGGCGACTGCTCTTTGGCGCGTGGGACCCCAAGGCCGGAATGTGCGGCTCGCTGGGGGATGTGGTGCGCCACCCCCGCCTCAACCACCGCCCTGAGGTGCGGGGGGGCGTGATGGAGGCCGAGGCCGCGGCGCTGCTGCAGGCGTTCTTCGCCGACCGGCGCTGACGGGCGGCCCGGGCGCCGCTTCCCGGACGGCGCCTTACTCGGGCACCACGATGGTGCCGGCCAGCCGGTCGGGGATGCCGCGATGGGGGGTCCGCATCAGCAACAGCAGGGCGCCGGCGGTGACCGCGGCCACCGCCGCAAGCACCGAGCCGAGCCAGCTTGGCAACGAGCTGCCCGTACCGCTGGCGAAGAGCAGGGCGGCGAGCGCGCTTGGCCCCCACGTGATCACCTGCCGGGTGAGCAGGCGGAGCCGACCCACACGCCGTCCCGTGCGATCCACCACCGCCAGCCCCAGCAGCGCCAGCAGCGGGACCCGCCCGAGCAACAGGCCGCCGACGCACGAGAACACGGCGCCCACCCCGACGAGCGCCGTGGCAACGCCCGCGACGATTCGATGGGGAGTCACGGCCTTCGGCGGCCGCCCCCCCCAGCGCTGTTCCACCAGTTGCGTGGCCTCGGCCCGGCGCGTAGCCGATGCCTGGGCGGCAAGGGTGATCAAGGAATCCGCCAGCGGGTTCCAGAGCAGGGCCTCCTGCATGGACCTCATCGCCCCATTCGGAAACCGCGCACGCACCGCTGGGATCCGCGCGCCCGCGTAGGTGGCTACCAGCGAATCCGCGCGGGTGTCGGGCACGCCATCCTGGCGGCTGTCCAACACGTATTCGATGTACGGGAGCAGCGCACGGGTGTCTGCGTCGGCGGTCGCGAAGTCGGTCCACGCCGCCAGGCTGAGCGAGAGGGACGGCACCAGGATGAACCCCACCGGGATCCCCCAGGCGACCAGCCGGCGCTGGGTCGTCAGGACCGCTGGCTCGCCTGAATCCTCGGCCAGGAGCGCCACCACCTGCGGCGGCGTCAAGGTACGCATGGCCTCCAGCATCCGGTGTGCTCGGGCCGGCCACCGCAGCGCCCCGCCGCGCGCGGCCTCTGCGGTCAGGATGGCATCCACCGAGGCCGCCACGAGCCCACCCGTGGCCCGCTCGGCGGGAGCCTCGGCACCAAGCCCGAAAGGCAGCACCATCGCGTGGCCGTCGTCCCGGATCCAGACGTGCGCGGTGGACAGCGACGCACTCGGGGTCCCTGCCCGGTTGCGCGCCACCAGCTCCTCCGCAATGTCGGCCAACCAGCTGCGCAACTCCCCCCACGGCACGTGGTGGCGCAGCCGCTCGGATAGCGAACACCCGCGGACTGCGGCGTACGCATCCCATCCGCCGGACTCCTCGCGCTGCCCGGCAATCCATCGCAGTTGCCCCGGCCGCATGGCCAGGCGCGCCTCGGCCTCCACGGCGGGAACCCCCGGCCCGTGCGTCTGGATCCAGACGTCCCGCTCCAGCGCCGGATCGCGCCCCAGCAGCATCGGGGTCGGAGCGGGTGACGGCAGCCGCCCGAGGACGTCAAACGGCCCCACCCGGCCAGCCGCCTCGCGCAGAGCCCCTGGGCCGAACGAGGTGGCCACCGCCAGCGCTTCGCGGCGCTGACGACCGATCACACGGACCACGCGGGTGTGGGACAGTCGCTCGTGCTCGCCCCACCACCCGTTGTCCCGACGGGCGCGGGGCAGGAACAGCACGCCCAGCTTTGCCGCAAACGGGAGCACCCACCTCAAGCCGGAGTCGAGGGTGGCCCCGATCAACGCGCCAATTCCGTCCGCCGCGACGACAGGGATCGTCAGCAGCGCGGCACGCAGCGCGGCGGCGGCCAATCCGGGCGGTTGACCTGCAACACCCCCTTCCACGCGCAACCGCAGCAGCCATTTCCCCGCCGAAGCACCCCAGCGCCCCTCCGGAATGCCAAAGTATGCGATGATCAGGAGCGCGAAGGCCAGCATCTGCCACGTTTCCACCACGGGGTCCATGGGCTCGGAAGTGGCGGGGATGCCCAGGGCCAGGTTCACCACCATGCCGACCGGCAGGTCCAGCAACATCACGGCCACCGTGTCGAAGACACCGGCCGCCATGCGCCGCGACAGCGGGGCGTGGGCCTCCGCTGCGGGTTGGAAGGCGCGGAGCGCCTCGCGGAGGGCGTCGTAGTCCTGGAAGCGCTCGGCCGGATCGCGGGCGAGGCACCGCTGCACCACGGACTGCAGCCCCGCCGGCACGGTTGACGGCAACGGCGCGAGGTCCTCGACCGCGCCGCGCATCACCATCGCAATCAGCCGTGCCGCCGAGTCCACGGCATAGCGCGGCTTCCCGGTGAGCAGGAAGTGCAGCGTGGCGCCGACGGCAAAAATGTCGCTGCGCACGTCCACCCGATCGCCCAGCAGCTGCTCAGGGGAAGCGAAGGCCGGCGTCCCCAGGAACATCCCCTGCTGCGTGAGCTGGAGGTTGTCGGCGGTCTCGGGGCGCGCCAATCCGAAATCCCCGATCTTCACGACATCGTCGGCGCCCACGTAGCAGTTGGCCGGCTTCACGTCACGGTGCAGGATGCCGCGGGCATGGGCCGCCTCCAGCCCGTCGATCACCTGCTGGATGCACCGCAGCGCCTCAGGCACCGGCAGGGCGCCCTCCCGCTCCACCCGCTCCTCCAGCGTGCCGCCAGACACCAGCTCCATGGCAATGGCCGGATGCCCGTCGATCGTGTCCGCCGCGAACACGTACACCACATTGGGGTGCGACAGGCTGGCGGCCAGGCGCCCCTCGCGGGCGAAGCGCGCCTGAAAGGCCGCCCCCTCCACCTCGTGTGCCAGCACCTTCAACGCCACCTCGCGCCCGTCGTCGAGCTGCGTGGCCTGGTACACGTGTCCCATCCCGCCCGCCCCAAGTAGCCGGCCGATGCGGAAACGGCCGAACGTCGTGCCGTCAGGAAGTTGCGATGCCAGGGACATGCGGGCGGGGCGTCCAGGAACGACAGGGTGCGCACAGCGGGGGCGCCGACGGCAGCATGCCCGGCACCCCGTGAAACCGGTCTCCATGGAGGGACGCCATGTGCCCCGGCCGCGTCACGGACTCCCAACGGCCAGCCCCGACTGTCGGGGGCAATGGCCTCGGTTGACACCCCTGCGCGGCGCGCCTATTTATCCAAGCTGCCAACCGCCCGTTGCGGGCTGACGGGAGGCGTTGGAGAACGTGGTTTCGATGCGTTGACGGCGGGCCGGTCGGTTCGCGGCCTGGCGCGCATCGAGAGCTTGGACAGGTGGCCGAGTGGTTGAAGGCACCGGTCTCGAAAACCGGCATACCGGCAACGGTATCGTGAGTTCGAATCTCACCCTGTCCGTTCGGCAGTGCGGGGCGGTCTGGTGCAGTGTGTCGCAGGTCCGGGCGCCCTCCGCCCGCGCCTCCTGGATGGGTGGCCGAGTGGTTTAAGGCGCACGCCTGGAAAGCGTGTTGGCTCGAAAGGGTCTCGGGGGTTCGAATCCCCCCCCATCCGTTGGGTCTCGCGCGCGTCGCGGTCCGTACGGTCACGGGGCCGGTCGGCATTCAGCCGACCGGCCCCGTTTGCCTTTCGGTTCGCCGCGAGGGCGAGCGGCGTTAGAACAGCGCCAAGGCCAGCTGGCGGCGCGTCTGTCGCACCAGGGCGTCGTCCTCCACACACCCGATCGCCGCCAGGAGGATCTCCCGAGCGGACTGATCCTGCCCGCCCCGCTGGGCCCGCACCGCCTCCAGCAGCGCCGCCAAGCCGCGTACCGGCTCCCCGGCCAGCACGTCTGCGGCACCCGCGCGGACGGCATCGTCCGCGGGGCGAGCCGTGGTCACCTCGCGCAGCGCCAACCGTGCCCGAGCCCGTTCCGCGCGTGGATCCCCGAAGACGGCACCGGGAAGGTGGGCCAGGGCGTGCGCCGCTTCCGCCAGGTCGCCATGCGACGCCAGCAGCACCGCCAACTCCAACTGCAGCGAGGCGCGTGCCGGCAGCGCCGCAGCCGCAGCGCGCAGCGCCTCCAGCCTGGCCAACGGCTCCTCGGGGAGGGGCAGCACCTGAGGGGGGCCCGGCTCTACCCCGTGCTGCGCGAGGAACTGTCGCAGCTGCCCCTCCGGCAGCGCGCCGGGAAAGCCGCCCACGCGCGCGCCGTCGCGGAACAGCATCACCGTCGGAATCGACCGGATCTGGAACTGTTGCGCCAGCGCCGGCTCTCGGTCGGTGTCCACCTTCGCCAGCACAAACCCGCCCTCGTACTCTGCCGCCAGCCGCTCCAGCACCGGGCCCAGTGCCCGGCAGGGGCCGCACCAAGCCGCCCAAAAATCCACGAGGACCGGCGTATGGTGAGAGCGTTGGACCACCGCCTCCGGGAAC
>JAGWYS010000291.1 GCA_018969225.1 Gemmatimonadota bacterium | reverse complement strand
GTCCACCACGCCGACGTCGAGCCGGGTGGTGCGTCCGTCCAGCAACGTGAGGGGGCGGGCGGGGTCGGGGAGCATGGCCCAATCGTAGCGGGACCGTGGGGGCGCGAGGGAGTGGCGCCCCGCAATCCCGTCGACCTTTCCGGCCGGGACCGGTAGTTTCCGGCATGGACACCCTGGCGGAGTTCGCGACGCGCGCCGCCCCCTGTGCGGAGCACGGGGGGCTGGTGCCGGTGTGGCGCGACGTGCTGCTGGACCAGGTGACCGCCGTGGGCGCGTTTGCCCGCCTGCGGCGCCCGCCCTTTGCCTTCCTGCTGGAGTCGGCGCCGGCCGGCGGCGAGGCATGGGCGCGCTTCACCTTCTTGGGCACCGAACCGCGGGGGGCCTGGCGGCTCACCGACGACGTGGTGGAGACCTGGAGCCCGGAGGCGGGGTGGCATGGCGCCCGTCGCGTGGCCGACCCGCTGGGCGACCTGCAGGCGCGGGTGGCGGCGATGAACCCGGTCCCCTGCCCCGAGCTGGGTCCCTTCTGGGGGGGCGCGGTGGGGTACTTCGGCTACGACGTGGTGCGGCACATCGAACGGCTCCCGCACGCGCCGCCGCGCACCATGCCGGTCCCCGACGCCTGCTTCCTGTTCACGCGGGCGGTGGTGGTCATCGACAACTGGCGCGGGCAGGCGCGGGTGATCGTGGCGGTGCCGGTGCCGGCGGGAGCCGACGCCGCCGCGCTGGCGACGCTGCACGCGGAGGCGACGGCCACCATCGACACGCTGGTGGCGCGGTTGCGCGCCCCCGACGCGCTCCCCCCGCTGGCGCTCGACGCGGCGGCGCCGCCCGTCCCGGCCCCGTCGCGGTACGGACGCGATGCCTTCCTGCGCGACGTGGCGCGCATCAAGGAATACATCGCGGCGGGCGACGCCTTCCAGGTGCTGCTGGCGCGCCGCATGACGGTGCCGCTGGACTTCGCCCCCGCCTCGCTGTACCGCGCGCTGCGGGCGCTCAACCCGTCGCCGTACATGTACCACCTCGAGCTGGACGGGGTGGAGCTGGTGGGAAGCTCGCCGGAGCTGCTGCTGCGGGTGGCCGACGGGCGGCTCACGGTGCGCCCCATTGCCGGCACGCGCCCGCGCGGGCGCACCCCCGACGAGGACGCGCGGATGGCGGCGGAGCTGCTGGCCGACGAGAAGGAGCGCGCCGAGCACGTGATGCTGGTGGACCTGGGGCGCAACGACGTGGGGCGGCTGGCCCAATACGGTTCGGTGCGCGTGACCGACCTGATGACGGTGGAGCGGTACTCGCACGTGCTGCACATCGTGAGCCAGGTGGAGGGGATGCTGCGCCCCGAGGTGTCGGCGATGGACGCCTTCCGGGCGGTGTTCCCGGCGGGGACGATGACGGGCGCCCCCAAGGTGCGCGCGATGGAGATCATCGACGAGTTGGAGCCGGAGCGGCGCGGCCCCTACGCAGGGGCGATCGGGTACCTCGCCGCCGGGGACCGGCGCATGGACCTGGCGATCACGATCCGCACCTGCGTGATCGCCGGCGGCGAGGCGTCGGTGCAGGCGGGGGCGGGGATCGTCCACGACTCGGTCCCCGAGGCCGAGTGGGCGGAAACCGAGAACAAGGCCCGCGCACTGCTGACGGCGATCGGGCGGGTGCGCGGGGGGTGAGCGAGGCCATGGCGGTGCGGTGGGTGGGCCCCACCGAGGTGGTGGCGGCGGTGCCGGCAGATGCCGCCCCGGCGGCCGACGGGACCGCCGGCCCGGGCGGCGCGGCGATGGCCTCGACGATCGCCGAGGCGCTGGCGGCGCAGGTGGCGCGGCACGGCTCGCTGTACGCCTGGGCGGGGGCGCAGCCACAACCGCGGGCGCTGCGCGGGCGCGCGCCGGTGCTGGTGGCACCGCTCCCCGGGACCGGCGAGGTGGTGGCGGTGCGGCATGCCTGGCACGGCGGCCTGCTGGCGCCGCTCACGCGCGACCGCTTCCTGCGCCCCTCGCGCGCGCCGCGCGAGCTGCGGCAGTCGGCGGCGCTGCGGGCGGCGGGGATCCCCACCACGGCCGTGCTGGGGTTTGCGCGCACGCGGCTGCCGCTGTGGCGGTGCACCGTGGACGTGGTGACGCGCTACGAGCCGGCCACGCGCGACTTGGGGGAGGTGCTGGCAGGCGGGGTGGACGGCGCGCCCGCGTTCGGGGCCGACGAGGCGCTGGCGGCCGCGGCACGGCTGCTGCGGCAGCTCACCGAGGCCGGGGTGGTGCACCCCGATCTCAACGTGAAGAACGTCCTGCTGCGCCGCACCGGCGACGGCGGCTGCGAGGCGCTGGTGATTGACGTGGACGTGGTGCGCTGGACACCGCACCGCCGGCCGCGGCGGGTGCTGGCGGCCAACCTTGGGCGGCTGGCGCGCTCGATGCGCCGCCAGCGGGAGCGGCACGGCACGGGGCTGGCCGTGACCGGGGTGGCCGCGTTCGAGGCCGCGGTGCGGGAGGCGCACGCCGATGTCGGCTGACGCGATGGCAGGACCGGCGAGGCCGGGGCCGGCCAAGGCGGGCGCCGTCCCCACCACGCCGCCACTGCCCCCGGTGCACCTGGCGCGCATCGGCATCGTGATGATGAGCGCCGTGGGGGATGCGGTGCACGTGATGCCGGTGGTGCACGCGCTCAAGGCGCACGCGCCGCAGGCGCGCATCAGCTGGGTGCTGCAGCCGGGTCCCGCCACGCTGGTGCGCGGGCACCCGCTGGTGGACGAGGTGATCCCCTTCGACCGCGCCCGCGGGTGGCGCGCCTACGCCGACGTGCGCCGCGCCCTCGCCGCCCGCCCCTTCGACCTGGTGCTGGCGCTGCAGGTGTACCTCAAGGCCGGGGTGGTCACCGGCCTCACCCGCGCCCCGGTGAAGCTGGGGTTCGACCGCGCGCGGGCGCGCGACGCCAACTGGCTGTTCACCACGCATCGCATCGCCCCGCACGCCGGGCAGCACGTGCAGGAGCAGTACTTCGAGTTCCTCGACGCGCTGGGCGTGCCGCACGGCGCGCCGCAGTGGACGCTGGGGCCGTGGAACGACGCCGAGCGGGCCGCGCAGCGGGCGTTCCTGGCGCAATTCGACCGCCCGGTGGCGGCCATCGTGGTGGGCACCAGCAAGCCGGAGAAGGACTGGCTCCCCGAGCGATGGGGGGCCGTGTGCCGGCTGCTCTGGGAGGCGCACGGCCTGCAGCCGGTGCTGGTGGGGGGGACCTCGCCGCGCGAGGTGGCGGCGGCGGCGGCCATCCGGGCGATCGCCCCCATGGCCCACTCGGCGCTGGGGAGCGGACTGCGGGCGCTGGC
>JAGWYS010000290.1 GCA_018969225.1 Gemmatimonadota bacterium | reverse complement strand
CGTTTCCAGCTCGCCCACCGTGAGCTCCGCCTGGTCCAGCGCCAGGAGGATGCGCCCGCGGGTGGCATCGGCCAGCGCCGCCAACCGGTCGTGGATGGGGAGGCGGTCAGCAGCCATGCGATGAATATGCATCCATCCGGCTCATAGGATAAGTCCCCGTGATTGCATTTTCTTCTTTTCGGAATTTCTCGGCGGCCCGTCGCCAAACTCCCATCTCCCATCCCGGGCGCCAGCGCGTATAGTTGCCCCATGCCCCCCCTCGCCCTCGACCTCCTCGTCGCCACCCTCGTGGGCATGGCGGTGGGGGTCGAACGGGAGTGGTCCGGCCACACCACCGGCCCCGACGCCCGCTTTGCGGGCGTGCGCACCTTCGCCCTGCTGGGGGCGCTGGGCGGATTCGCCGGGTGGCTGCTCCGCGACGGGCAGCCGGTGGCGGGGGCGGTGCTGGTGGCCGCCGGCGTCCTCTTCCCCATGGTGGCCTATGCGGTCACCCTCCGTCGCCCGGACACCACGACGGACGGCACCACCGAGGTGGTGGCCATGGTGGTGGTGGCGCTGGGGGTGACGGCGGGGCTCGGGCACCGCGCCGCCGCCAGCGCGGCGGGGGTGCTGGCCGTGCTCCTGCTGGCGGAGAAGTCCGCCATGCAGGCGGCGCTGCAGCGGGTGGCGGCCACCGAGCTGCGCGCGGCGCTGCAGTTCGGGGTGCTGGCGCTGGTCATCCTGCCGGTGCTCCCCGACCGCAGCTTCGGCCCCTTCGGCGCCTTCAACCCGCGCGAACTGTGGGTCGTGGTGCTCCTCTTTTCCGGGCTCAATTTTGCCGGCTACCTCGCACGTCGTGCGGTGGGGGAGACGCGCGGGCTGGGGATCACCGGGATGCTGGGGGGCGTGGTCTCCTCCACCGCCGTGACGCTCACCTTCAGCCGCCGCAGCCGCGACGATCCCGCGCTGGGGGAGGCGTTGGCGGTGGGGGTGCTGGGGGCGTGCACCGTGCTCATCCCGCGACTGCTGGTGGTGACGTCGCTGCTCAACGCGCCGGTGGCGCGGGCGCTCCTGCCGGTGCTGGCGCCGCCGCTGCTGGCCGGGGTGGCGCTGGTGGCCGTGGCGTACTGGCGCGACCATCAGGTGCGCGCCACCGAGGCGCCGGCGTCGGCCGTTGCCGCGCGCGGCGCGCTGGAGCACAACCCGCTGGCGCTGGGGTCGGCGCTGCAGATGGCCGTGGCCTTCCAGCTGGTGCTGTTCGCCATCGCGTGGGTGCAGGCGCACGTGGGCGCCACCGGCGTGCTGGCGTCGGCCACGCTGCTGGGGCTCACCGACATGGACGCGCTCACGCTGTCCATGACGCGCTACGGGGTGGGGGCGCAGGTGCCGGTGGCGGCGCTGGCCATCGGGGTGGGGGTGCTCACCAACACCGGGCTCAAGCTGGCGCTGGCGGCCACCGTGGGGCGCGGGCGTTATCGCCTGCAGGCGGTGGGGGGGCTGGCGGTGCTGGGGCTTGCCACCGGGGCGGCGCTGTGGGCCGCGTGGCGGTGAGGGGGTGGTGATGCGACGCCTGGGGCACGCCGTGGCGCTGCTGGGGGGCGCGGTGCGCGCGGCATTGGAGCCCGTGGGGCGGGGGGCGCGCTTCACCGGGTCGGCGGTGGCGGCGGCGCGCGACCTGCGCGGGTGGCTGCCGCACCTGTCGGCGCAGGCGCGGTCGCTGGGGGTGGAGTCGCTCCCCATCGGCATGTTCATCGCGCTGTTCACCGGCATCGTGCTGGC
This sequence comes from Gemmatimonadota bacterium, assembly GCA_018969225.1. GTDB lineage: Bacteria > Gemmatimonadota > Gemmatimonadetes > Gemmatimonadales > Gemmatimonadaceae > Gemmatimonas. The sequence continues at coordinate 1,559 of JAGWYS010000290.1, read as the reverse complement.
GCTGCTGGCCAGCTACTCCGTGGGGGACCTGGTGCCGCCGTACTTCGTGGGCACGCTGGTGCAGAAGACCGTGGTGCTGGAGCTGGCGCCGGTGCTGACGGGGCTGGCGCTGGCGGGGCGCGTGGGGGCCAACATTGCCGCCGAGCTGGGGACGATGCGCGTGACCGAGCAGGTGGACGCGCTGGAGACGCTCACCTTCGACCCGCTGAGCTACCTCGTGGTGCCGCGGGTGGTGGCCTCGGCGGCGATGTTCCCCATCGTGGTGGGGACGGCGATGCTGGTGGGGCTCGTGTCCGGGTGGGGGGCGTCGCTGGTGCTGCTGGACCTCTCCACGCCGCAGTTCCTGAAGGGGGTGCGGCTGTTCTTCGAGCCCTTCGACGTGCGCTACGGGCTGGTGAAGTCGGCCAGCTTCGGCGCGGCGGTGGCGCTCATCGGCTGCCGGGCGGGGCTCACCACCACCGGGGGGGCGCAGGGGGTGGGGCGCAGCGCCACGCAGGCGGTGGTGATCTCCGCGGTCATGATCCTGGTGCTGGACGCCTTCTGGGCGCTGGTGTGGCTCACCGGACGCACGATCCGCTGACCTTTCAGGTAACGTATACGCATGGCGGCGCCCAAGCGATCCAACGACCTGGTGGTGGGGATCACCGTGCTGGTGGTGACGGTGACGCTCATCGCGGCGGTGCTGTGGGTGAACCAGGCCGACCTGCGCGGCGCCACCATGCACATCCGGGTGCGCACGCGCGACGTGGGGGGGGTGTCGGTGGGGAACCCCGTGGTGATCCGCGGGGTGCGCGCCGGGCAGGTGGAGTCGATCGCGCTGGCCGACAGCGGGTGGGTGCGCATGCAGCTGGGGATCGACCGGCGGGTGGGGCTCCCCGCCGACCCGGTGGTGCTGCTCACGGCGGCCAGCCTCTTCGGCGAGTGGCAGGCCACCATCACGGGGTTCGCGGGGGTGCCGCAGGACCGCGAGCTGCGCACGGCGCTCATGGAGGCGCGCACCGACGGCAACACGCTCCCCGGGGCGGTGCAGCCGGACATCGCGCAGCTGACGTCGGTGGCGGGGCGCATCGCCGGCGACGTGGCCACGGTGGCGGGGCGCGTGCAGGTGGCGTTCGACGACCAGGCGGCGCGCGAACTGCGCGGCTCCATCCGCAACGTGGCCGAGCTGTCGGGGGAGCTGTCGCGCACGGTGCGGCGGCAGTCGCGCAACCTGGACCGCATCAGCGACGACGTGCGCACGGGGGTGCAGCGGGTGAACGCCGCCGCCGCCCGCGTGGACGCGCTGTCGGCGCGGGTGGACTCGGCCACCAGCCGCGGCGAGCTGGAGCGGCTGCTGGCCGACGCGCGCACCGCCGCGCGCGAGATGGCCGACGCCACGGCGCGGCTGCGCCGCGTGGCCGCCGAGCTGGAGGGGAGCAGCGGCACGGTGCGTTCGGTGGTGGCGCGCAGCGACTCGGTGCTGGGAAAGGTGAACGCTGGCGGCGGGACGCTTGGGCTGCTGGTGAACGACCCGCGGCTGTACCAGCAGGGGGACTCGCTGCTGGCGGAGCTGCGGGGGC
>JAGWYS010000289.1 GCA_018969225.1 Gemmatimonadota bacterium | reverse complement strand
AAATACAGCGGATTGATGGCGACCAGCAGGAACGGCAGCGGTTTGTTCCGAATCACATCGCCATGGCAGGACAATTGGCAGGACACGAACAGGGTATAGAAAGGCAGACCCCACAGCGGCGATACGCCGGTCGCATCGGCGTCCATTCCGGTGAGCACCCCCACCAGCCCCAGCGTGGTGAGCAAGGGGGTGGTGGCGAAGAACAGGTAAGGTGCCGCTGCCCTCAACCATCGCGGCCCAAACCGGGTGATCCCGATGGCGGCCAGTGCGAAACCAAAGGGAACGAGTATGACCGAAAGAACGTGCCCCATTACTCTGGCTCGTCAGGGTCAGATTCCAGTTCCTCGCGAAGCATCCACGGCTTCGCCGCCGCATCTCGCTGCGAGAGCACCGGTACCACCCCCGGGGGGAGAGGCCAGTCGATGGCCAAGGCCGGGCTGTTCCAGGCCAGGGAACGTTCGCTGGCGGGGTGGTAGGGGGCCGTGCACTTGTAGGTCACGTCGGCGTGCTCGCTGAGCACCAGGAAGCCGTGCGCGAACCCTGGCGGGATGTACAGCGACCGGCCGTCGCCGGCTTCCAGCGTGACGCCCACCCACCGGCCGCGGGTGGGGCTCTCCGGGCGGAGGTCCACCGCCACGTCGAAGACCCGTCCCGTGACGGCGCGCACCAGCTTCCCCTGCGCGTGCGGGGCCACCTGCCAGTGCAGCCCGCGCAGCGTATGCCGGGCCGAGCGGCTGTGGTTGTCCTGCACGAAGGCCGTGGGGAGCCCCAGCGCCGCGAACTTCTCGGCGTGGAACAGCTCGGTGAAGAAGCCGCGCGCGTCGCCGAACACCGGGGCCGTCACCAGTGTGACGCCGGGGAGGGCGGTGGGGGTCAGGTGCATGCCAAGGTGGTGGGGCGCAGGGGGGCGCGGCGGGGGATGACAGCGAAGACGGGGCGGTCCTGCACCCATTTACCAACGGTCAAGCTCTCACCCTTGGCCCGGGGGCGGAAGGTGCGCATGGAGCGTGAGGCCGGCCGCGCTCATGCGCGAACGGCACCGAGCGTGGGTGGATCGGCTGGCAGATGTTTCGCATGCTTCAGTCGCCACGCTTCGATTGCCCGTACGAATGCGGTCAGGGAGACCGCACTACCGGCTTCAATCTTGGGGGCTGGAAGGCCCCGGAGCTGGCACCACGTGCCGTGATAGTGCGGGTGTTGCCTATGCGACCGATGCCCGCTCTCGTAACGAAGGAGTTCCCCTTGACCGAAGATGCTGGCCTTGAAGTGCTGCTCTTCCCGGATCACCAGATACGTATTGGTTCGTTGCAGCCGGAGGATGTCAAAATCGACCACTATGCCGATCGCCACGCCGGTGCGCATCGCCCCCGTGGTCTGCACGCGGACCGTGCGCCGATACGTTCCGTTGCCGTGCAGTACGGCTGGCCGCTGAAGGGCAACAAACAGCCCGTCGCCGTTCAGATGGACGAGTTCCGTCTCGAGCCGATCAATGGCGCTGGCGAGGCGCTGCAGTCTGTACAGGCGAGGCACATGCATGGGATCCACAAAATAAAACAGCCCGACGCAGTCGGGCTGTCAAAACCGCCGCCGTCAAAACTCAAGCCTGTACGAACGCCGGCTGGGATGGCGTCGAGGGGTGACTCGCTGTCCGCGCTTCCGACGCACCGACCGGATGCCCACGCTCAACGTCCGCCATCATCGTGGCCATGGCCTCGGCGATAGGGGGCAGCACGGGCACATTGCCCTGCGGCCGCTGCACTGCGGACAGGACGCGTCGAGTCAAACCGGCGGCGCTAGAAAGTTCCTTCACGGGTGCTCCCCCTGTTCATATGGCGCCATCCGACGATTCGCACATCTGATATCCATCGAGATGCTACTGCCTGGTAGCACCACCGACAAGACGCTAATGCACCTGACGACGGATTGCCGCCGGTTCGTGGTCGCCCTGCGCCCGAATCCCTAGCAAAACGATTTCAGCCGTCGATCGTTTCTTTTGGGCACTGAGGTACTACCCGGACAGCGGCCTTTGTGATCCCTACTGACCTGGCGCCGAGCGGTAGGGTGATCCGTAAAAATAGTCAGGGCAACAGGTTGCATGGCGTCCGTCGACAAGGTTGCCCCTGAAGCACAACACCCACGTTCGGCTTGCCATCCCCGGGAAGGCGCTCGGGAATCACTCCATGTCTCGCCCGTGTCGCCAGGCACTTACCCCTTCATTGCACCCCACCGGAAGGGTGGGGCGTGGGTGGGGAAGGTGCCGCGTGGCGTGGGGTCGCCCCCGTCGCTACACTCCCCGCATGACCTCGACCGCCTCCCTGCCGGCCGCGGACGACCGCGGGCCGCTGATCGACCTCATTGCCGGGGCGCGCCCCAATTTCATGAAGGTGGCGCCCATCATCCGGGCGCTGGAGGCCCGGCGAGCTGCCGGGTCGGCGCTGCGGTGGCGGCTGGTGCACACCGGGCAGCACTACGACGACAAGATGTCGGGGGAGTTCTTCCGGCAGCTGGAGATCCCGCCGCCGCATGTGAACCTCGAGGCCGGGTCGGGGACGCAGGCCGTGCAGACCGCGGCCATCATGGTGCGCTACGAGCAGCTGCTGCTGGAGCGTCCGGCGTCCGTCTGCCTGGTGGTGGGGGACGTCACCTCCACCATGGCGTGCGCCATTGCCGCGCAGAAGCTGCGCATCCCGGTGGCGCATGTGGAGGGGGGGATCCGGTCGGGGGACTGGACCATGCCCGAGGAGATCAACCGGCTGGTGACCGATGCCATCACCAACTGGTTCTTCACCACCAGCGACGTGGCCAACGCCAACCTGCGGCGCGCCGGGGTGGAGGACGGGCGGATCTTCTTCGTGGGGAACACCATGATCGACACCCTGCTGGCCAACCTGCACCGCACGCGCCCGCCGGCGTGGTGGGACGCGGAGGGGCTGGTGCCGCAGGGGTATGATGTGCTCACACTTCACCGCCCGGCCAACGTGGACGACCCGGCGGTGCTGGCGCGGCTGCTCGCGGCGGTGGCGGCGGGGGCCGGCGACCGGCCGGTGGTGTTCCCGGCGCACCCGCGCACCGCCAAGGTGCTGGCACAGCTGCCGGCGCTCCCTGGGGCAGTGCGGGTGGTGGATCCGCAGCCGTACCTGGAGTTCGTGCACCTGGTGCGGCATGCGCGCGCCGTGGTCACCGACAGTGGCGGCATCACCGAGGAGACCACCGTGCTGGGGATCCCCTGCCTGACCCTGCGCGACACCACCGAGCGCCCGGAGACGGTGACCGTGGGGACCAACGAGCTCATTGGCACCGACCCGGCGGCGCTGGCGCCGGCATA
>JAGWYS010000044.1 GCA_018969225.1 Gemmatimonadota bacterium | reverse complement strand
TTGGTCATCAGCGCCGCCAGGGCGTCGTCGTCGTGCGCGGCCACCAGCGCCAGCGCATCGGCGTGTCCCGCCAGGTCGTGCGCCAGCCGCGCGCGCCACGCCGCACCTCCCTGATAGCTGAGCGTGGCGTAGTCGTCGTTGGGCACGGCGTCGAGCCAGTCGCGTAGCGCCGCCCCCCCGGGGCGCGCAAAGGCCGCCTGGAGCTGGCGCCCGTACTTGAGGGTGCGCACCTCCCATCCGCACGCATCGAAGATGCGCGCGAAGCGGTCGCCCATGCGGTCGCTGGTGGTGGCGTCCAGGCTCTGCCGGTTGTAGTCCACGATCCACCAGCAGTTCCGGAGGTCGTGCTTGGCCCCCTCCAGCAGCGCCTCGTAGATGTTCCCCTCGTCCAGCTCCGCGTCCCCCAGCAGCGCGACCATGCGCCCCGCCTGCCCCGGCGCCAGCCGCCCGTGCGCCAGCAGGTAGTCCTGCACCAGCGACGCGAAGGCGGTGACCGCCACCCCCAGCCCCACCGAGCCGGTGGAGAAGTCCACGTCGTCGTGGTCCTTGGTGCGCGACGGGTACGACTGCGCTCCGCCGAAGGCGCGGAACCGTTGCAGCTGGTCGGCGTCCTGCCGGCCCAGGAGGTACTGAATGGCGTGCCACGCCGGGCTGGCGTGCGGCTTGACGGCGACGCGGTCCTCGGGGCGCAGCACGCCGAAGTAGAGCGCCGACAGGATGGTGGCCATGGAGGCCGACGACGCCTGGTGCCCCCCCACCTTGAGGCCGTCCCGCGACTCGCGCAGGTGGTTGGCGTGGTGGATGGTCCACGCGGAGAGCCAGTGGACCTTGCGGTCGAGCTGCTCGAGGCGAGTGAGCCGCTGGGCGTCGGCGTGGGCGTCGGCGGGCGCACCGCCCCCGGGGGGCGTGGCCGCCCCGGGGGCGATGCGGGGGGTCATCTACGGACGGACGCGGGTGAAGGGGAGCGGCGGGACCGCCGGCTCCAGCGGGGCCAGGAGCGTCTCGACGGACCCGTCGAGCCCCGTGAGGAATGATACGCGCCACCGGAACCGGTTGTAGGTGGGATCGCCGGCCGGGGGCTCGTAGCGGAAGCTGTCGTAGTGATGATGCGCCAGCGGGAACTCGTACTTCCCGAAGCGGAGGCGCAGCCCGGCGCTGTCGCGGGTGACCACCGCCTCGCCGTAGGCGGGGTGGGTGTAGCGCCCCGCGTAGGCGTCCAGCGGGTGCGACGGGGCGGTGCCGCGCACCCGCGCCGAGTCCTCGCGGGCGCGGGCGGCGGCCTGCGTGGCGCGGCTGCGCGCGGCGCGCGCCAGGAAGCGGTCGCTCCACCGGCTGTTGGAGAGCCCCAGCAACCGGTCGTACAGCAGCCACGGGAGGAAGTCGCGCAGGGTGGTGCTGTACATGTTGGTGAGCACCACCACCCCCAGCGAGTCATTGGGGAGGAAGCTCAGCTCCAGCGACCAGCCGTCCCAGTTGCCCGGGTTGTGCACCATCCGGTGGCCGCGGTAGTGGGTGACCAGCAGCCCCATGCCGTAGCCCTCGTCGGAGAGCTCGGGGAACTCGTCGGCCTCCCAGGTCATGGGGCGCTGCATGGCCATCTGCGGTGCCTGCATGGCCCGGCTGTCGGCGCGCCGGATGAGGGCGCGCCCGTTGAAGGTCCCCCCCTGCATGTGCAGGGTGAGGTACTTCACCATGTCGGCCAGCGTGGAGTGGAGCCCGCCGGTGGGGGCGATGGGATCGGTGTCGCGCTGGCGCGCCACCAGGCGCACCACGCCGTCGTCGTGCAGGGCGTAGGGGCGCGTGAAGTCGTCGTCCCGCTGGTAGTCGGCCAGCACCGGGGAGGTGCGCGCCATTCCCAGCGGTTCGAGCACGCGGGTGCGCACGAGCGTCTCCCAGTCGGTGCCGTTCACGCGCCCGCCCAGGTAGCCCGCCGCGGTGAACATGAGGTTCTGGTACTGCCACGCGGTGCGGAAGTCCTGGTTGGGGGCCACGTAGCGGATGCGGCGCACCAGCTCCTCGCGCGGGAAGGTGTCAATGCCCCACAGCAGGTCGTGGCGCGCGAGTCCGGTGCGCATGGTGACCAGGTCGCGCACGGTGATAAGCTCGGTCACCACCGGGTCGTAGGTGACGAACTCCGGCACGTGCTGCCGCACCCGGTCGTCCCAGGCCAGCTTGCCGTCGCCCACGAGCGCCGCCAGCGAGGTCACGGTGAACGACTTGGTGATGGAGGCGATGCGGAACTTCGTGTCGGGGCCCACCGGGGCCTGCGTGGCGAGGTCGCGGACGCCGTAGCCCTTGAGGTGGATGACCTTGCCCTTTGCCACGATTCCGACCGCCATCCCGGGGATCTTCCACGCCTTCCGGATGGAGTCCAGCTCGGCATCCAGCCCCCGGTCCCACCCGGGGACCTGCGCCGGCACCCGGCCGGCGAGGGTGACGAAGGCCGCCGCCCACAGGGCGGCGCGGTGCCGGCGCAACGGGGCGGAGCGGTCCATGGGTGGCGGGGGAGGGGGATGAGCGGGTCAGCCGTGGCGGCCGTGTGCCCGGAGCATCTCCCGGGCGATGATGAGCTGCTGGATCTGCGTGGTCCCCTCGTACAGCCGGAAGATGCGCACGTCGCGGTAGAGCCGCTCCGCCACGCAGGGGGCGATGTACCCCGCGCCGCCGTGCACCTGCACCGCGCGGTCGGCCACCCGCCCCACCATCTCCGACGCGAACATCTTGGCGCACGACGCCTCCACCGACACGCGCTCCCCCTGATCGGCCCGCACCGCCGCGTCCAGCACCATGCACCGCGCGGCGTACGCCTCGGCGCGGCTGTCGGCCAGCATGGCCTGCACCAGCTGGTGCTCGCCGATGGGCTTCCCGAACTGCACCCGCTCCATCGCGTAGCGCACCGACTCGTCGATGAGGCGCTCGGCCAGCGCCACGCACATCGCGGCGATGTGCAGCCGCCCGCGGTCGAGCGCCTGCATGGCGATGGCGAAGCCGCGGTGCTCGGGGCCCAGCAGCGCCCCCGCGGGGACGCGGCAGTCGTCGAACATCACGTCGCTGAGGTGCGCCCCCTTCTGCCCCATCTTCCGCTCGGGGGGACCCACGTGCAGCCCGGGGGTGTCCCGGTCCACCAGGAACGCCGACACGCCGCGCGCGTCGCGCGTGGCCGGGTCGGTGCGCGCGAACACCAGGAAGACCCCCGCCTCGGGGGCATTGGTGATGTACCGCTTGGTGCCGTTGAGGACGTAGTGGTCGCCATCGCGGCGGGCCGAGGCGGTCAGGGCGCCCGCGTCGGACCCCGAGTCGGGCTCGGTGAGGCAGAAGGCGCCCACCAGCTCCCCAGAGGCCAGCGGCGGCAGGTAGCGCGCGCGCTGCGCCGGCGTCCCCAGGTGCACCAGCGCCCACGACGCGAGCCCGTTGTTGATCCCCACGATGGAGCGGAACACCGGCGCGGCGTAGCACAGCGCCAGGAAGGCGCGCACCGACTGTTCCACGTTGAGCCCGATGCCGCCGTACGCCGTGGGGATGGTGAGCCCGTACAGCCCCAGCTCCCGCATCTCGGTCACGAGCGCCGCGGGGACGTGGTCGGTGGCGTCCACCTCCGCCTCGGCGGGGATGAGGCGGTCGCGGACGAAGGTGCGGATGGTGTCCAGCAGGAGCCCGAAGGTCTCCGCGTCGAGCGCCTCGGCCGCGCCCGCGGCGACGGGGGCGCTCACGAGTTCTCGATGCGCAGCATCGCGCGCGCCTCGTCGGGGGTGGCCACCTCGCGCTGCAGCTCGCCGGCCAGCCGCACCACGCGCTCCACCAGCTGCGCGTTGGTGGCCAGCTCGTTGTAGCGGTAGAACAGGTTGTCCTCCAACCCCACGCGGCAGTTCCCCCCCATGATGATCCCCATGGTGGTGGCGGGGAGCTGGGCGGGGCCCACGCCGATGACGCTCCAGAGCGCGCCCTCGGGGATGGTGTCCACCATGTGCACCAGGTGGCGCGGGTGGTACGGCAGCGCCGTCCTGATGTTCATGACCATGTCGAAGAACGGCGGGTCCTTGATCAGCCCCCGCTTCCAGAGCCCGATGCCGGCGTAGATGTGGCTGAGGTCGAAGCACTCGATCTCGGGCTTCACGCCGTACTCGATCATCTTGCCGGCGTAGTACTCCACGTCCGCCGGGTCGTTGGGGTACGGGCCCTTGGGGAGGTTCACCGACCCCACGTTGAGGCTCATCATGTCGGGGCGCAGGTCCACCGCGCGGATGCGGTCATCGCGGTGCGCGGGAGAGCGGAAGCCGGTGGAGATCTGCACAATGAGGCGCGTGTGCTTGCGGAGCCCCTCCAGGACCCTGGCGAAGAAGTCGTAGTCGAGGCACGGCTTCTGGTCCTTGTCGCGCGCGTGGTAATGCAGGATGCTGGCGCCCGCCTCCCAGCACTTGATGCCGTCCTCGATGAGGGCGTCGGGGGTCACCGGGATGTGCGGCGTGTCGGCGGTGGTGGCGTAGGAGCCGACGGGGGCGACGGTGATGATGAGCTTGGGATGCTGGCGCGGGGGCATGGGGCGTCCAGGGCGGGAGGGGTCGGGGGCGCCCGATGCGGACGACCCCGCGCAAGCAGACGGCCGGCCGACGAGGGGGTACCAAGGGGCGGACCGCGTTCCGGGCGCGCGGTTCGCGCGATACGTTTGCGCTCTCCCACCTTCCCGGCCATGACCGCCTCCGAGTCCTCCCCCTCCTCTCGCCGCGTGGTCTGGCTGCTGGCCCTCCTGGGGCTGGTGGCCTACGCGCTGCGCACCAACATCGCCATTGCGCAGGAGTACATGGCCCCGGAGCTGGGGCTCACGATGGCGCAAATGGGCGTCATCTCCGCGTGGGGGTTCCAGCTGGCGTACACGCTGGGACAGGTCCCCGGCGGCGCGCTGGGGGACCGCTACGGCGCCCGCCTGGTGCTGGCGCTGGCGGCGCTGGGGTGGGCGGTGGCGTCGCTGGCCTCGGGGGCGGTGGTGGGGGCGGGGATGGGGGCGTTCGCGGTGCTGTTTGCCGCGCGGCTGCTGCTGGGAGCCTCGCAGGCGGCCACCTTCCCGGTGGCGGCGGTGGCGGTGGCGCGCCATGTCCCCGAACGCGGGCGCACGGCGGCCAGCGCGGTGTACCTGGCCGCCTCCACGCTGGGCGCGGCGCTGGCGCCGCTCACCCTCACCCCGCTGATGGCGCGCGCCGGGTGGCGCGCGGTGTTCCTGGCCAGCGCGGCGGTGGGGGCGGGGGCCGCGGTGGCGTGGTACCTGCTGGCACCGCGCGACCGTCCCGCAGCGCCCGTTGGCGCGGCTGCCGCGACGGGAGCCCCCTCGCTGTGGCGGCAGACGGCGCGGCTGCTGGGGCATCCCCCGCTGCGCCGGCTGTGCGCGTCGTACCTGCTGCACTCGGCGGTGCTGTACGTGTTCCTCTTCTGGTTCTTCCGCTACCTCATCGAGGCGCGGGGGTTCACGCTGCTGGAGAGCGGCGTGTGGGCCAGCCTCCCCTACCTGCTGGCCACGGTGGCGGCGCCGCTGGTGGGAGCGCTGGCCGACCGCATGGCGCGCCGGATGGGGCTGGCGGCGGCGCGGCGGCGCGTGGCCATCACCGGGCTCACCACGGCGGCGTCGCTGGTGCTGCTGGGGGCGTGGCTCCCCACGCCGTCGCTGGCGATTGTCGCGCTCAGCCTCTCGGCCGCGTGCCTGGTGAGCTGCGAGGCCCCCTTCTGGACCACCGCGGCGTCGCTGGCCGGCGAGGCCGAGGGGGCGGCCACGGGGGTGCTCAACCTGATGGGCAACGTGGGGGGGATCCTCTCCATCTGGCTGGTGCCGTTGATGAAGGACGCGTGGGGGTGGTTTGCCATGCTGGCCTTCTGGGCCGCCGCGGCGCTGGTGGCGGCGGGGCTGTTTGCGTCGACGGGGCGGGGGACGAGCACGCGTGCGCCGGGATAGGGCACGGGGTCACGGCCTCCCCGTCGAAATCCACCGTATCTTCCCCCACCATGACCTCCCCTGATCCGAACACCCCCGCAGCCGGCCTCGAGATCACCTTCGATCCCGCGCGCATTGATGTCGAGGCGGCGCATGCGTTCCTGCGCACCACCTACTGGGCGCAGGACATCCCCCTCGAGGTCGTCCGTCGCGCCATTGCCGGGAGCCTGTGCGTGGCCGCGCTGGACGCGGGGCGGCAGGTGGGCTTTGCGCGACTGGTCACCGACCGGGCGACGTTCGCCTACCTGGCCGACGTGTACGTGCTCCCCGCGCACCGCGGCCTCGGGATCTCCCGCCGCATGCTGGATGCGCTATTCGGCCACCCCGAGGTGCAGGGGCTGCGGCGCCTCATGCTGGTCACGCGCGACGCCCACGGGCTGTACGCGACGTACGGGTTCACGCCGCTGGCCGCCCCCGACCGGTTCATGGAGCTGCACCGTCCGGGGGTGTACCAGGCGACGCCCGAGGGCTGACCGCCGGGGTCCGGGCTAGCTTTCCCCCATGCCCTCCCCCACGCTGGCCCGGCACTTTGCGGCGCCGTCACGCACCCGTGGCGAGGCGCTGGCGCGCGCGGGGGCCGTGGATATCGTCCAGCTCACGGCCGCGTCGGCGGACGCGCACGTTGCGGGCACGGCCGACTACGTCCTCTCCGTCACCGTCCTGCGGAAGACGGCCCTGCTGGGGTGCAGCTGTCCGCACGCCGACGGGGGCGCCTTCTGCAAGCACCTCTGGGCCACGCTCCTCGTCCTCGAGGACAGGCCGGACGCGGCTTCGCTGACGAAGGCCCTGCAGCGGGCCACGGCCGCGCGGCTGGTCGAGGTGGAGACGGAGGGGCCCGACCACTGGGAATTCCCCGTGTACGGGTCGGATGACGAGTGGGATGACGACTGGGAGGAGCCGCATGGTGGCGACCCTGACCAGGCCGGCACGGGCCACTCGGTGGGGGCGCTCCCCGGCCGCCACCCCACCCCGGCGTGGGAGGCCCTGCTGGACCGCGCCGCATGGGAGATGCGCATGGCCACCATGATGGCCACGCCGGACCACCCCGTGCCGCGCGGGAGCGCAGGACCTCCCGCCGACCGGCAATTCGTCTATCAGTTGGACGGGACGCGCTTCCTGACCGGCCAGCCCGCAGGGCTGTTGCTGGAGGTGCTCACGCGCACCCGCGCGCGCACCGGGGGCTGGGGGGCGCCCCGGCGCATGGTCATCCCCACCGAGGCATGGCGCGGGGCCCCGGACCCGCGGGATCAGGAGGTGGCCAGACGGCTGCTGGGCGCAGCCCCGCTGCACGACCACGGGGGCTCGCGTATGGCCTATGTGCTGCGCCCCGAGGATATCGAGCACGTGGTCCCGGCGCTGTGCGCCTCCGGTCGCGCGCAGCTCCTGGTGGGGCCCCCCGCCGCCACGCTGACGGAGCTTCGATGGGACGTGGCGTCGGAGTCGTCGAGGGTGTCGTCGGCGGAGACGTCGGCGGAGTCATCGGTGACCCCGATCGTGCCGTGGCGCTTTGCCGTCGCGGTGGTGCGAGACGGCGCGCACTGGGCACTGGCCGGGGACCTGGTGCGCGGCCCCCAGCGACGGGCGCTGGATGCCGTGCCGTGGGTGCATCCCGTGGGCCTTGCCCTCATCGACGGTGCCCTCACCCCCATGGTGCTCGACGGGCTGTGGCCCCTCATGGCGGCGTTGCGGACGCAGCCACGCCTCCCCCTCGGGGACGATCCGTGGCCGGCGCTGGCGAAGCTGCACGCGCTTCCCCGGGTGCCTGACGTGGCGTTTCCCCCCGACCTGGCCGTCCGCTCCTCGACCGACGCCCCCGTGCCCGGCGTGCGCTTCGAGGCCGCCCCCGCCCTGTCGCGTCGCGGTGGCGCCCCGCTGGTGGCGATGCGCCTGCGCTTCTGGTACGGAGGGGTGCCCGTCGCCCCGGATGAGGACGGAGCCACGCGCGTCGATGCCTCCGCCCGCACGGTGCACCATCGAGATCGGGCCGCCGAACAGCAGGGGTGGGACCGGATCATGGCCATGGGGGCCACGGTGATGCGGGACATGGGCACCACATGGCTCGGCATCCCGCGCGAGGTGATGGGGGCCGTGGCGCGCACGTTGGCCACCGACGGATGGCGCGTGGAGGCTGATGGCTGTGCCATCCGGGCGCCGGGTGCCGTGCGGGCCAGCGTCCGCTCGGGGGTGGATTGGTTCGACCTGGAGGGGACGGTGCCCTATGGGGACACCAGCGTGGCGCTTGCCGACGTGCTGGAGGCCCGTCGCCAAGGCGTGGATGCCGTGCCGCTCCCTGATGGCAGCCTCGGGCTGTTGCCGCAGGACTGGCTGGACCGCCTGGGACCGCTGCTGGCCAGCGGACAGGGCACGGCGACCGGCACCCGCTTCCGCCGCTCCCAGCTGGCGCTGCTGGACGTGCTGCTCTCCACGCTGCCCGAAGTGGACGTCGACGCCGTGTGCACGCAGCAGCGCGAGGCCTTGCGCGGCTTCGCCCGCGTGGCGCCCGCCGACCCGCCCGCCACCTTCACCGGGGTGCTGCGTCCCTACCAGCGCGAGGGGCTGGGGTGGATGCACTTCCTGCGGGACTTCGGCTTTGGCGGCTGCCTGGCCGATGACATGGGGCTGGGGAAGACCATCCAGGTGCTGGCGCTGCTCGACAGCCGGCGCCTGGGCGGACACGGCCCGTCGCTGGTGGTGGTCCCGAGGTCGCTGGTGTTCAACTGGCGCGCCGAGGCCGCGCGCTTTGCCCCCGCGCTGCGCGTGGCCGACTGGAGCGGCGCCGCGCGCGCCGAGGCGGCGTGGGATCCCTCGGCGGCCGACGTGGCCCTCGTCACCTACGGCGTGCTGCGCCGGGACGTCGCGCGGCTGGCCGAGATCGCGTTCGACTACGTGGTGCTGGACGAGGCGCAGGCCATCAAGAACCACGGCACGGCGACCGCCAAGGCCTGTCGCATCCTGCAGGCCTCGCACCGCCTGGCGCTGAGCGGGACGCCGGTGGAGAACCGGGTGGAGGAGCTGTGGAGCCTGCTGGAGTTCCTGAATCCCGGGTTGCTGGGCGCGTCGTCGCGCTTTGCCGAGGCCGTGCGCGCCGGCACGGCGGGGCAGGGCGGCGATGACGTGCTGGCGCGGGCGCTGCGCCCGGTGCTGTTGCGCCGCACCAAGCAGGAGGTGGCCCCGGAGCTGCCGCCCCGGTTGGAGCGCACGCTGGAGGTGGAGCTGGAGCCCAGGCAGCGCGCCTTCTACGAGCGGGTGCGCGCCGCGGTGCGCACCGAGGTGCTGTCGCAGGTGGCGTCGCGGGGGCTGGGGCGTTCGCGGCTGCACATCCTGGAGGGGCTGTTGCGGCTGCGGCAGGCCGCCTGCCATCCGGTGCTTGCCGATGCGCGCAAGGGGGCGCTCCCCAGCGCCAAGCTGGACGCGCTGGTGCCGGCGCTGGTCAGCGCGGCGGCCGAGGGGCACAAGGCGCTGGTCTTCTCGCAGTTCACCGCCTTCCTGGCGCTGGTGCGCGAGGCGCTGGACGAGGAGGGGGTGACGTACGGGTACCTGGATGGCCGCACGCGGGATCGGCAGGCCGCCGTGGCGCGCTTCCAGGAGAACGCCGACTGCCCCGTGATGCTCGTCAGCCTCAAGGCGGGCGGCCACGGCCTCAACCTCACGGCGGCCGATCATGTGTACCTGCTGGACCCCTGGTGGAATCCGGCGGTGGAGGCGCAGGCCATCGACCGCGCGCACCGCATCGGGCGCACGCGCCCCGTGATTGCCACCCGGCTGGTGGCGCGGGACACCATCGAGGAGAAGATCCTGGCCCTGCAGGCGGGGAAGCGCGCGCTGGCCGACGCGATCCTGGCGGGGGACCGGGGGGGGCTGGCGGCAATCGGGCGGGAGGAGCTGGAGCTGCTGCTGGCGTGACCGCGCCGCGCCGCCGCTACCGCCCGTCGAAGTACCCCACCACGGTGCGCGCCATCTCGCCGATGCGGTCTTCCGCTTCGCCGTAGTTGCCGCGGATGTCGTTGGTCAGCACCACCATCACGATGGGCCCCGACCGCGCGAAGATCACCCCCACGTCGTTGGCCAGGAACGGCGGCCAGTCGCCGGTCTTGTGCGCCACCGGCACGTCCAGGTAGTGCGGCAGCCGGCGGTCCCCCGACAGCTGGTTGCGCATCATGCGCATCATCTCCTCGCACCGCGGCCGCGACGCCAGCGGGCTGCCCGTGGCGGAGCCGTCGGCGCACCGCTGCATGCGCTCCAGCAGCGCCCCCACCGCGCGCGGGGTGATGACCCCCAGCCAGTAGGCGCGGTTGCTGGCCACGCCGGCGCGCGGGTTGGCCGCGTAGGCGGGGGTGCGCGCCGCGGCAAACACCTCGGCCACCGTGTACAGCAGCGTCATGCCGCCGCCGTTGGCCGCGATCCACGCGTTCACCGCCGCCACGCCCCCCACCTGCGCGATGGCCAGGTCGGTGGCGGTGTTGTCGCTGGTGATCACCATCTGCGCCAGCACGTCGCGCAGCGTGGGCTGCAGCCCCGCGTCGAAGCGCTGCAGGATCCCGCTCCCGCCCCGCGTGTTCTCCGCGGTGAGCGTCAGGCGCGACGCCAGCGACAGTGTGCCGCGGTCCACCAGCTGCATGGCCAGCGTGAGCACGGGGAGCTTGATGACGCTGGCCGAGTTGAAGGCGCTGTCCGCGCGCACGGCCGCCTCCTCGCCGGTGCCCAGGTGCTTCACGTACACGCCCACGGAGCCGGGGAAGCGCGCCGCCTGGTCGGCCAGGAGGCGGGTCAGCCCCGTGGCCGGCTGCGCGGCCGCCGGCACGGCCCACGCCAGTGCGCCCCATGCCAGTGCGACCACCACCATCGTGCTGAGGACGCGCCGGGACGCGGGGCGCGGCCGGGACGGTCTGGCGAGGCGCATGCGCAGGGGACTCCCAAGGTGGGGGGGGTGCGGAGCGCGCACGGGTGGCGACGCCCCGTCCGTCGTGTCAGCGAGCCGGTTCACCGCGACGATGCCGTGCCACGCGCCTCCAGCTCGGTCACCAGCCGCGCCAGTCGCCGCAGCGTGTCCGGATGCACCATGTACTCGCGGAGGAAATGGTTGAAGCCGTTCTCGCGCAGCGGCCCCAGATTGTATCCCTCCGGCAGGGGGCGCGACGGCGGGTCCATCAGCGCATACATCACAAGGAAGGCGGTCTGCTCGCGCGTCCACTCGCCGAACCAGATGCCGCGCATCCCGTCCCAGAGCCCCTCGCCCGTCTCCGTGCGCCAGCCCAGGTAGGCCTCGGCGTGGTCCAGGTTGCACTGCGCGGGACGGAAGAGCAGCAACCCGGAGTTGAAGTAGTGGTTGTCCAGGCGCCACGCCGCCGGCGCGCACCCCGTCCTCGCGGTGATCTCGGCGAAGCTGTCCCACACGTGCTGCGGAATCTTGCCGTCCTGCCCGGCGGCGCCGTGCATGTAGTGCGCGTGCGCGTCGCCCCCGGCCACCCAGGTGACGAGCAGGTCGGGGCGAGCCAGGAAGGCGGTGTCGGGATCGAGCACGATGACCCGCTCGCTCGCCGGCGACGCGAAGGCGTGCACCAGCTTGCACACCAGCTGGAACCCGGTGCCGTACAGGGCGCGCAGGTGGGGGCGCCCGTCGAACACCGGCGCGAGCGTCGCCTCCGGCAGGTGCCGCGGGAGCCAGCGACACCCCGGCACGTGCCGGTCCACCCACGCCCGGTCGGCCGCCGACAGGCTCCCATCGTTGGTGAGCGTCACGGCCAGCTGCCCGGGGGCGTAGCGCAGCAGCGACTTGAGCGCCAGCACCGCCATGGTGAGGTCGCGCCGGCACACGAGCATCTGCACGTCGGCCAGCGCCTCGCCGGGGGCCGCGGCCGGCATCGGCGGGGTGCGATCCAGGTCGCGGATCGCCGAGTCGATCCGGAACTGGTCCCACCGGTTCCGCCACCGCCAGGGGAGCCAGCGCGGTGCGGGGAAGTCCGTCAACAGCGGCATGGCAACCAGCTCCTGGGGGATCGCCCGCAGGGGCGCGGGCAGACGGGACGCACACGGCCCGTGCCGTCGGCCGCACCACAGGATCGGCACGGTGGACCAGCGAACCACGGGCACCACATCCGCCTAACGTAGCGCGCGACCGCCCGATTTCAACCAAACATCCCCGGGCAGCGACGCGGCCGTGCACGGCGCGGTGGCGCCCGGCGCCGTATGCTATGGGGGCTCCCCGGTGACTCCGTGGCCTCCCCGTCCCCTGCTCTCGCGACCCATGCCCTCTTTCCCACGTGGGCGTTCCCCGCAGCGTGTGGCCCTGCCCACCCTTGCCACCCTGCTGGCGGCGGCCGGCTGGCCGCTCACGGGCGCGTCGCTGCCGGCGCAGCCCGCCGCGCCGGCGCTGTCCGCGGCCACCGCCGCGGCCATCGACTCGCTGTTCACCCCCATGGCGCACGCCGGCACCCCGGGGTGCGCGGTGGGGGTGTTCCAGGCGGGCGCCGTGGCCTTCGCCCGCGGCTACGGCTTTGCCAACCTCACGCACGACATCCCCATCACGCCGCGCACGCGCTTCACCGTGGGGTCGGTGTCCAAGCAGTTCACCGCCGCGACCATCGCGCTGCTGGTGCGCGCGGGGCGGCTGTCGCTGGACGACGACGTGCGCCGCTTCCTCCCCGAGCTTCCCGACCTTG
Source organism: Gemmatimonadota bacterium (assembly GCA_018969225.1). Lineage (GTDB taxonomy): Bacteria > Gemmatimonadota > Gemmatimonadetes > Gemmatimonadales > Gemmatimonadaceae > Gemmatimonas. The sequence continues at coordinate 7,484 of JAGWYS010000044.1, read as the reverse complement.
GCACGCCGGTGCGCGTGCGGCACCTGGTGCACCACACCAGCGGGATGCGCGACTTCTGGGAGCTGGCGGGGCTGGCCGGCCTGCGGTTCGACGACGGGTACACGTCGGCGGACATGCTGGCGCTCGCGGCGCGGCAGCGGAGGCTCAACTTCCCCCCCGGGTCCGCGTACCGCTACAGCAACACCGGCTACCTGGCGCTCGGGGCGATCGTGCAGCGGGTCACGGGACAGTCGCTCCGGCGCTTCGCCGACTCGGCCATCTTCCGCCCGCTGGGGATGCACGAGACGCTCTTCCTGGACGACCACACCGAGGTGGTCCCCGGGCGCGCGCTGGCGTATGCGCCGGTGCCGGGCGCGGCGGAGCGGTGGCGGATCGACGTCTGGAACAACGACCTCGTGGGGCAGGGGGGGATCGTCACCACGCTGGCCGACCTGCAGAAGTGGGACGAGAACTTCCACACCGGGGCGGTGGGCGGCGCGGAGTTCCTGGCGCTCATGCACGAGGTGGAGCCGCTCACGTCGGGGGCGCCCAACGGCTATGCGTTCGGGCTCACCGTGGGGCGCTACCGCGGCGAGCGGCTGGTGGAGCACACCGGCTCCACGGGCGGCTATCGCGCAGCGCTGTTCCGCTTCCCCGATCGGCGCACGTCGGTGGCGCTGCTGTGCAACCGGTCCACGGTGAACACGTCGGCGCTGTCGCTGCGCATTGCCGACGCGGTGCTGGGGGCCGCGCTGGGGGCCCCCGCGGCGCGCGAGGCCACGGCGGGGGAGGAGGAGCAGCCGCGCCCAGCAGGCGGGGCCGCGCGACCGGCGGAGCACGCGGCGATTGCGGGGCGCTACGCCAGCCCCGAACTGGGGGGTGCCGTCTACGAGGTGACGGCGGGTGCCGACGGCGTGCTGCGGCTGGCGCGTCCGCGCGCGGCGGCGGCCCGGCTGGCGCCCCTGGAGGCCGCGTTGGCCTACGGCGACGGTGGCGCGCTCACGCTGACCTTCGACGCGCCGGTGCGCGGGCGGTCACCGGGGTTCCGGTTGGACGCCAGCCGGGTGGAGCGGATCCGGTTCGAGCGGGTGGCGCCGTGAGGGAGGGCGGGTGCGGGGGGCGCCGCCGGCGGGCGCCCCCCGCATCCGCTCAGAAGCGCCACCCCAGCAGGTTCCAGGTGGCCATCGACCAGAAGAACAGCGCCAGCACGGTCACGGCGAGGGTGTGCCGCACGCGCACGGCCACCGAGCCGGCGCCCGCGCGCCACTGGCGGACGGCGACCACGGCCCCCGCGGCCGTCAGGAGCGCGGCCAGCACGGGGAGCGTGAGGGCGGCCTTGAGGACCCCGACGTCGTTCCCCAGGATGAACTTCACCGGGTCGGAGGCGATGCCGGCGACGGCCGCGACGAACGCCATGAGCAGGAGGGCCACCCCCGCCATGATCCACCGCCCTTGGTGCACGAGGGGGTGGGGCTCGCCCACGCGCCCGTGGCGCCCGAAGAACCGCACCGCGCCCGCCGCCAGCGTGCCCGCCGCGGTGAGCAGCCCCAGCCCCAGGATGGCCAGGTGCACCGACGGGGCCCGCAGCCCCGGCTGCTTCTCCATCACCATCATGGGGGCCATGGAGAGGAAGGCGTGGGTGACCGTGCCGTCGGCGTCCTGCTGGAAGGCGAGCAGCTCGTGGCCTCGCTCGTCGCGGAACAGCAGCGAGTCCACGCGCACCATGCGCAGGGTGCCGAAGGGGGTGGCCACCAGCAGCGCGCCACTGGTGTCGGCGGCCACCTTCAGCGCGCCGGACAGGCCGAGCGCCTTCTGGAAGGTGGTGAAGTTGCGGCGGTTGAACAGGTACTCGCCGGCGAAGCGCGCGTTGGCCTTGGCGTCGGCCGCCGTGGGGGTGACGGGGGGGAGCGGCTGCGGGTAGTAGTGCCCCAGCACGTCGTCGGCAAAGGGCTTGAAGGAGACCTCGCTGCCGGTGTTGGTGTTGAAGGAGATGAAGAGCCCCACCCCCTCGCTGGGGAGGAGGACGAGGTCGGAGTGGAACCACTGCGTGTCGCCGCCGTGGCCGATGGCGCGCGGACCCGCGGTGGTCTGTTCGTAGAAGCCGTGGGCGAACCCCGGGAGGCGCGGATCGTGGCCGTGCAGCCGCGTCTGCATGCGCACCGCGGTGGTGTCGGCGAGGATGCGGTTCCCGTTCCACGCGCCCTTGAACAGGTGGGCCTGCATGAACGCCGCCATGTCCGCCGCGGAGACGCTGAAGGAGCCCGCGGGGGCGGCGCCCCCGACGACCTCGAACGGCTTGGGGGCGAAGACGCCGCGGGCGGCGTCGAACTGGTACCCCTGGGCCATGTGGGGGGCGAGGGGGGCGGGGAGCGGCTGGCGCGACGTGGCGTAGCGCATCCCCAGCGGCTCGAGGATGTGGCGGTCGATGTACGTGTCGTATGACATGCCGCTGACGCGCTCGACGATGTACCCTGCGACCGCGGTGGCCCAATTGGAATAGGAGGCGTGGACGCCGGGGGGACGGACGCGCGCGGGGATGTGCGCGGGGAGCCAGTCCTTCATGGTGTCCACGTGGGCCGTGTCGTCGGAGAAGAGCCCGCGGCTGTCCTCTTCCAGCCCCGGCGTGTGGGTGAGCACGTGCCGGAGGGTGATGGGCTGGGGATAGGTGGCCGGGATCTTGAAGTCGAGGTAGCGGTTGATGTCGGCGTCGAGGTCCAGCTTCCCCTGCTCGACCAGCTGCATCACCGCGGTCCAGGTGAACAGCTTGGAGATGGAGCCGATGCGGAAGAGGGTGGTGCGGGGGTCCACCGGGATGCGCTTGGCGACGTCGGCGTAGCCGTACCCCTTGGCGAGGAGCACGGCGGAGTCGCGGACGACGGCCACCGTGGCGCCGGCGATGTGCTTGTCGCGGAGGTAGACGGCCATCAGGCCGTCGATGAAGGCCTCGATCTCGCGGGGGTCGGTGGGGCCCTGGCGGGGGGCGGCGGCGGGGGCGGGCCCTTGGGCGGCGGCCGGGAGGGCGGCGGCGAGGGCAACGGCGAGGGCGACGAGGCGGGGAAGTCGCATGGCGGGCGGGGCCAGAGTGTGAATCCGAGAGTGTATACACCGGTTCCCCCCCCGGCAAGCACGCCGGCGGCACCCCCCGTCCTCATTCCCGGCGCTGCGTCAGGGCTGGCTGCGGGACCCTCCCGCGGCTGCACGGCGCAAGACGCGCCAGAAGGACGGGCGACCCCAGAAATCCGCCCCGAACAGCGCGGAGCGGAAGGTGATCCTGAGCGCCTCGCGGTCCACGCGCGGCAGGCTCAGCAGCGCCCCGCGCAGGCGCGACGCCAGCTCCGCTCGGAACGCCGCCCGGTCGAAGACCTCCGTGGCCTCATTCGCCCGGTGCAACCGCGTCAGGTAGGCGTCGAGGCGGCGCAGGTGCGCGACGTCGGCGCATGGCGCGTACCGCCCGAGTTCGCGGTGCAGCGCCTCCTCCGCCGGGGTGGGCTCCATGCCGAGTGCCCGGAACCACTGCTGCCGCACGCGGTCGGCGCTGGCCACCTGCACCGCCTGCCCCGCCTTCGACACCTGTCCCGGGTGGGTGCGGTACCGCAGCAGCACCTCGGGGAGCACGGCAAATCGGGTGCCGGCCAGCATGAGGCGGCTCCAGGCCTCGTAGTCTTCCGCGTGTGGATACGCCGCATCGTAGAAGGGGAGCGACACGCACGCGCGGCGGAGGGCGACGGTGGGGTGCCCGATGGCGCACTCGAACAGCATGAACACCCGCAGCACCGCGTCGCGCTCGTGGTAGCGCACGATCCCCGACTGCGCGCCGAACAGCTCGAAGCAGGTGCCCAGCACGCCGACCTCGGGGTGCGCGTCCAGGTAGGCCACCTGTTTCGCGATGCGGTCGGGATGGGCCACGTCGTCGCAATCCATCCGCACGAGGTAGGCGCCGCGGGCCTCCGCGAAGGCGTGGTTGAGGGTGGCGATCAGCCCCTGGTTGCGCGCCTGGGCGATGACGCGGATGCGCGGATCGGCGAATGCTCGGATGACCGCGAGGGATCCGTCGGTGGAACCGTCGTCCACGACCAGCAGCTCGAAGGCGCGGTAGGACTGCGCGAGGACGCTGTCGATGGCCTCCGCGACATGCGCGGCCCCGTTGAAGACCGGCATGACCACGGACACGCGAGGGGCGGCGGGGGGCACCGCGCCCGGCGCGCGGCGCGCCGTCACATCTTCCCCGCCATCATCACGTGCGCCTTGGGGGTCCCCGGGAACATGATCCACGGGGCGTTCTCCTGCGGCGTCTCCGTGATCCCGATGCTCTTGGCCGTGGCCCCGGGGATGTAGAGCACCGTGAGCAAGCCGGCCTCCTTCACCGAGTTGGTGGCGGGCGCGAAGTTCTCCCGCTTGGTGGTGATGGTGTGCAGCGACCCCTGCACGGGCATCGCCAGCTTCCCGGCCTTGATCTCGGCGAAGCGCACCGAGTCCACCTTGGCCCCCGCCGTGATCCCCTGCGCGCGCAGCTCGCGTCCGCGCGCCATGAACGGCTCCAGCGACTCGTGGTAGCAGGCCACGTGGAAGTCGGGGCGCGTCACGTACAGCGCCAGGCAGTGCATGCCGTTCTTCCCCTCGCGCAGCACCACCAGCTTCCCGGGCTCGCGGTAGCCCATCACGGTGGCACCGGCGCGCAGGTCGGGGGTGAGCGGCAGGGTGGCGGCGGCGATCTGCTCCGCCACAGGGGGGAGCTTGCCGGCGGGCTGCGCGGCGAGCGGGGCGGCCGTCAGGGCCAGGAGCAGGAGGGCACGCATGGGGGCGGGGTGAGGGACGGGCGCGGGGCTGGCCTGCCCGCCGCGCGGCTGCCTGAAGTCCGGGAAACGTTACGGTCGCGCGCGCCGGACCGCATCCCTCCATGGCCCGTTGGTGGCTAGGGCGCCGCGGCGCGCCTCGCTCGCCCCTCGGCCTGGCACGCCTCGAGATAGCCCATGGCGGCCCGCAGCACGCGCGGGCGGATCGTGTCGTGCGGGATCCCGGCGGCCATCGGGGCTGGGCTATGGCGAGGAGATCTACGAGGCCCGCCTTGGCGGGGCACGCGCCTGGTTCAACCGGTCGCGCGAGGCGGACATCACGGCGCGGTACGACCTGACCGCGCAGCTCCCCGCTCTCGGGGAACTGAACGCGGGGGCGGTCCTGCGCCAACTCACCTCCCGCACCCGCATGGAAGCCCCCTTCGGCAGCTTCCTGCCCCTGGCGCCGTCCGGTCGCGTGGCCCCCTTTGCCATCGACTCGACCACGCGCGGCGAGATTAATGGCCTGCACCTGCAACTCAGCCGGGGCATCGGCGCGGCACAGGTCACCGCCGGCATGCGCACCGACCGGTTCGAGCTGTCCAACGCCGTGCGCACCAGCCCGCGCCTGGCCGCGTCGCTGCGCCTGACCTCGTCGCTGGAGGCCACCGGCGCCGTGGGACGCCACCACCAGCAGGTGCCGCTGGTGTACGTCGCGGCGATCCCGGGCAACCGTCGCCTGCCGCCCATGCGCGCCGACCATGCCGTGGTCGGCCTGGCCTGGACCCCGGCCCCCGCGCTGCGGGTGACGCTGGAGGCCTACGAGAAGCGCTATGCGCACTACCCCGTCGCCACCGACCTGCCGCAGCTCACGCTCGCCAACGCCGGCGACAGCTACGACGTGGTTGGGGCGCTGGTCCCGCTGACCAGCCGGGGTACCGGGCAGGTGCGGGGGGTCGAGCTCTTTGCCCAGCGCCAGCTGGTGCAGGGGACGTACTGGCAGGTCGCCCTGTCGTCCACGCGCTCGCGGCAGGTGGCACTGGACGGTGTCCGCCGACGCGGCGCGTTCGATGCCCCGTTCGCGGCGAACGTCATCGCCGGCCGGCGCGTGGGCGCGGGGTGGGACCTCTCGACACGCGCCTCCACGCCGACCGCACGGCCGCGTACCTCCGCATCGACCTGCGCGTGGAACGCCGCCTGGCCGTCCGGGGACGGACGCTCGCCACCTACCTGGACATCCAGAACGTGACCAACCGGCGCAACCATGCGGAGGTTGACTGGAACCCCAAGACGAACCGGCGGGCCTACACCGAGCAGACCGGGCTCCTGCCGGTGCTCGGCATGAACCTCAAGTTCTGAGGGCGTGCCGCGCGCGCCGGTCCTGCATCGGCTGCGGAGCCCTTGGCACCCGCGTCCCCACTCCGGAGCCCCCGTCTATCGGAACACCGCGATTTCCTCCAACGTCTTGCGGCGGATGTCCGGCACCCGGGCATCCGCCGCCGGATAGCCCACCGGCAGGATCAGGTAGGCGCGCTCGTTGGCCGGCCGCTCCAGCAGCTCCTGCAGGAACGTCATGGGGCTTGGCGTGTGCGTGAGCGTCACCAGCCCCATCTGGTGCACCGCCGCGATGAACAGCCCCACGGCGATGCCCACCGACTCGGTCGTGTAGTAGTAGGTGCTCTTGCCGCCGTCGGGCTCCAGCCCGTACGCCTGCCGGAACACCACCACCAGCCAGGGGGCGTCGGTGAGATGCGGCTTGTGCGCGTCGGTCCCCAGCGGTGCCAGCGCGCGCAGCCACTCCTCGGGGGCGCGCCCCTCGTAGAACTCGCGCTCCTCCCGTTCAGCGGCCTCGCGAATCCGCTGCTTGAGCGCCGGGTCGCTCACCGCCACGAAGGTCCACGGCTGCTGGTGCGCGCCGCTGGGGGCGGTCCCGGCGGTGGCAATGGCGCATTCGATGACCTCGCGCGGCACCGGCGTGGTGGCAAAGTGCCGCGTGGTGCGGCGCCGGTGCATCTGCGCGTGGAAGGCGCGCCCCCGGGCCAGGCTTTCGTCCAGCGGGAGGGGGGCGTGGTTGAGGGGCACGAAAGGGTGGGCCATGAGGCCGAACATACCGCGCGGCTCACGGCCGCGTGAGGATGGGCCGCTGGGGAGGTGCGCGCGCTACGTCGCGGGTGCGGACGCGGCGAGGCGCGCCGCCAGCTCGGCGCTGAGCCGCAGGGCGGTGGGGGTGGTGGCCAGCCCCCCCAGCGCCGTGCAGCGATGCTCTCGGGGCATCCGCTCCGCGACCTGCCGGGCCGCGCCCACGACTTCGTCGAACGGGATCATGGCGTCGTAACCGGCCAGTGCCATGTTGGCGCAGGCCAGCGCGTTGCTGGCCGCCAGCACGTTCTTCCCCAGGCAGGGGATCTCCACGCGCGCGGCGACCGGGTCGCAGATGAGCCCCAGCATGCTCTGCAGCGCCATGGACGCGGCCCCGGTGGCCTGCGTGAGCGTGCCGCCCCCCAGCGTCACCAGCGCCGCCGCGGCCATCGCCGCCGCCGCCCCCCCTTCGGCCTGGCATCCGCCCACCTCGGCGGCAAAGGTCCACGGCCCGGCAATGAAGACGCCGATCAGCCCGGCGGCCAGCATCGCGCGCGCCATGTCATCCTCGGAGAGCCCCATCTCCTCCGCCATGGCGAGGCACGCCCCCGGCAGCGCGGCGCAGGCGCCGGCGGTGGGGGCGGCCACGATCAC
>JAGWYS010000288.1 GCA_018969225.1 Gemmatimonadota bacterium | reverse complement strand
CCCTGCCAGGTAGGGATCGAGAGCACCGTCCTGGACCTCACGCAGGACCCGCCGGCCATCCTGCGCCCGGGGATGCTGGACGCCCGGCAACTGGCGGCACTGCTGGGCGCCCCCGTGCTGGAGCGGTCGGCCACCGTGGCGGCGCACGAGGGGCCGGCCGGTGCGGCCCCGCTGGCCCCGCTGGCCCCCGGCCAGGCGGACAAGCACTACGCCCCGCGCGCCGTCGTGTGGCTCATGGACCCCGATCGCGTGGACGAAGTGGCGGCCGCCCTGGCCGCCCGCCCCGCCGGGTCCGGCGTGGCCACCGCGCTGCTCCGCACCCTGTCCGCCGCGCAGGGGTTCGACGGCGCCCGGGTGGAGCAGCTTCCCGGTGACCCGGCGGGGTTCGCGCGGTCGCTGTATGCCGCCCTGCACGCGGCCGACGCGGCCGGCAGCACGGTGATCGTCATCGAGCGTCCCCCCGACACCCCCGAATGGCAGGGGGTGCGCGACCGGCTGGCGCGGGCCGCCCGCTAGCCTCGCCGCGGAGCGGCGCCCCCCGCCCCGGTCCGCATTACCTTTCGGACATGCTCCCCATCGACCTTTCCGGAAAGCGCGCGCTCGTCGCCGGCGTGGCCGACGACGGCGGCTTCGGGTTCGCCATCGCGAAGGCCTTCGCCGAGGCCGGCGCCTCGGTGTGCGTGGCCACCTGGCCCCCCGCCCTCAACATCTTCCTCAACCTGCTCGAGCGCGGCAAGCTGGACGAATCGCGCATCCTCCGGGACGGGTCGAAGTTCAGCTTCGAGAAGATCTATCCGCTCGACGCCATGTTCGACCGGCTCGAGGACGCCCCCGAGGAGCTCCGCACCTCGAAGCGGTACAAGGACGTGGGCGACTTCTCCATCGGCGGGCTGGCGGCGCAGCTCGTGGCCGACTTCGGCCCCCAGCCGCTGGACATCGTCTTCCACTCGCTGGCCAACGGCCCCGAGGTGAAGAAGCCGCTGCTGGAGGTGAGCCGCGCCGGCTACCTGGCCGCCAGCAGCGCCAGCGCCTACTCGATGGTGTCCATGGTGCAGCAGCTCGGCCCCCTGCTGCGCCCCGGCGGGTCGTTCTGTTCGCTCACCTACATGGCCAGCGAGCGTGTCATCCCCGGCTACGGCGGCGGCATGTCGTCGGCCAAGGCGGCGCTGGAGAGCGACACCCGCACGCTGGCCTTCGAGGCGGGGCGCGCGTACGGCGCGCGCGTCAACACCATCTCCGCGGGCCCCTACGCCTCCCGCGCCGCCAGCGCCATCGGCATCATCGACCGCATGGTGCAGTACTGCAAGCTCAACACGCCGCTCCCCGAGGAGCTGACCGCCGCCGAGGTGGGGCACACGGCCGCATTCCTGGCGTCGCCGCTGGCCAGCGCCATCACGGGCGCCACGATCTACGTGGACAAGGGGTACCACGCCATGGGCATGGCGGTGGCCATGCCATAGCCGGACGGCACCACCGGTGCGAATCCAGCCGCACCTGCGGCGATGCCCGCGCCAGGACTGAAACTGGAATTGGAACTGGAACTGCAACTGCAACTACAACTACCACTACAACTTCCACTACATCTACAACTCTAAACTGCAACTCCAAACTGGAACTCGAACTCCAACTCCAACCATAGCTCCACCTATCACCCCAACTGCACCTCGATCCAGCGCGGTGCCAGACTCCAGGCGTCAGCTGCCGAAGGGAGGTCAGGGTCCAGGTTGAAGTTGAATGTGGAGTTGAGGTTCTTGTTGAAGGTTCAGGTTGGAGTTGGAGTTGTAGTTGTAGTTGGAGTTGTAGTTGGAACTTCGCCTCACCCCGCCCCGCCTCACCGTGCGAGCCGCCGCGCGCTGGCAATCCCCAGCGCCGGCCCCACCGCCAGCACCGGAAACACCCACGCCCACCCCGCCGCGCGCACCAGCGGCGGGATCAGCTGGATCGTGGCCGTGGTCAGCAGGAACCCCAGCGACAGCTGCAGCGTCAGCGCCGTCCCCACCGCGTGCGCCGGCACGCTCTCCGTCACCAGCACGCTGAACTGCGCGCTGTCGGCGATCACGAAGAATCCCCACGCCAGCGCCACCGGCGCCATCAGCCACCAGCTGCGCCCGAACGCCGCGCCAATCAGCAGCGCGCAGCCGCCGCTGATGGCCAGCGCCCACGTCACCAGCGGAAGGCGCCCCACGCGGTCGGCCACGAGGCCGCCCCACACGCAGCCGATCCCGCCCACGGCGATCACCCCGAACCCCGTGAGCGCGGCCACCGACGGGTTGGCCGCCTCGCCGACGCGCGCGGCGCGCGCCGCCTCATGCGCCGCCAGGAACGCCGGGATCCACGTCCAGAACGAGTACAGCTCGGCCATGTGCCCCAGGTAGCCCCCCGTGGCCAGCCGCCACCGGGGGGAGCGCACCACCTCCCCCACCCGCCCCCACGCAAAGGGGCGCGCGGGGAACGCATGCGGGCCGTCGCGATACCCCGCCCACACCAGCGCCGCCGCCGCGAGCGCGCTGGCCGATGACAGCAGCACCACCGCGCGCACCGACAGCGACGGCAGCGCCTGCGCCAGGTACGGCAGCGCCTTCCCCACGGTGAGCGCCCCCACGATCGTCCCCACCGCCACCCCGCGGCGCGCCTGGAACCAGGTGGCCGCCATCTTCATCGCCGGCGGATACACCCCCGCCAGGCACGCCCCCGCCAGCAGCCGCGACAGCAGCGCCACGGGGTAGCGATCGGTGAACGCCAGCAGCGCGTTGGCCAGCGCCCCCGCCACCGCCGACAGCGCAAAGAGTCGCCGCGCCGGCACCGTGTCCGCCAGCGCCAGCAGCGCGCTCACCGCCGTCCCCAGCACGAACCCCAGCTGCACCGCCGTGGTCAGCCACCCCACCTGCGACGGGGTCACCCCCCAGTCGCGCGCCAGCGCCGGCCCCACCGCGCTCCCGGTGAACCACAGCGCCATCCCCAGCAGCTCCGCCACCGCCAGCAAGGCCAGCATCCGCCAGGGGGTCATGGTTTCACCCCGTCGTCAGGCGGAAGGGCGGGGGGACGGGGTCCCCGCAGCGCGCCTCTCCGCGCGGGACGATCCGCCCGCGGATCGTCCCGAACGCGGAGCCAGCGCGCGAAGGGGATCCCGTTCCCCCGCCCGCTCGCACGCACCGCTCAGGCCTTCGGCCCCTTCTCCGCCGGCTTGACCTCGATGGGCGGAAGCCCGTGGGCCTTCCGGATCGCGTCCACCGGGGGCAGCAGCTCCGCATACGCCTTCCGCAGCGCCACCAGGTACCCCTCCAGCTCCGTGGTGAGCCGGTCGAACACCACGACGCTCTGCTGCGTGGGGCGCGCCT
>JAGWYS010000287.1 GCA_018969225.1 Gemmatimonadota bacterium | reverse complement strand
GCCGCTGGAGCGGCGCGGCGGGGTGGCGCCGGCGGAGGGGACGGGGGCGGGGATGGCGATCGAGGCGCGCGACCTGCGGGTGCGGTACCCCGGGTCGCCCACGCCGGCGGTGGACGGCGTGTCGCTGCGGATCGAGCCCGGGGAGCGGGTGGCGCTGTTGGGGGTGGACGGCTCGGGGCGCTCGACGCTGCTGAAGGCGCTGGGGGGGCTGCTGGACGACTACGAGGGGACCGTGCGGCTGGACGGCATCACGCTGCGCGACCTGGACCGGCCGGCGCTGCGCGCCCGGACGGGGCAGATGCTGTCGTGGACGGACCTGTTTGACGGCACCATCGAGGAGAACATCCACGTGGGGCGGCCGCACCTGGGGCCGGACGACGTGCGGCGGGCGCTGGACGACCTGGACCTCACGGCGGCGGTCCAGGCGCTGCCGCAGGGGCTGCAGACGGAGCTCACCAACGGCGGGCGCTCGCTGCCGACGCACCTGGCCAACAAGCTGCTGGTGGCGCAGGGGATCGTCGGGGCGCCGCCGCTGGTGGTGCTGGACGACTTCTTCCAGAACCTGGACGCGGGGTCGCGCGCGCTCATCCTGGGGCTGCTCACCGACCGCGCGCGCCCGTGGACGGTGCTGGCGGTGTCCAACGACCCGCTGCTGCTGGCGGCCTTCGACCGGGTGCTGGTGCTGGAGGCGGGGCGCGTGGTGGCCGACGGCCCCTTCGCCGCGCTGCGCGACCTGCCGGTGTGCCGCACGCTGCTGCACGACGCCCCGCTCCCCGGAGGACGCTGACCATGGCCGGCACGCACCTGCAGGACGACCTGAACATCGAGCGGGAGCTCAAGGCGCTCCCCCTCGAGACGGCGGCGCTGCTGGGGGAGGCCGACTCGGGGCGCATCGTGTCCCGGTGGCTGGGCGGGATCCTGGCGACGGCGGTGCTGGCGCTGTTCCTGCCGTGGCAGCAGAGCGTGCGCGGCTCGGGGACGGTGACGGCGCTGGACCCGTCGGACCGCCCGCAGCTGCTCCCGTCGCGGATCGACGGGCGCATCGAGGCGTGGTACGTGCGCGAGGGGCAGTACGTGCGGCGCGGCGACTCGATCGCGCGGATCTCGGAGATCAAGGACGACTACCTGAACCCCGCCGTCCTCCCGCTGACGCGGCAGCAGCAGGGGGCCAAGGAGGCGGCCATCCGCGACAAGCGCGACAAGGCGGCGGCGCTGGCCGACCTGGTGGCGCAGCTGGAGGTGCAGCAGGGGATCAAGACGCGGCAGGTGCGCAACAAGATCGAGCAGGGGCGCGCGGAGCTGCGCCAGGCGGTGCTGGAGGACTCGGTGGCGCGCGACCAGCTGCGGCGCCGCGAGCAGCTGTTCCGCGACACGCTGGGGCTGGTGTCGGTGAACGACCTGCAGGCGTTCCAGGTGCGCGCGCAGACGGCGTCGGCCAAGCTGGTGGACAAGCAGCAGGCGCTGGCGATCTACGAGGCCGAGCTGGCGGGGCTCCCCGCCGACTACGGCGAGAAGATCGCCAAGGCGCGCTCCGACCGTTCGGCCACGATGGCCGAGGTGGAGGAGGGGAACGCCGAGGTGGCCAAGCTGCGCGACAAGGTGGGGGCGCTCTCGGCGCGGCGCGACTTCGCGCTCATCCGCGCGCCGCAGGACGGGTACGTGGTGCGCGCCACGCGCGCCGGGCAGGGGGAGATCATCAAGGCCGGCGACCCCATCGTCACCATCCAGCCCGCGCGCCCGGACAAGGCGGTGGAGCTGTTCGTCAAGCCGATGGACGTGGTGCTGCTGCGCCCCGGGCGCCACGTGCGGGTGTTCTTCGACGGGTGGCCGGCGCTGCAGATCTCCGGGTGGCCGCAGGTGGCGGTGGGGACCTTCGGCGCCTCGGTGGCGGTGATCGACCAGTTCCCCTCCAAGGGGGGAACCTTTCGGGTGCTGCTGGTGCCCGACACCACGCACGACGCGCCGTGGCCGGACCAGCTGCGACTGGGCACCGGGGTGCAGGGGTGGGCGATGCTGGACAACGTCACCGTGGGGTGGGAGCTGTGGCGCCAGCTGAACGGCTTCCCGCTGTCCATCAGCGCCGAACAGGCGCTCCCCGGCGACGAGGTGGCCGGCAAGGGGGGAGCGATCCCCGCAGGGTCGGGAGGCGACGCCGGGGGCGGGGGGAAGAAGTGAGGCACGCCCGCCGCCTGTTCTGGGGGGCCCTGCTGCTGGCGCTGCCGGGGGCCATCCTGGGCGCGCAGCCGCGCGGCGCGTCGGCGGCCGGTGGGGCACCGGCTGGCGCGGCGGCGCGGGACTCGCTCCCCTTCCCCTTTGCCGTGCTGGTGGAGGCGGTGCTGGCGCGCCATCCGGTGGCGCAGCAGGCGCGGCTGGTGGCGCAGCAGGCGCGCAACGAGCTGCGCGTGGCCTGGGGGGCCTTCGACCCCACGTTCACCGCCACGTGGGACCAGAAGGTGGCCGGCGGGGTGTCCTACTACAACTATCTCGACGCCGAGCTCAAGATTCCGCTCCCCATCGGGGCCGATGTGACGGTGGCCTTCGACCGCACGCTGGGGAAGTACGCCAACCCCGACCGGCGCACCGACGGGGTGGGGACGCTGTCGGCCGGGGTGTCGATCCCGCTGGGGCAGCGGATCATCACCGACGAGCGGCGCACCGCGCTGGCCGTGGCGCGGGCCGCGCGCGACGCGGGGATCGCCGACCAGGGCGCGCTGGTGAACAAGCTGCTGTGGAGCGCGGCCAAGGCGTACGGCACGTGGTACGAGGGGTGGCAGCGGCGCGCCGTGGCCGCCGAGGGGGAGGCGCTGGCGGCCTTCCGCCTGCAGGCGGTGCGCGAGCGCGTCCGCAACGGGGAGAGCGCCCCGATCGACTCGGCGGAGGCGCTGCTGGAGCTGCAGCGGCGGCAGGTGACGCGGATCGAGGCGGAGAACGCCTGGTACCTGGCCACGCTGGGAGTGACGGCCCTGCTGTGGACCGAGTCCGGGGCGCCGGCGGCGCTCCCGGACGGGGCGTATCCGACGGTGGCCGGAGTGTCGGCCGCCGTGGACTCGTCGCGCCTGGCGGCCATCCTGGACGACGCGGCGCGCCGCCACCCGGACCTGCTGAAGCAGGAGGCGCGGGTGCGCCAGGCGGAAGCGCAGCGGCTGCTCACCACGCAGCAGCTGCTCCCCTTTGCCGAGGCGAAGGTGGCCGGCGTGGCCGATCGGGGGGAGGGGGTGCCGCCGCTGGGGGGCGAGCGGTTGGCCGACAACTACAAGGGCGCGCTGACGGTGCGGACCCCGCTGGTGTTTGCCCGGGAGAGCGGCCGATGGGGTGCGGCGGGGGATCGGCTGGGGATCCAG
>JAGWYS010000043.1 GCA_018969225.1 Gemmatimonadota bacterium | reverse complement strand
GGGGCGAGCCCGGTGGGCGTGGCGGGCGGCGGTGGCGGGCGCGGGGGCGTGGGTGGCGCTCGCCGTGGTGGTGGCGGTGCAGTTCAGCCGCGTCTAGCGACACGCGCGCCGGCCATGCCCACGCGACGCGACCTGCTGTGGGGCGCCGCCGGCGCGGCGAGCGCGCTGGCCGCCGGCGCGCTGCTGCGCGGCGTGCGCGAAATGACGGATGCGTATCGTGCCGCGCGCACCCCGCCGGGCGCGCGCGGCGCCCGCCTTCCGGGACACGCGGCGTACGGCCATGGGGTCGAACCCCCCGACGCCCTGGGCCCTGACGCGCTCGACGCCGTCACCCTGCCGCCGCCCCCGCCGCGTGGCCCGGTGGCGCGCACCCTCACCATCACCGAGCGCCCGGTGGCCGTGGCGGCGGGGGTGGACCTGCGCGCCGTCACCTTCGACGGCCGCATCCCGGGGCCGATCCTGCGCGTGACCGAAGGGGAGCGGCTGACGCTCACGGTGCGCAACCTCACCGGGGTGCCGCACAACCTGCACACCCACGGCGGACACGCGGCGTCCGAGGACGGCTGGGAGCCCATCCCCGCCGGCGCGAGCCGCACCTACGTGCTGGAGCCGCGTCCCTTCGGCTTCTACCCCTACCACTGCGACCTGGTCCCCGGCGCGCGGCACCTCGCGGCCGGGCTGTACGGCGCCCTGATCGTGGATCCGCCAGGGGGGCGCCCGCCGGCGCAGGAACGGGTGCTCCTGCTGGGCGGCTTCGACGCCGACGGGGACGGTGTCCCCGACCTGTTCGGGTGGAACGGGGTGGCCGGCTTCCACGCGCGCCACCCGCTGCGCGTGCGCGCCGGGGCGCCGGTGCGCCTGTATGTGGCCACGTTCGTGGCCGACCCGCCGGTGACCACCTTCCACCTGCACGCGCGCACCTTCGACGTGTTCCCGTCGGGCACGCGGCTGGCCCCGGACGCGCACACCGATGCCGTGGCGCTGACCATCGGCGAACGCGCCATCGTGGAGACCACCTTTCCGGCGCCTGGACGCCACATGTTCCACCCGCACCAGCCGGCACTGGCCGAGCACGGTGCCATGGGGTGGATCACGGCCGTTCCCTGACGGGCCACCCCAGCGCCGAGGTCCCCCCCGGCGGCATCACGCGGGCGGGGGGCCCTCCGTCGTGCGCCCCTCGGCCGTGCGCCCCTCGGCCGTGTGCCCGTCGGCCGTGCGCCCCTCGGCGGCGGCGCGATCCGTCGCGGCCGCACGCTCCTGCAGCGCCCGCAACTCGGTCACGTCGTAGCCGCCGCTCACCAGATGCTGCACGGTCCCCTGCGCATCCACGATGGGGGCGATGTACCGGTAGTAGCGGCGCAGCTCGCCGTCCCGCGTGCGGAAGGTCTCGTCAAACTCCACCGGCCGGCCGGTGCGGGTGGCCTGCTGCTGCAGCGCCACCCGCTGCGCCACCACCTCCGTGGGGAGCCCCCGCCGCGCGCCGTAGTCGGCGTTGGTCTTCCCCACGATCCACCGGCGCACCTCCGGGTCGGCAATGGCGGCCGGATTGACGTACTCGAACACCCCCGACGGGGAGAGCACGCCGATCTGCGCGGGGAGCACGTCCAGCACCTGCTCGTAGAACTCCTTGAGGCGCGTCATTTCCGCCAGCAGCCGCTCCACGTTGAGGCGCGGGGCGGCAAAGCGCGCGATGGCGGTGAACACCTCGAGATGGCGCGCGTTGAAGAACCCCGGCGCGTGGTGCGTGCTGTCGATGACCCCGAGCACCTGGTCGTCGTACAGGATGGGCACGGCCAGCGCGGAGCCCGGTGCGTGCGCCGCGACGGGGGCGGACGCCGGCCACTCGTCGGGCGGCTGCTCGGCCAGCAGTTGCGCCACCCCCGTGGCCGCCACCCGCCCCACCCGCCCCTCGCCCACCGGCACCTCGGTGCCGGGCACGGGCCCGCCCGCGCGACCGAACGCCACCGCGAGCCGACAGACCTGCCGGTGGCCGTCCACGAGGTGGATGGCCACGCGCTCCAGCGCCAGCGACCCCAGCACCTCGTGCGCCAGCACCCCCAGCAGCTCCTCCTGGGTGCCCGCCACGGCGAGCCCGCGCGCCAGCTTCGCAAACGCGGAGAGCTCCTGCGGCGTGATAGGGGGCTCGATCCCCTCGCGTGGCGTTGCCATGCCTTCTATCTGCGGTGGCCTGGTGCCAACGGCAATCCCCGACACGCACGTTTTCCGTGTCGCGGAGCGCCCTCCGACGCCGACGCCGCCCCATGGAGCGCACGCCCGGAGGCGCCGACGAGCGGGCGCCTACCCGCCGGCCGCGGCGTCCAGCGCCGCGCGCACCCGGCGTCCCAGCTGGTCCAGCGTGAACGGCTTGGGCAGGAGGTCCGTGGCCTGCGGCCCCACACCGCCCCGAATCGCGACGGGATCGTTGGCGTAGCCGCTCATGAACAGCGCGGGGATCCCCGGGCGGGCTTCGCGCAGCCGCTGCACCAGCTCGGGGCCGGTGAGCTCCGGCATGCGAATGTCGCTGAGGACCAGGTGGATGGTCCCCGCATGGCTTGCCGCCACCGACAGCGCCTCCCCCCCCCGACGCGCGGACAGCACGTGGTACCCGAGCTGCTGGAGAAAGCGCACCGTGAGGCGACGGATGGCCTCCTCGTCCTCCACCACCAGCACGGTCTCCCCGTGCCCGGACCGCATGTGGGCGGCGGAGGGTACGGCTGGGGTCGCCACCGCGGAGGTGCCCGCCACGGGGGTCACCCACGACGGGGTCACCACCGTCGGCGTGGTCGGCGCCAGCGCGGGGAAGGCGAGGCGAAAGGTGGTCCCGGCGCCGGGGGCGCTCTCGACGGCGATCGTCCCGCCGGCCTGCGTGACCGCGCCGTACGCGCTGGCCAGCCCCAACCCCGCTCCCTCGGTGGCGGCCTTCGTGGTGAAGAACGGCTCGAACACCCGCGACGCGACCTCCGGCGCCATCCCCGCACCGGTGTCCGTGAGCGCCAGCTCCACCCACTCCCGTCCGCCAGCCCCGGCGGGCACGCGTGTCGTGGCCATGGTGAAGCGCCCGCCGTTGGGCATGGCGTCGCGCGCGTTGGCCGTGATGTTGAGGAGCACCTGGTCCAGCGCTCCCGGGTCGATGAGGATGTCCGGGAGCTCGGGCGCCAGCGACAGCTCGAGCTCCACCGCGGACGTGAGGAGGCGTTGCACCAGCAGCGCCAGCTTCCGGATGAGCTCGTTGGGGGCCACGCGCAACGGGGCCACCTCGGCGCTGCGCGCGAAGGCCAGCAGGCGCCGCGTCAGCGCTTCCCCCCGCCGCGCCGCCGCCTCCACCTCGTCCAGCACCTGCGCGGCCTCCCCCGGTGGCAGCCCATCGCGCAGCGCCGTCGCCGCCGACAGCACAATGGTCAGGAGGTTGTTGAAGTCGTGCGCCACGCCACCGGCCAGCAGCCCCACCGCCTCCAGCTTCTGCGCCTGGCGCAGCTGGCCGGCCATCTGGTGCACCGCGGTGACGTCCAACCCGGCCCCCACCAAATGGCGCACCGTGCCGTCGGGACCGAACACCGGCGTGATGAACCGCTTGAAGTGCCGCAGCTCCCCCGCGCGCGTGGGGAACGACTCGTCGAACTCCTGCTCCACCCCGCTGCGGGCCACCTCGGCCAGCCGGGCGCTCCGCTCCCCCACCACCCCCACCGGCAGCCCCCGGCGGATGGCGTAGTCGGCGTCGGTCTTCCCCACCAGCCACGCGCGCGTGGCGGGGTCGCGCACCGCGGAGGGGTTCACGTACTCGTACACCCCCGTGGGCGACAGCACCGCCACCTGCATGGCCAGGGTGTCCAGCACGCGCTCGTAGAACTCCTTCAGGCGGGCCATCTCCGCCGCCAGCCGCTCGCCGTGCAGGCGCGGCGCCGCCAGGCGGGCAATGGTCGTGAACACCTGCTGGTGCCGCTCGGTGAAGAACCCCGCCTGGCTGTGCTCGCTGTCGATCACCCCGAGCACGACCTCGTCGTGCACGATGGGGACGGCCAGCTCCGAGCGGCGCGCCAGGTCGTCCACGATGTACTCGGGGCGACGGCGGACGTCGTGCACCAGCTGCGGCAGTCCGGAGGCGGCCGCGCGCCCCACGATCCCCTGCCCGATCGGGATTTCGATGGGGTTGAGCACGGTGTGCGGCACCGGCGCCTTGGGCCCGTAGGCCGCCGCCTGCACGCACCGCCCGCGCGCGTGGTCCACGAGGTAGATCACGCAGTCCTCGAGGTCCAGGGCGCCGATCACCTCCGACGCCACCACCCACAGCAGCGCGTCCAGCGACTGCGCCTCGGCCAGCCCGCGCGCCAGGTTGGTGAACGCAGTCACCTCGCGCTGTGATTGCGCCGTGTCGCCGGGACCGGTCATCGCGGAGTGGAGAAGGGGGACATCAGGAACGGGGCGCGCTAGTCACAACATGCTGACGCGGTCATGCGCTGTCGAGACGCGGGCGGCAACGCGCGGGCCCGACGTCGGCGGCGCGCTCGCCACGGCTCGGCTCGGCTCGTCACGGCTCAGCTCGCCAGTGCTCAGCTCGCCAGCGATCGACTCGCGAGCGAGCGGCTCGCCGCCGCCCGGCGCGCACCGTAGCTTCGGGTTCCCTCCCACGGAACGGCCATGCCCTCCTCGCCTCGCGCGCTCCGCGCCCTCGCCGTCACCCTGTGCCTCCCGCTGGCAGTTGCCGGCGGTCCCGCCCCGCGTACCAGTCGCGTCACGGTGCGCGAGGGAACCTCGATGGCCGTGGCCGTATCCCCTGACGGCCGTCGGCTCGCCATCGACCTGCAGGGCACCATCTGGGTGGTGCCGTCAACCGGGGGCGAGGCGCGCGCGGTCACCGACGCTTACCACGACGCGCGGCAACCCAGCTGGTCGCCCGACGGAAAGACGCTGGTGTTCCAGGGGTATCGCGACGGCGGCTACGACCTGTGGGCGGTGGACGCCGACGGCTCGCACCTGCGCCAGCTCACGCGCGGCCCGCATGACGACCGCGAGCCGGCGTGGGCCCCCGACGGGCGCGCCATCGCCTTCGCGTCGGACCGCAGCGGCAACTACGACGTGTGGCTGCTGGAGGTGGCCACCGGCGCGGTGCGACGCGTCACCAGCGACCCGGGCGACGACTACATGCCCGCCTTCGGGGCGCGCAGCGATTCGGTGGCGTTCATCGGCACCCGTGGCGGGATGCCCACCGTGTTGGTGGCCGCCACCGCCACCGGCGGCGAGCGGCGCGAGACCACCGCCCCCGGGCGCTACGACGCGCCGGCCTGGAGTCCGTCAGGGGCGCTGGTGTACCACCAGAGCACCGGGGGGGCCAGCCGGCTGGAGCACCGCGGCCGCGTCCTCACCGGCGACGAGAACGCCTTCGCCTTCCGGCCAGGGTGGTTGCCGGGCGACACGCTGGTCTACGTGGCCGACGGGCGCCTCCGACGCCGCGCGCTAGCCGGGGGCCCGGCGCAGGAGATCCCCTTCGCGGCCACGCTCACCGTGACGCGGCCGCTCTACGCGCGCGCGCGCCGCGACGTGGACAGCCGGGCGCCGCGGCGCGCGCTGGGGATCGTGGCCCCCGCCCTCTCCCCCGATGGGCGCCAGGTGGCATTCGTGGCGCTGGGGGACCTGTGGCTCATGCCCGTGGAGGGCCCGGGGGCGGGGACGCCGCGCAACCTCACCCGCGACGAGGCGCTGGACGCCGAGCCGGCGTGGTCCCCCGACGGGCGCTACCTGGCGTGGTCCACCGACCGCGGCGGCGCCGGGACGATGCTGGACCTGTGGCTGTACGACACGCGCACCGGCGCCATGCGGCAGCTCACGCGCGAGCCCACCTCGGCGATGGGCGCGGCCTGGTCCCCCGACGGCTCGCGGCTGGCCTTCCTGAACGTGGACGGCATCTGGCGCGCCGCCAGCGTGGCCGTGGTGGACGCGGCCACCGGCGTCGCCACCACGATCCACCCGCAGCTGTTCGGCCCCGGGGCACCCACCTGGGCGGCTGACGGCCGCCACGTGCTCATCAGCGCGCTGCAGCGCTACGCGGCGCGCTTCCGCGAGGGGACCAACCAGCTGCTTGCCATCCCCGTGGACGGCGGCGCCCCGGCGTGGCACGTGCCGGTGCCGCACCTGTCCATCGACGCGCGCGTGGGCGCGGGGCCCGTGATCTCCCCCGACGGCACGAAGCTGGCCGCCGTGTACGAGGGGGAGCTGACGGTGATGCCCGTGGCGTCCGACGGCACGCCGCTGGGGCCGCCGCGGCGCGCGGCGCCGGGCACCGCCTTTCACCCCAGCTGGGCGGGGGACTCGCGCACGCTGTTGGTGCAGGCGGACGACCAGCTGAAGCTGGTGGACCTGGCGGCGGGGACGGCGCGCGCGGTGCCGCTGCGGCTGGCCTACGCGCCGGCCATCCCGACCGGGCGCACGGTGGTGCACGCCGCGCGCCTCTTCGACGGCGTGTCGCCGGCGCTGCGCGAAGACGTGGACGTGGTGATCGACGGCCACCGCATCGCGCGGGTGGTGCCGCACGCCGCCGCGCACCACGCCGGCGCGCGGGTGGTGGACGCCGGCGCGGGGACGGTGATGCCGGGGCTCATCGAGTACCACACGCACCTGCAGAAGGACTTCGGCACCAACGCCATGAAGGCGTACCTGGCGTTCGGCATCACCACCGTGCGCAACCCCGGCAGCACGCCGTACGAGGCGGTGGAGGACCGCGAGGCGGTGGACGCCGGGGTGCGCCCGGGGCCGCGGCTGTTCGTGACCGGGTTCCTCATGGAATGGCAGCGGGTGTATTACAAGATGGCGGTGGCCGTCTCCTCGCCGGCGCACCTGGAGCGGGAGCTGCGGCGCGCGCGGGCGCTGCGCTTCGACCTGCTCAAGAGCTACGTGCGGATGCCCGACCTGCAGCAGCGCCGCATCGCCGAGTTCGCGCACGCCATGGGGGTGCCGGCGGCGTCGCACGAGATCTACCCCGCGGCGCTCAGCGGGATGGACGGCACCGAGCACACCACCGGCACCAGCCGGCGCGGCTATTCCCCCAAGGCGGCCACGCTGCAGCGGGCGTACGGCGACGTCCTCGCGCTGTTCGCGGCCAGCGGCATCCCCATCACCCCCACGCTGGCGCTCAGCGGCGGCGGACTGCGCGCGCTGCTGCAGCGGGACACCGCGTTCGTGCACGACCCCCGCTTCGCGCTGTACCCGGCGTGGATGCAAAGCACGCTGGCCGTGGGCGGCAGTGCCTCGGCCGGCACCATCGACGGCGCCGCCGGCGGACGCATGGTGCGCGCGCTGCGCGAGGGGGGCACCACCATCGTGGCCGGCACCGACACCCCCAACGCCGCCACGCTGCACGGCGAGCTGCTGAGCTACGTGCTGGCGGGATTCACCCCCTTCGAGGCGCTGCAGGCCGCCACCGTCAACCCCGCGCGCCAGCTGGGGATCGACGCGGGGCGCATCGCCGCCGGGATGCTGGCCGACCTTGTGGTGGTGGACGGCAACCCGCTGGACGACATCACCGCCACCACCCGCGTGCGCACCACCATGGCCAACGGCCGCGTGTACGACCGCGCGGCGCTGCTTCCCCGCTGACCCCGATTCCCCTCCCCTCCTTCCCCTCGTGACCATGCCGTCGCTTCGCCGTTCGCTCCTCCTGACGGGGCTCCTGCTTCCCGCGGCCCTGGGCGCCCAGGGCGCCGCCGCCAGTGGCTTCACGCTGGCGCAGGTGACCGGCGCCCCGTTTCCCACCAACCTCGTCGCCGCGGCACGCGCCGAGCGGCTGGCTTGGACATTGAATGAGCGGGGCGTGCGCAACGTGTACGTGGCCGAGGGACCGGCGTTCACCGCGCGGCGGCTCACGCCGTACACGGCCGACGACGGGCAGGAGCTGTCCGCGGTGACGCTCGCGCCCGACGGGCGGCATGTGCTGTACGTGCGCGGCGGGGACTTCGGGTCCAACTGGGACGACGCGCTCCCGGTGAACCCCACGGGGCTCCCCATCCCGCCGCGCACCGAGCTGTGGACGGTCCCCTTCGACGGCGGGACGCCGGTGTCGCTGGGGGAGGGGCTCAACCCCGTGGTGGCCCCCGACGGACGCACGGTGGTGTTCGAGCGGGGCCGCCAGCTGTGGCGCGCCCCGGTGGACGGTTCGGCGCCGGCGGTGAAGCTCACCGAGCTGCGGGGGAGCAACGGCGGCGCGGTGTTCGCCCCCGACGGGAAGCGCTTCGCCTTCGTGTCCAGCCGTGGCGACCACGCCTTCATCGGCGTGTACACCGACGCCGCCACGCCCATCCAGTGGATCGCCCCCAGCAGCGCGCGCGACCGCGTGCCGCGCTGGTCCCCCGACGGCACGCAGCTGGTGTTCGCGCGGGTCGCCGGCGCCGGCGGGCCGCCCCCGGCCTCGCTGGAGATCCAGCCGATGCCGTGGAGCCTGTGGGTGGCCACCGTGGCCACCGGCGCCGCCACCGAGCGGTGGCGCAGCAGCAACACGCTGCGCGGGAGCGTCCCCTCCACCGACGGCGGACCCAACCTGGCATGGCCGGTGGCCGGCCGGATCACCTTCCTGTCCTACCACGACGGCTGGCCGCACCTCTACGCGCTGGACCCGGTGGGAACGGGCGTGCCGGTGCTCCTCTCCCCCGGCGCGCACCAGGCGGAGCATGTCACCGTGGCGGCCGGCGGGCGGCACCTGCTGTATGCCGGCAACGCCGGCAGCACCCCGGGCGACCATGACCGCCGCCACGTGGTGCGCGTGGCGGTGGAGCAGCCCGCCCTCGAGGTGCTCACCCCCGGCACGGGGCTCGAGTGGTCGCCGGTGTCGCTCCCCAGCGGCACCATCGCGGCCATCGTGGCCACCGCCCAGCAGCCGCCGGTGCCCGCGGTGCTGGTCCCCGGCGCGGCCCCGCGCCTCCTCACCGCCGACCGCATCCCCGCCGACTTCCCCGCGGCGCAGCTGGTGACGCCGCGCCCGGTGTCCTTCCGCGCCGCCGACGGCGTGCTGGTGCACGGGCAGCTGTTCGAGCCCGCGGGGCCCGCGCGCGGGCGGCGCCCCGGCATCGTGTACGTGCATGGCGGCCCGCCGCGGCAGATGCTGCTGGGGTGGCACTACGGCGACTACTACTGGAACGCCTACGCCATGAACCAGTACCTGGCCAGCCGCGGCTTCGTGGTGCTGGCGGTGAACTACCGGCTGGGGATCGGCTACGGGCACGACTTCCACCGGCCGCCGAACGCGGGGATGGCGGGGGCGTCGGAGTATCGCGACATCGTGGCGGCGGCCCGGTTCCTGCGCGCCCGCCCCGGGGTGGACGCGGCGCGCATCGGGATCTACGGCGGGTCGTATGGCGGCTATCTCACGGCGCTGGCGCTGGGGCGCAACTCCGACCTCTTCGCCGCCGGGGTGGACATCCACGGCGTGCACGACTTCACCAGCGACGGCGGTTCACGCTTCGGCGCGGGCGCGTGGAGCTTCGAGCGCGACGAGGCGGCGGTGCGCCGCCTGGCGCAGGTGGCGTGGGGCAGCTCGCCGGTGTCGGCGGTGGGCACGTGGCGGTCGCCGGTGCTGCTCATCCACGGCGACGACGACCG
Organism: Gemmatimonadota bacterium; assembly: GCA_018969225.1. Lineage (GTDB taxonomy): Bacteria > Gemmatimonadota > Gemmatimonadetes > Gemmatimonadales > Gemmatimonadaceae > Gemmatimonas. Next base: position 10,639 of record JAGWYS010000043.1, on the reverse strand, counting down.
CAACGTGCGCTTCAGCCAGACGGTGGACCTGGTGCAGCGGCTGCGGGCGCGCGGCGTGCCGCTGGAGGAGCTGATCATCCCCGACGACACGCACCATTTCATGCAGTACGCCAACCAGGCCCGGGTGAACACGGCCATCGCCGAGTACCTGGAGCGGAAGCTGAAGCCGGGACGGTGAAGGGACCCGCTTCACGCCGCCCGGCCGGGTCGCTGGACCACCCGGCCGGGCGGCTTCAAGCACCGCCGCCACAGGCGGCTGGCCTTAGTCGAGACACCCCCCGCTCAGGATGCAGTCGAGCATTTCGTTCACGCCGTCCATGAGACGCGGCGGTGCGCTCAGCTTTGGCTTGGTCGGGCCGTACTGGCGTTGCGCCGCCTGAATCCACTCGTGCTGGGAGAGCACGCTCTTTTCCAGCCCCTCCAGGAACCGGTGGATGACGTCCAGCTCCATCCGCATGCGCACCGTATTGTCGCGCGGCAGCCGAATCTGCTTGGCCGTGAGGTCCTTCCGCAGAAAGGTCGCCTTCCCTGCCGACCCTCCCCGAGTGACGGCGACCTTCCGCCGCGCCATCGCCTGTTTCGACGCCGCCTTGGCGGCCACGGTCTTCCGGGACGCCGCCTTCGTGGCGGCGATCTTCCTGCGCGCGGACGGGCTCATGGACCTCTCCTGCTGAAGGTGGGGGCGGTGGGCGCCGGGATGGGTCGCACTCACCGCGGGACGCGCGCGGGGAGCCGGGATTCGGCGGCCCGTGCGAGCGCGCTGTCGCCCATGGCCCTTGCGGCGTCAAGACGGATCCGCAGGCTCGAGGGCAGGAACATCGGATAGGTCAGCATGTCGTGGTGGTCCAGCAGGGACGCCGTGCGGTGGGCCTGCAGCGGGTCCCCACGCGCCAGCTGCAGGCGCGCCAGCGCCAGCCGCTCCACCGCCAGGTTGCCCCAGTCGTACGCGCCCAGCATCGAGGACGGGAGGACGGGCCGCAGGCTCCCATGCGCCCGGAGCGCCGCGGCGGTGTCGCCTCGCGAGAGGGCGAGCCACCCGGCCATCGCCGCCGCCGCCAGCGAATCCTGCGGGGTGCCCGTGCGGCGCGCCTGCGCTGCCAAGGCCGCGCTGATGCGGCGCACGTCCGGCAGGTCCCCGCGCAAGGCGTGCCACGCCCCCACGATCCACTGGCGTGTGGTGCCGCCCCGATTGGAGGCGCCGGTATCCAGCGTGGCGACGTACCGGACGTCGCGGTCCCCCACATCCACGCCGGCCATGCGCAGGAGCAGGTGGTACACCGCCATCCCCGGCTCACGCGACCGGGCGGCCGAATCGATCAACGCCACGGCTCGCGCGTCACGCCCGTCCGCCACCTCAAGCGCCACCAGCCCCACGACGGCGCTGATGTCATCCCGGCCCGCCGCCGTGTCGGCATCCAGCATCGCGGTGAACGCCGCCTTGGCGCACCGCCGGACGCCGGCATCGACGCCCCCGCTGAGCATGGAGCCCACCTCGAAGGCGGTGTTGGCGTAGCGTCGTGCCGCCTCCGCCCAGTCGATGGCCTGCGGCCCCCCGCGCAGGCACCGGCTCGCCACGCCAAGCGGCAGGGTGACGTGGTCGGGCACTCCACCAGCCTGGAGGCGCCGCACCAGCACCGCCGCCTCCCGCAGGTCGCCGCGCATGAGGGCGTCGTCCGCCAGGTGTCGCAGCGCCGGGGAGAACATCGAATCCCGGTTGGCAGCGGCCTGGAAGGCGTTGCGCGCCATGTCGCGCACGCGCCACACCGGTGACGCCCGCTGCCCGGGCATGGCAGCCGAGTCCAGCGTGATCGTCGGCAGCAGGTGCCGGTAGGTCTCCCCCGCGAGCATCCAGCTTTCCGCCACTCCCGAGTCCGCCTCGATCAGCCGCCGGATGGCCACCACGGCGCTGTCCGCCCGACCGTCCACGTAGTGCCACAGCGCCCGGGCCAGCAGCCGCTGCCGCGGCGAGAGCGCGCCTTCGTGCCGCAGCGCCACCCGCACCAGCGGCTCCCCGCGGTCGGACTGCTCCCACGCGGCCGCCATCGCCCCGCGCAACGCCGCCTCCGCCAGCGACGAATCCCGGGCCAGCGCCGAGTCGATGCGGTCCAGGCTCTCGTTCATGCGGGACTCGTCGTACAGCTTCTCGCCCTTCAGCCACAGCAGGAGGGCGGCGGGATTCCGCCCCCGCACCCGCTCGATGTCCACGTTGGACACCCGTGCGAGGGCGGGGATCAGCCCCACCATGGCATCCAGCGCCACGGCGCCGGGGGCGGCACCGGGACGCCCGGCCGCGGTGCGTCGCGTGGTCGCCCCCGCGACGCGCGTGTCGTGGAGCGTGGCGCTCACGCGCAGCGAGTCGGCGTCCGCGCGGATCACGCCGGTGACGAAGTAGCGGGCACCCGTGCCGGCGGCCACACGCGCCAGCGTCGCGACCGCGGGGGGCGTCCCTCCCCGGTCGGCGGGCCCCAGCAGCATCCCCCCGTCATGCCACTGCATGGGCTCGGTCCGTTCGAAGGCTTGCACGACCTGCTGGGCGGCGTCGACCCCCGCGCGGGTCACGGATCCGTCGGTGGTGAACGGGAAGACCACCACGACATCGGGGTCCACCGGGAGCTCGCGTGCGGACTCCCGGGGCCAGGTCAGCGCCGCCATCGCACCACCCACGCCGGCCAGCGCCGCGACAACTCGCCACGGGCGACGGCCCGTCGTCCGCGCCACCGTGTCGGGGGCGGGCGCCGGGGGAGCCATCAGGTCGAGGGTGCCTATCCGTTGGCGGACCTCCGTGGCGCTCCCCGGACGATCGGCCGGCGTCTTCGCGAGGAGTTGCAGCACCAGCCGCTCCACCTCCCCTGGCAGGTCGGGGCGCACCGCGCGCAACGGCGGCGGCGGATCCGCGCGATGCCGGGCCATCACCCCCAGGGCGGTGGCCGCGTGGAACGGCGGCGTGCCGGTCAGCAACTCGTACAGCAGGCACCCCAGCGAGTACAGGTCCGAGCGCGCATCCACCGCCTCGCCCACCCCCTGTTCAGGGCTCATGTACGTCGGCGTACCCAGGATAAGGCCGGCGCTGGTGATGGGGTCCAGCCCCGCCGCCTCCAGCGCCCGCGCGATCCCGTAGTCCGCCAGCTGCACGCTGTGGTCGTCAGTCAGCAGCACGTTTTCCGGCTTGACGTCGCGATGCACCAGCCCGGCCGAGTGGAGCGTCTCCAGCGCCTCGGCCAGCTGGGAGGCCACTCCAAGCGCCTCGGCCAGCGGCAGGGCGCCCTCCCGCTCGACCCGCTGCCGCAGCGTGCCCCGGGTGGCCAGCGGCATCACGTAGTACGGGAGCCCGTCCACGTTTCCGGAGTCCAGCAGGGGAACCAGCCGGGGGCTGCGCAGCTGCGCCATGATCGCCACCTCCCGCAGGAACCGGTCGATCCCCACCAACTGCGCCATGTCACTCCGGAGGATCTTGACCGCCACCTCGGCACCATCGGCGCGGCGCCGCGCCGCGTACACCTCGGCCGTGCCACCAACGCCCAACCGATCCCCGAACAGGTAGCCCGGAATGGCAGGGCGCGCGCCCGGCGCGCTCCCCCCGTCGCTCGCTGGCGCCCGTGGCGTCAGGGGCATTGGGCCGTGACCACCAGACACGACGCGCTGTGCCGCGCCGGGCGTCCCGGACGACGTCGCGTGCGAACCGTCCTCGCCAGCGCTGGCCGACGAGGGCGCACACGCCTCTCGCACATGGCGCATTCCTCCGTGTAGAGACACCCGCAGGGTCCGAACCCTCACGGCACGCCACCTCCGCGCCTCCCGGGCCGACCCGCCAGTTGTCCCTATTCAACCGTTGAGCCCTGCGACCGTCAACCCGGCCGCGTCGCCAGAACCAAGGGGGGCGGTACGCCCTGCGGGCCCACCGCCGAAGGTGGTGCCCTATCGCCCCAGCAGGAACAGCGACGCCCCCACCTGCACCCGCACCCCGGTGGACGAGAACTCGTTCCCGCTGCGGTTGGTGAGCTGCGTGGACGAGGTGAGGTTGCCGAAGGTCCACAGCGCGGTGCCCGTGAAGGCCACCTTGGGGAGCGGCCGTACGTACACCCCCGCCCCCCCGGTGGGGGAGAGGCCGTCGAACTCCTGCCCGAACTTCACCGTGCGTCCGGTGACGCCGCCGGTGGCAAACACCCGCAGCGGCGAGCCCGGCGGCACCAGCACGAACAACCGCGCGAGAGCGTCCACCTGCGCCACCTCCGCACTGGTGCCGCCAGCACCCGACGGGAGTCGGTTCTTGTCGTAGTTCACCACCACCTGGAGGTTGTCCCCCAGCCCCACCCCGGCGTGCACCCCGTAGCCGCCCCCGAAGTCCACGTTCTTCGACGCCCCCTTCAGGTCGAGCGACGCCCCCGAATAGTGGATGCCGGCAAAGATGCCCCCCTGCGCCGCGAGGCGGCCGGCGGGGGCGAGGAGGGCCGCGCCCAGCAAGGCGGCCGCGAAGCGGGGGAAACGGGGTGCGCGCATGGAGGCGGGCTCAGGACGGGGGGAAACGACCGCGGGGCGCGCCACGACCGTGACGCGCCCCGCGAACCGGCTCAGGCGCACATCAGGGGCGGGCGGGGCCCATGATGTTGCGGGTGTACAGCGCAATGGCGATGGCGATGATGGCCACCTGCCCGATGGGGCCCACCGCCAGTACGACCTTGAAGATCGTGGAGATGAGCAGCAGCGGCAGCTTCACGAGGGGAAGCAGCCAGTCGGCGTTGGCGGGGTGGTCGAAGAACGGCATCGGGGCGGGGGCGTGCGGTCATCGAAGGGGACGCCGGCGGAGGCCGCCGCGCGTCGGGAGCGCTCAGCCACGAATCCTAGCGGTTCCCGGTCACCCCCGGTAGCGCTGCAGCCACTGCAGGTCGTCCTCGTCGCTGCGCACCGTGTACACCACCCCCCCGGGGCCGAACCCCACCACCCGGGTGCGCGCGGGGAACTGCGCCCGTCGCACCAGGCGCCCGGCCGCGGAGAACACGTCGTACACGGGGACCTCGTCCCCCGCCTTGCGGTGGCGGAGCACCCACACCTCGCCGTTGGGGGCGGCCATCATTCCGTTTTCCGGAAACGCCGGCTTGGTGGCCGGCCACCGATCGGGCTCCTCAAAGGGCGGCAGTGCGGCGCTGGCCTGCGTGCGGGAGCCCCCGGACCCCTCGGTGCGCATGATGGCCACCCCCTGCCGGTTCTTCTGCTGCTCGCGGTACTCCCGCTTCTCCGCCTCCCCCACGGGAACGGCCGAGTAGGGAACCGCCGGACCGCGCACCACCGCCCCCTGTGCCGGGACCAGGTCGAGGTGGTAGTCGGCCACCCGGGCGATGGCCACGGTGCCGTTCGGCAGCACGGTCCACGCATCACGGGCCGCGTAGGGGGTGCCCCCCCCGATCCGGAGCATCACCCGCTGGTTGGTGGCGCTCCCCGAGGAGCGCACCTCCGCGACGTTCTTCGGGAGCCGCAGCCACGCCAGGGTGTCGGCGCGGAGGGTGGCGCGATCGTAGCGGATCACCGGCGCGGAATCGGCGCCCGTGGGACCGTTGGGCCCCATCACCAGCGGGATCCCCTCGAAATACAGGCGCCCCGCCGCATCGGCACCCATCGGGCGCCCCAGCCCCAGCCCCGCCATCATCAGCACCGGGCCACCCGCGCCGCCGTTCCGACGCACCACCGCGCCGCCCCCGGCCGGGGGGGCGCCGGCTGCCCCCGGGGACGCGCCGCCGGCCGGAGGACGCGGGGGTTCCGCCCCCACGCGAAAGGTTGCCCCCGGCTTTCCGTCGGGGCCCACCAGCAGGTACCGCTGGTTGAGCGGGTCGTACACCACGCTGCTGTCCCCCGGCAGCGGGAGGAGCAGCGACGGCATCCCGTATTCCCCAGGGCCGCTCCCCTCACGCCCCACCTTCGTGCCCGCCCCGGTGGCCAGGTTCACCACCTGCACGATCTTGTCGCGCGCATCGGCCACCACCACGCGCCCGTCCCGCAGCCCCCGCACCCCCGATACCCCCGAGAAGGGCTCGCCGAATTCGGCGTCCGGCTTGGCGTAGCTGCGCGTGGGAACGCCCGCCGCCCCCCCCTGGGCGCCCGCCCGGGCGCTGGTGCCCAGCGCAAGGATCGTCGCGGTGGCGAGTGCGACACGAAACACGGGAACGTGGCGTCGTGGGATCAGCGGCATGGATGGGCGTGGGTTGGAGGAACAGGGCGCGGTGGCCTCGCGCGGTGTGCCGCGACCGATGTGCCGTGCGAACCCGCGCAATTTGTCACGCGGACCCGTGGTCAGGGTTGCTCACCGGCGGTCCCGCGGGGGCCGGGCGCGCCCCGCGCCGCCCCACCAGCAGGGCCGGCACCACGAACAGCGCCGCCGCCGTCCCCGCCACCGTGCCGCCCGCCGTGGCCACGGCAATGGCCCCGAACAGCGTGCTGCCGTCGGCCCCGGTCACCAGCGGCAGCAACGACGCCAATGCGGCCGCGGTGACCACGGTGATCATGCCGCAGCGGGCGCGGGCGGCCCGCACCACCTCGGCGGCCGACAGGGGACGCTCCACCCCGCCCGCGGTGCCGCGGCGGCGCGCCGCCAGCGCCTCGTCCACCAGCAGGATGGCCTGGTTCACCGCCACCCCCACCACGAGGATCACCCCCACCGCCGCCTCGCGCGTGAAGGGGAGCCCCAACGCCCAGAACGCCGCGGCCACGCCGGCCAACGCCAGCGGCAGCACCAGCAGCAGCTGCACCGCCGCCCACACGGAGTCGAACACCATGGCCACCGCCAGCACCACCAGCGCCACCCCCACCGCGAACACCAGCCACAGGCCGCGCGCGCTGGTGTCCTCCTCGGCGGGGAGGCCGGCGGTGATGTCCACCAGGTCATACCCCGGGGGGGCAGCCAGCGCGCGCAGGAACGCCTCGTGCGTGCGCCGGGCCAGCCGCGGCGGACCGCGGAAGTCGTACGCCACCTGACGCAGGTACTGCTGGTCCTCGCGCACCACCTGCGTGAGCGCCTCGCGTTCCTCCACCAGCGCCACGTCGCCAATGCGCACGGGCGCGCCGGCGTCCCCGGGGAGCGGCGCCGCGGCCAGCTCCTCCACCGTCCGCTCCGCCGCCCCGGCCGTCTTCACGGTGACCGCCTGCTCCTCCCCCCCCACCTCCAGCAGGAGGCGACCGGCGGGGCCGCGGATCTCGCGGGCCACCCCCTGCGCCAGCGCGGTGGCCGACAGCCCGTGCGCGGCCAGGCGCGCCCGCTCGGGGACGATGGCGACCAGCGCCCCCCGCTCGCCCATGAAGAATCCGCCCCCGCTGGTGATGCGCACGTCGCGCACGCGCGTAATGCGACGCAGTCGCGCGGCCAGGTCCTCGGCCAGCGCCGACACGCCGTCGTAGCTGAAGCCGGCCACGCGGATGCGGAAGGTGGAGAGCGTGCCACCCGCCCCGCCGCTGGAGAAACCGGGACCGTCGCCCACCACGCTCACGGATGCGCCCCCGATGAACACCGCGCGCTGGGTGAGCGCCTCCTGCAGCGCCAGCGGCGCGCCGGTGCGCGCCCCCGCCCTGGTGAACAGCGCCATCAGCTGCGCCGCCCCGGGGCCAAAGGCCCCCGCGCGCACCGTCTCCACGGCCGGGTGGCCCACCACCAGCGCCTCGAACTCCCGCATGGCCCGGTCCAGCGTGGCGGGGTCGGAGCCGCGGGGAAAGGTGAGGTACACCCCCAGCGTGGTGCGCCGCTCGCCGAAGCCCCCGAAGCGAAACCCCTCGCGGGGCACCTGCGTGGCAAAGCCCCACGCCACCACCGCCAGCAGCAGCGCGGTGAGCCCCAGCGTGACGCCGCGCCAGCGCACCAGCCGCACCACCACGCGCCCGTAGGCGTGCCGCCATCGCGGCCATCGCGGCGCGCGGCCGGCCACCCCGGCCCCCAGGGCGGGGACCAGCAGCAGCGCGGTGACCACGCTCCACGCCAGCGCCAGCGCAAAGGCGGCGGCAAAGGGGATGAACGCGGCGCGCGCGTTCCCCTGCAGGTACAGGAAGGGGAGCAACACCACGCCGGTGGTGAGCGTCCCCCCCAGCACCGCCGGCACCAGGCGCCGGGCCGCCGCGGCCCGCACCGCCCCGTCGTCCGGAGGCCCGGTCGCCGCGCCTTCGCCGGGCGCCGCCACCCCGTGCACCACCACCAGCGCATTCTGCACCAGGATGCCGATCCCCATCCCCAGCCCCGCCAGCGTGAGCAGGTTGGCGGGGATGTCCAGCAGGTACAGCGATAGCGCCGTCCCCGCCACCGCCACCGCCGTGGTGCCCATCACCAGCGCCACCGCGCGCCACCGGCGCAACGCCACCACGAGCACCAGCAGCACGGCGCCCCCCGCCACCGCCCCGCGGCGGGCCAGCGTGCCCAGCTCCCGTTGCAGCCCCTCGCTGTCGTCGGTGATCACGCGCAGCGCGGCGGCGGGAGGGAGCTGCGCGGCCAGCCCGGGGAGCGCCGCGCGCACCGCCGCCGCCGTGCGGATGGCGTCGGCGCCCGGGTGGCGCGTGACCTCCACCACCACCGCGGGGCGGCCGTCCACGCGGAAGAAGCGCCCCCGTGCGTCCTCCTCGCCGCGCACGGCGGCCAGCGCCCCCAGCGGGAAGACGCGCCCCGCGGGGCCGCGCACCGGCAGCGTCTCCAGCGCGGCCATGGTGGCCGGGGCGTCGCGCAGCACCACGCGGCGCTCGCGCGCGCCCTGCGGCTGCACCCCCAGCGCCTGCACCAGCCGCGCCGCCGCCAGCGCCTCGGTGAGCCGCTGCGGCGCGATCCCCAGCGCGCGCAGCCGCGCCGGATCGTACGACACCGCGATGCCGCGCGCGGTGCCGCCGCGCACCGCCACCCCCGCCACCCCCGGAATGGCCGAGAGGCGCGGGCTCACCCGCTCCTCCAGCAGCTGCTGCAGCGCGCCGCTGGTGTACGGCCCGGTGAGCAGCAGCGCCAGCAGCGGCGCCTCCTCCAGCCCCTCCGGGACGTAGTTGGAGACGCGGGGCGGGACCACCCCCGGCGGCAGCTCGCCCCGCAGCAGCTCCAGCCGTTCGAGGATGGCCAGCCGCGCCAGCTGCACATCGGCGCGCGCCTCCAACTCCACCGTGAGCGACGCCTGGTCGTCGGACGAGGTGCTGGAGACGCGCCGCACGCCGCGCACGCCCTGCACCGCGGCCTCGATGGGGCTGGTCACCGCCGCCTCGATCGCCTCGGGGGCGGCCCCGGGCCAGCTGGCGGTCACCTGCAACCGGGGGAGTTCCACCGTGGTGCGGGTGGCCAGCGACAGGCGGCCAAAGGCCACCACGCCCCCCAGCAGCACCGCCATCGCCGACGCCCACGCCGCCGCCGGGCGCCGCACCATCCACGCGATCATGGGGCGGTCATTCCGCGGCGTGACGCCGGGCCCGCCGCTCCGCCCGCAACTCCGTCCGGCGCTCCAGCACCGCGTACGCCGTGGGGAGGAGGAAGAAGGTCACCAGCAGCGCCGACACGCTGCCGCCGATGATCGCCGCCGCGAGCGGCTGGTACAGCGCGCCGCCGCTCCCCCACCCGAACACCAGCGGCAGCACCCCGGTGATCGTGGTGATGGAGGTCATGGCCACGGCCCGCAGCCGCTGGGCGCCCCCCAGCCGCACGGCCTCGTCCACGGAGTGCCCGGCCGCGCGAAAGGCGCGGATGGCATCCAGCTTGACCACCGCCTCGTTGTCGGCCATGCCGATCATGACCACGATGCCGATGAGCGACACCGCGTTGAGCGACTGCCCCGTGAGCCACAGGCACAGCACCGCGCCGGCGCCGGCCAGCGGCACGGTGAGCATCACCACCAGCGGCACCGTGAACGAGGCGAACTCACCGGCCAGCACCAGGAACACCAGCGCCGCCGCCAGCACGGCCACCAGCGCCAGCTCGTCGCTGGTGCGGGCGCGCTCGGCGTCGGCGCCGGCCACCGTTGCCGTGACCCCCGGCGGCAGCGACAGCGCGGCCACCGCGGCCCGCACCGCCTCGGTGGCACGCGCCGTCCCCCCCGATTCCACGATCCCCTCCACCACCGTCACCGGCCGCTGCCCCACCCGCACCACCTCCAGCGGGGCGCGCCCCTCGGTGACGCGCACCAGCTCGCGCACCGGGACGCCACGCACCAGCGTGGCCAGCGCGACCTCCAGCCGCTCGTCGGCCTCGGGGGCGTGGCGCACCCGGATGGGGGTGCGCCGGTCGGTCTCGCGCAGGTCGCTGGCCGCGACCCCCCCCAGCGCGCCAGCCAGCGCGGCGGCCACCTGCGCCGGCGGGATGCCGCGCTCGGCCAGGCGGGCGCGCTCCAGCGCCACCTCCACCACCGGCTGGTCGGCGGCGTGGGGCTCGCGCACGTCGGCCAGCCCGGGAAGCGCGCGCAGCGCGGCGCGCACACGGTCGGCCCACGGGCGCGCCGCGTCGGAAGTGGTCGCCGACAGCTCCACCCGCACCGCCCGCCCGGCGCGCCCCAGCAGCGCCCCGAACTCCGACTGCCCCGCCACCTCCAGCGCCAGCGCGCCGGCCGCCAGGTCGGGGAGCGCGCCGCGCAGCCGCGTCGCCAACCCCGCGCCGTCGCCCCCCGCCGGCACGGGGATCAGCAGCTGCGCCGTGGCGCTCGACCCCGGC
>JAGWYS010000286.1 GCA_018969225.1 Gemmatimonadota bacterium | reverse complement strand
TGGGTGGCCGACCCGGGGCGGCTGGCGCAGCCCGAGTTCCGGGCGCAGCTGCCGGAGGCGGGGCTGGTGCTGCGGGGCACCCGGACCGTGCCGTACGAGGAGGGGACGATCCGGCAGCGAATTGAGCTGCTGGAGATCGGGTGGGCGGAGGGGAGCCTGGTCCAAGGCATCCGCTGATCGGCGGCCCGATCGCGCCCATCGCGCAGGCGCGACGGCGCTACACCCCAAGGACCGCGCGGAGGCCGTCGTCGATGGCGTTGATGAGCGGGTCGGGGAGCCACCCCACCGGTTCCCCCAACCACGCGCGGTCCACCAGCTCCAGCCCCAGCGGCACCGCCACCGAGTCCTGCGGCAGGCCGGTGACCGCCGCCGGCAGGAGCACGTTGCCGGCAAGCCCGGCCCGCTGGAGGACAGAGGTGAGTGGCACCACGTGGGTTTGCCAGACCGGCACGCGGAGCACCTCAGGCGACGACACGACCACGCACGGGCGGCGTTTGTCGAGTTCCACCCAGTGCACGCCCCCGCGGAGGATCGTCGGAGCTACCACGGGGCCGAGCGCTCCATGCGGGCGCCGACGGCGAGGGCATCCGTCTGCGTGGGGCGCTCGTTGGCGGCCAGCGCCGCGTCCAGCAGCAGCTGCTCGGCGAACGACGGCGTGTCGTGCGCGGCATGCCGGCGCAGCTGCTCGGCCACCCAGCGAGAGAAGGGGATCTCCAGACGCTCGATGATGGGGACGACGTCATCGGGGAGACTGATGGTTTTGTTTGGCATGTACGTATTATACGTACATATCAATGAAGTTCAAGGACAGCGCCATGCATCGGGTACCGCCATTCGACGGACAACGTCACAGGACCTGCGGCCGTTGTGCTGAAGGGGGCGCCGCCACCGCCTGCCTTCCATGTGGCATTCATCCGGGGAGAACCATGGGTATGCCGGTGCTGCGGGTCTGCGTGACGTCTCGGTCGGTGACGCGCGCCGTGCGCGAAAGCGCCGTGTTGGGCGCGCTGGTCCTGACCACCGAGGCGCGGGCGCAAGGCGCGCCGCAGCCCCCGGTGGGGCCGCCCCCCGCCGTCACGCTCACCGTGCGCGTTGAGGCGCAGGGGGGACCGCTGGAGGACGCGCGGGTGCGCGCGGGGAGCGTGGCGGCGCTCAGCAACGCGGTGGGGGTGGCGCTGCTGCGGCTTCCGGCCGGCACCGCCACGGTGGTGGTCACCAGACTGGGGTTCCATCCGGAGTCGCTCACGGTGGCGCTGCGCGCCGGGCGTGACACCGCCGTGACCGTGACGATGGCGGAGACGGCCGAGTCGCTCACCAGCGTGGTGGTCACCACGGCGCGCGGTGCCTCGCGCATCGAGGACGCCCCCACGCGCGTGGAGGTGCTGGCGGGGGAGGATGTCGCCGAGAAGATGGAGATGCGCCCCGCGGACGCGACCGGGTTCCTGAGCGAGATGGGGGGCGTGCGCGTGCAACGCACCGCCGCCGGGAGCGGTGCGGCCGGGGTGCGGCTGCAGGGGCTGCGGCCGCGCTACACGCTGATGCTCAACGACGGGCTGCCGGTGTACGGCGGCGGCGGGAGCGGGCTGGACCTCCTGCAGCTCCCCCCGGCCGACCTGCGTCAGGTGGAGGTGATCAAGGGCCCGGCCACGGCGCTGTACGGTCCGGCGGCGCTGGGCGGCGTCATCAACCTGGTCTCCAAGCGGCCCGGGCATGAGCGCGACCTGCTGGTGCAGCAATCGTCACGCGGCGGGACCAACGCCTACGGGTGGTACTCGCAGCGCTTCTCGCCGGCGGTGGGGCTGACGCTGCTGGCCGGGGCCCACGGGCAGTCGCGGCAGGACCTCAATGCCGACGGCTGGGCGGACATGCCGGGCTTCGAACGCGTGGAGGCGCGGCCTCGGCTTTTCCTGGAGGGGGCGCACGGGGGGTCGCTGCTGGTGACCGCCGGGGGCACGCGCGAGACGCGGCGCGGCGGGTTCCTGCCGGGGCGGCTGGCGCCCGACGGCCTCGCGTACGCGGAGCAGGTGGACACGCGGCGCGCCGACGTGGGGGTGATGGGACATCGGATGCTCGGGGAGCGGATGCTGCTGCAGCTGCGGGGGGCGGCCAACCGCGACCAGCAGGACCGGCAGTTCGGCGAGGACCCGGAATCGCTGCGGCGGTCCACCGGGTTTGGCGAACTCTCACTATCGCGCCAGCAAGGCGCCCATGACGCGCTGGTGGGAGTTTCTGCGCAGGCGGATCGCAACCAGGTGCGCCAGCAACCCGCCCTCAACTACCACTGGACCACCGCCTCAGCGTTCGCCCAGGACGTCTGGACCCTCGCCCCAGCCCTCGCCCTCACCGGCAGCGCGCGCGTGGACCAGCATTCCCGATTCGGCACCCTCGTGAGCCCCCGCCTGTCGGCGCGCTACCTGCTGACCCCCGGCCTCACGGCACGGGTGGCGTGGGCCGGGGGACAGAGCGCTCCCACGCCGTATGTGGAGGAGACCCAGGCCGTGGGGGTGCGACGGGTGCGCAACTTCGGCGCCATTCGCCCGGAGCGTGCCGACTACGCGTCCGCCGACCTGACCGGCAGTCGCGGCCCGTTCCAACTCATTGCCACCGCCTTCACCTCCCGCATCCGCGACGCCGTCACCGCCACCCCGGGGGTGGGCGCGGCGGCAGGAACGCTGCAAGTGGCCAATGCCCTAGCCCCGGTGCGCACCCGCGGCGCAGAGCTGTTCTTGGAGACGAGCCTCCGCGATTTCTACGGCACCGTCATCTACAGCTACACCGACGCGCGGGAACCGGCCACGGGAAGCGGTGCGGCGTCGCCCGCCCCCTACATGCCGCGTCACGCGGGGGGGATCGATCTCACGTTTGAAAGCGAGGAGACCGGGAGCTGGATCGCCGTGGAGGCGTTCTACACCGGCCCGCAGCCCACCGCCGGCGACCCGTACCGGGCGTCGGGGAAGCCCTACACGGTGGTGGGGGTGCTGGTCGCACAGCAGGTGGGCCCGGTGCGGCTGTTCTGCAGCATGGAGAACCTCACCGATGCACGGCAGTCGCGCATTGCCCCCGTCGTGCTCCCCAGCCGGGCGCTGGACGGGCGCTGGACCACCGCGCCGTGGGGATTGCTGGAGGGGCGCGTGATCAGCCTGGGGGTGCGCTGGAGCGCGCAGGGGAAGCCGCACGGGCTGACGGCGCCGTAGCCGCGCGGCACCACGATACAGGCCCCGCACGGCGGCGGGCCGGCGCACCGGGCACCGGCCCTGCCCCACGCAACGCTGCGCTACGCGACCGGCGCCCCCGCCAGCCGCCCCGCCACCACCTCGGCGATGTCCACCACGGGGACCTCCTTCCCCGCCCCGGTCAC
>JAGWYS010000042.1 GCA_018969225.1 Gemmatimonadota bacterium | reverse complement strand
GGCGGTGCGTCGCCGGATTCGGCGGGGCTGCGGCGCTCTGAGGGCCGCCCGTCGGACACCTTGCGGGGCTGCCATATATGGCATATGGTTACCATATGACAGATTCCATCAAGACCACGGTCTATCTGGACGCCGAGGACTACCGTCGGCTCAAGCGACTGGCCGAAGCGGAGGGGCGCCCGACGGCGGAGTTGGTGCGCGAGGCGGTCGCGGTGTACGCGCGCGGCCGTTCGGCGCCGCCGCAGCCGTCCAGCCTGGGGCTGGGGCGGAGCGGGGCGGGTGATGTGGCCGAGCGCGCGGAGGAGCTGCTGGACGGCTTTGGAGACGCCACGCCGTGATCGTGGCGGACACCGGGGCCATCATTGCGCTGGTGGATGCGGATGACCGGCACCATGCGCGCCTCCGCGCGCTGTACGAGCGCGACCCTGCCGCGTGGGTCCTGCCGTGGGCCATCCTGCCGGAGGTGGACTACCTGCTGACGCATCGTGTCGGGGCGTTGGCGGCGCGGGCGTTTCGCGCCGACGTGGCTGCGGGGGCCTTCGCGGTGGAGTGGGGATCGGCGCCCGACCTGCAGCGCGCGGCGGCGCTGTGCCGACGCTACGACGGGCTCGCCCTTGGCCTGGTGGATGCCGTCGTGGCGGTCACGGCCGAGCGGCTCAAGGCCGACGCCATCGCCACGCTGGACCTGCGCGATTTCGCGCCCCTCGAGCTGGCCGGCCGGCCGCAGCTGTATCCGCGGGACTTGGGGTAGGCGCCCCTGAGGTCTCACACCTCCGGGACGTGGAAACCGCTGGATGCGTTTACCCATTGCATGTATCCATGCAGGGCATCCAAGACGATCTCCATCGATCTGGAAGCGTACGAACGGCTGCGCCGAGCCCGGCAGGACCGGGGTGAGTCGTTTTCCATGGTGATCAAGCGGGCGGTCTGGCCGGAGCCTCCCCGCACGGCGGGCGCCCTGCTGCAGGCGCTGGCGGCACTCCCGGCGGTGCCTGGGGCGGTGTTGGAGCGCTTGGAGCAGGCCCAGCGGGACGATCGCGCACGGAGGACCCGTGGCGGGACGCGTCGCGCTGGTGACCGCCAATGGAGCCGAGGGGCCCCAGCGACGGACTGGCTAGCCCTCCTTGCGCGGCCGAGGAAGCGGTGCTTGTGCCAGACGTTCGGCCATTCGCGTTTGCCAACCCGGCCCAGTGGCCTTCCAGCGGGCGATGACCTCCGGCGGGAGGCGCAGGCTAATCATCTGCCGCGGATTCGGGGACTTGGGCCGACCCGCCTTCTTGAAGACCGTCCGGGCAAACATCTCGTCCGTCATCTCCGGCAGGTCCTCGTACTCCTCGGGCGTGATCACATGCGCGTCCACGCGCTTGAGATCAGAGGCCGAAGTACGGCGCGAAACGAGCTTGCTCACGGTCGTTGGCCTTTCTCATGCTGAAGATGTGGCGCATGGTGCCACGTGGTGTGTACCCGATGACCACCAACCGGCCCTCAAGCACGCCGAAACAGATAATCCTCGTCTCTCCGTAATCCCGTCTCCGGTCTTCGACCTCGGCCGTTAGCCCATCAAAGACCAGAGTGGCGTCCTCGAAGTCCAGCCCGCGGTGGGTCAGCGTCCACTCGCGCTTGGCAGGGTCGTAGGATACACGCACAGATTTAATGTATATACAATAAACAGGACGAGCAAGGGACGTCACGCGCCGCCCCGGCCGGTACATTCATGCCGACCCGCGAAAGCGCCCGCAGCCCCCCCGGTTGTCCCTCCGCCCCCGAGGTCGCGCCCATGTCCGTCGCTCCATCCCTGTCGCTGGCCCTCGGCGGCGCGCTGGTGGCTGCCGCCGTCGCGGCCCCGTCCGGCCCCGGGGCGCTCCCCCCCGCGCCGCCCCCCGCGCAACAGCCGGCGCAAGATCCCGCGCTGCGCATCCGCGCGGGCGCGCTGCTGGACGGACGCGGCGGCCTGCAGCGCGACGTGCTGGTGACCGTGCGCGGGCGGCGCATCGTGGCGGTGGCCCCCTATCGCGCCGGCACGCCGGTGGCGTGGGACCTGACCGGCCACACGCTGATGCCCGGGCTCATCGACACGCACGTGCACATGGACGGGCACTTCGGCCCCGACGGCCGCGCCGACACGCGCGGCGAGACGCCGGCGCAGCGGCTGCGCGCCGCGGCGGAGAACGCGCAGCGCACGCTCCGCGCGGGGTTCACCACGGTGCAAAGCCTGGGGGCGCCCCTCGACCTGACGCTCCGCGAGGAGATCCGCGCGGGGCGCGCCGAGGGGCCGCGGCTGCTCACGGCGGTGGCGCAGCTCACCGACGCGACGCTGTCGCCGGATTCCATCCGCGGCTGGGTGCGCGCCACCGTGCGGCGCGGCGCCGACGTGGTGAAGCTGTTCGCGTCGAAGAGCATCCGCGACGGGGGCGGACAGACGATGTCGTCGGCGCAGATCACCGCGGCGTGCGACGAGGCGCGCCGGCAGGGGCGCCGCAGCTGGGTGCATGCGCACGCGGCCAGCGCGGTGCGCGACGCCGCGCTGGCGGGGTGCACCGCGGTGACGCATGGCACGCAGGTGACGGCCGCGGAGCTGCGGCTGATGGCGGAGCGCGGCACGTACTTCGAGCCCAACATCGGGCTGGTGATCCAGAACTACCTGGAGCAGCGGGCCCGCTTCCTGGGGATCGGCAACTACACCGAGGAGGGGTTCCGCTTCATGGAGGCGGTGATCCCCGCCAACCAGGCGCTCTACAAGGCGGCCATGGCCACCCCCGGGCTCAAGGTGGTGATGGGGACCGACGCCGTGGCGGGGGCGCATGGGCAGAACGCGCGCGAGCTCCTCGCGCGCATGCGTGACGGCGGGCAGGCGCCGATGGACGCCCTGGTCGGCGCCACGTCGCTGGCCGCCGCCTCGCTGGGGCTTTCGGACAGCGTGGGGACGGTGGCCCCCGGGATGCTGGCCGACCTCGTGGCGGTGGAGGGGGATCCCCTGGCCGATCCCTCGGCGCTGCAGCGCGTGCGCTTCGTGCTGCAGGGGGGCACGCCCGTGGTGGCGCCCCCGCGCCGCGACGCCGGGCGCGGTGCGGCGGTGGGGTGGGCGCACTACGGCGGCGACGCCGGCGGCCTGAAGCACAGTCCGCTGCGCGACATCAACCGCGCCACGGTGCCGTCGCTGCGCGTGGCGTACACCTGGGAGGCGAAGGAGGCGCCCATCCCCGCCGGCCCGGGGCAGCGCCCCGCGCGCCCCGGGCACTTCCAGGCCACGCCGCTGGCCTTCGGCGACACGCTGCTGTTTCCCACGTCGTACAACCGCGTCGTGGCGCTGGACGGGCGCACCGGACGCGCGCTGTGGTCGTTCGACCCCAAGCCGTGGCAGGGGCTGGGGCAGCCCAGCAACGGCACCGGCTTCGTGCACCGCGGCGTGGCCACGTGGACCGACGGCCGCTCGCGGCGCGTGTTCATCAACTCGCGGTGGCGGCTGTTCGCGTTGGACGCGGCCACGGGGCGCCCCATCCCCGGCTTCGGCACCAACGGCGAGATCGACCTCACCGCCGGGCTGTCGCGCCCCGTGCGCAAGGAACACTACACCAACACGTCGCCGCCGGTGGTGTGGGGGAACCTGGTGATCCTGGGGAACGGCGTGGGGGACCGGCTGGTGTACCGCGGCGACCCGCCGGGCGACGTGCAGGCGTTTGACGTGCGCACGGGGCGTCGCGTGTGGCGCTTTGCCACCGTGCCGGAACCGGGGCAGGTGGGCGCCGAGACGTGGGGCGATTCGTCGGCGCGCACCACGGGACACACCAATGTGTGGGCGCCGTTCACCGTGGACAGCGCGCGCGGGCTGGTGTACCTGCCGGTGGGGACCCCCAGCAACGACTGGTACGGCGGCACGCGGCCGGGGAACAACCTGTTTGGCGAGTCGCTGGTGTGCCTGGACGCGCGCACGGGGACGCGCGTGTGGCACTTCCAGGTGGCGCACCATGGGCTGTGGGACTACGACCTCCCCGCGCCCCCCAACCTGATGACGGTGACGCAGGGGGGCCGGCGCACGGACATCGTGGTGGCGCCCACCAAGCAGGGGTTCCTCTTCGCCTTCGAGCGCACCACGGGGCGCCCGCTGTGGCCCATCGAGGAGCGTCCGGTGCCCGCCAGCGACGTGCCGGGGGAGCGCGCGTCCGCCACGCAGCCCTTCCCCACGCGGCCGGCGCCCTTCAGCACGCAGGGGTTCACCGCCAACGACGTGCTGGCGTTCACGCCGGCGCTGCGGCAGGCGGCGCTGCAGGAGATCGCGCCGTACCGCCTGGGGCCGCTGTACACGCCGCCGTCGCTGCAGGGGACGGTGGCGATGCCCGGCGTGATCGGTGGCGCCGGGTGGGGAGGCGCGGCGGTGGACCCGGCCACGGGGTGGCTGTTCGTGAAGGCCACGAACTCGCCGGCGCTGTTCCGGCTGCAAAAGCGCGATGCCGCCAGTGACACGGTGGACGCGCCGTACATGGTGGACCTCCCCAACTCCACGCTGGGGGTGTCGCAGCGCGACAACGCGGAGGGGGCGGTGCGCGAGGGGGGGCGGCTCCCCATCAACGCGCCGCCGTACGGCACGCTCACCGCGGTGGACATGACCACCGGCACCATCCGCTGGCAGGTGCCGCTGGGGGACACCCCCGAGGTGCGCGGGCATCCGGCGCTGAAGGACGTGGTGCTCCCCGAGCGGCTGGGGGTGGCGGGCTCGCCGGGCGCGCTGGTTACGGCGGGTGGCCTGGTGTTCGTGGCCGGGGGCGGGCGCACGCTGTACGCCATCGACACGCGCACGGGCACGGTGCTGTGGGAGCATCCGCTGGAGGGGATCGGCTACGCCAACCCCATGACGTGGCGCGGCACCGACGGCGTGCAGCGCGTGGCCCTGGCCACGGGCACCGGCAGCGGTGCGCGGCTGGTGGTGTTTTCCCTCCCCTGACGCATACTTCCCGCATTCGCGCTGTCGTCGTCATTCGACCGCCCCTTCTCCCCTCTTGGCTGATGCCTTCCTTCCGCTCCCTCGCCCAAGTGCTCGCCGCCGGTGTCGCGTCCGCCCTCGCGGTCGCGTGCACGCCCCGCGCCGACTCTGCCGCCGAGGCGTCCGCCGTGGCGGTGGCCGACAGCACGCCTCCGGTGCCGCTGGCCGCGCACCCCGCCTGGGCGCGCGACGCGGCCCTCTACGAGGTGAACATCCGGCAGTTCACCCCCGAGGGGACCTTCACGGCGCTGCTCCCCCACCTGGCGCGGCTGGACTCGCTGGGGGTGGACATCCTGTGGCTGATGCCGGTGCAGCCGATCGGGGTGGAGGGGCGCAAGGGGACACTGGGGTCGTACTACTCCATCAAGGACTACCGCGCCACCAACCCGGAGTTCGGCACCCCCGCCGACCTCAAGGCGGTCATCGACTCGGCGCACGCGCTGGGGCTCAAGGTGATCCTGGACTGGGTGGCCAACCACACGTCGCGCGACCACGCGTGGATTGCCGCGCACCCCGACTGGTACACGCGCCGCGCCGACGGGACGGTGTCCAACCCGCGCAACGCCGACGGCACCGAGACCGACTGGACCGACGTGGCCGACCTCAACTACGGCAACCCGGACATGCGCGCGGCGATGATCGCCGACATGGCGTGGTGGGTGCGCGAGATGGGGGTGGACGGCTTCCGCTGCGACGTGGCGTGGGGGGTGGGGATGGACTTCTGGCGCGCCGCGCGCGCGGCGCTGCTGCGCGAGCGCGCCGACCTGTTCCTGCTGGCGGAAGCCGAGGGGCCGGAGTACCACGCGGCGTTTGACGCCACGTACGGGTGGGCGCTGCACCACCTGATGAACCAGCTGGCGCAGGGGAAGGACTCGTTCCCGTCGCTGGACACGCTGCTGGCGAAGGACGCGCGCACGTACCCCGCCAACGCGATGCGGATGATGTTCACCAGCAACCACGACGAGAACAGCTGGCAGGGGACGGAGTTCGAGCGGATGGGCGCCAACCACCGCGCGCTGTTCGTGCTGGCGGCCACGCTGCCGGGGTCGCTGCCACTGGTGTACACGGGGCAGGAGGCGGGGCTGGCCAAGCGGCTGCGCTTCTTCGAGAAGGACACGGTGTCGTGGGGCGACCAGTCGGCGGCGCCGTTCTACCGCACGCTGCTGGCGCTCAAGGCGGCCACGCCGGCGCTGTGGAACGGCACCGACGGCGGCGACATGGCCAGGCTGGGGGGGAGCGCGCCGGCCTCGGCGTACGTCTTCACGCGCACCGAGGGGACCAGCGTGGCGCTGGTGGCGGTGAACCTGGGGGCCAAGCCGGCGACGGTGCGCTACACCGGGCTGGCGGCGCCGGGGGCGTACCGTGACGCGTTCACGGGGGCAACGGAGACGCTGGGGGCGGAGGGGGCGCTGACGCTGCCGCCGCACGGCTATCGGGTGCTGACGCGGTAGCGCGCGGGGGGGCTCCCGAGCCCGGTGTATTCCCCTACCAGCGCACCCGCGCGGTCAGTTGCATTAGCCACGGGTCTCCGCCGCGCGGCAGCACCCCGGCCTGCTCGTTCACGGCGTAGCGGTAGCGCAGCGCCACGGGGTCGAAGCCGGTGATGCGCAGCAGTGGCACCCGGTTGACCACCGGGTTCTGCGCCGAAATCCCCAGCGGGAGCTGGTCCACGCTGCCCCAGCGGGGATTGAGGAGGTTGAGGGCGTTGAACAGGTCCAGCGCCAGCTCCACCTGCCTGCCATGACCCACCGGGAACGGGCGCGCGGCCCGCAGGTCCACGCGATGGCTGCCCCGCGTGCGGACGGCGTTCCGTGCGCTCATCCGTCCCAGCGATGCGCGGAGATAGCGCCCGGCGACGTTGTCGGGGTTGGCCAGCAGGCGGCGCATGGACGCCGCCACCGCGAGGTCCGTGCCGGGATCCCCGGGATCGAAGATGAACGCGAGGTCGTTCCCCGTGCCCTCGTCGCCATTGACGTCGCCGTCCACCACCAGCGAGAAGGGGCGCCCGCTGACGCCCACATATCGGCCCCCCAGCGTCACCCCACCGGGAAGCGCGGCCACCACCGACGCCACCCCCCGATGCCGGAGCTCCAGGTCGCTGGATGCCCAGGTGGCGCCCAGATCACGTGGGTCGCCGGCCACCGGCGTGAAGGCGGGTGCCGTGCGCGCCAGGCAGCAGCCGAAGGTGCTGTTGTCGCGCGCGCGCGTCCATGCGTACGAACCCTGCACCCGCACGCCCCGTGCGGGGGTGGCTTCCACCTCCACCACGGCCGACTGCTGAGTGCCGCGCCCGGCCGACTCCAGCGACAGCACGCGTCCCAGCAATGGCGACGCCGCCGCATCACGGACGCTGGCCAGTCCGGTGGCGGGGGGAATGGACGCCGCCGGCACATACACGCCGCGGCCGCCCTCGGCCGCCATCGTGAAAGCCGGGGTGGCGCGCAGGTTGCGATCCAGGTAGGCATAGTTGCCCGTGGTGCGCGCCGCCAGAACGGAGCCCGTCACCGTGACCCACGATGTCAGGCGGCGCTGCCAGCTGGCGCTTCCCTTCCAGGTGGCGGGGAGCCGCAGCGCGCCCATTACGTTCACATAGGGGGGCGGGAGCGTGGCGGCGACCGACAGGCCGGGGACCGCCGCCGCGGTGGCGCGGTAGGCGGCAAAGTCGGGCGTCGGCACCGCGGCGCCACGGAGGTCGACGTCCGCCAGCGAGAGCCCCGTGTTGAGCAGTTGGTTGTGCTGCAGGTAGCCCACCAGCGGCGCGGCGAAGCGCCCGCCGCCGACACGGAACACGTCGCGCCCCGCGTCCCCCGGCGTCCACACCAGCTGCGCGCGCGGCTGCAGCATGCGCCAATCGGCGGCGCGCCGATCCGTGCGGACCCCCAGCGCGCGCTCCACCAGCGGATTGCGGGCCGCCCGCGCCAGGAAGGCGCTGGCGTCCCACCGCATGCCAACGGTGACTGCGAGCCGGCTGTCGCGACGCCACGCCCCCTGGGCAAAGGCCGCCAAGTCGAGCACGCCCTGCCGCGTGGCGGGGGGCTCGCCGCCCATCGGCACGGTGCGCGTGAAGCGGCTGGGCTGCCGCGCCTCCAGCGCCGCGATGGACGGAAACACGAACAGCCCCGCCTGCGCCTCGGCGATGCGCGTGGCGAGGTGCGTGAGGCTCTGCTCGGTGCCCAGCGTCAGCAGCCAGCGCCCGCTCGGCACCACCAGCTGGTTGACCACCTGCAGCTGCACTTCGCGGCTGTCGTCGGGTGCCAGGCGGTTGCCGCCGAACTGCACGGTGGTGTTTCCCGTGCTGCCGTCGGGGAGCGCCGAGCGCACTTGCACGAAGCCTCGTGGCACCCCGGGGGTTTCGGGGACCAGCGTGCGACGGGACACCCCGGCCGCCAACCGCAGCTCGTGCTGCGCCGTGCGCCCCACGGCCGACCGCAGGGTGGCCAGCGCCTGGTGCTCCTCGGAGGCCACGCCGGAGCGGGACTCGCGCAGCGCGAGCGGCTGGTCCACCCCCCCGGTGAGCGGCGCGTCCCACCGGCTCCAGGCGTGCCGGATGGTGAGCCGATGACGATCGTCTGGCGCCCAGTCCGCACGGCCAAACGCCGACGCGGCCGCGGAGCGCCGGGCAATCCGCCCCACCTGCGTGGCGGGGGTGGAGGTGCCGTAGGCCGCCGCCAGTACCCCCAGCAGGCGTTGCAGCGAGTCGCGCGCGATCCCCGCCGCCACCTCGGCGGCCGGGGTATCCAGCACCCCGGCCAGAAGCGGCTCGCTCCCCTCCTGTCGCTCGTACGCCAGGAACAGGTGGAGCCGGTCTCGCACCAGTGGCCCACCCAAGGCCCCCCCCAACTGCCCCGTGGAAAACGGACGGAGGCTGCGCGCCCGCCCCTGGAAATCGCGGGGCGCGCCCAGCTGCTCCGAGCGGTAGCCGGTGAAGGCTGTGCCCTGCCACCGGTTGGTGCCGAAGCGCGTGGCCGCGGCGATCTCGCCCCCTCCCTGCCGTCCCTGCCCCACGTCGTACACATGCGTGTTCACCTCCAACTCGCGCACCGCCTCCAGCGACACCCCAAAGGGACCGCCCTGAGGCTCCCCCCCCCGCAGCTGGTTGCGCGCCTGGACGCCGTCCAGCCGAATGCCGGTGCCCGTGTAGCGCGCGCCCCCCAGCGAGAGTTGCGGCCCGGCCAGCGGCGCCAGCGCGGCCAGGTCGGTGAAGTCCCGGTCCGCATTGGGAAGCACCTGCAGCTGCTCGCCGGAAATCCGGGTGCTCCCCCCCACGCGGTCGTCCCGCCTTGGCGCGCGGTCACCGGTCACGGCCACTGGCGGGAGTGTGGCGGGAGCGGCCATCAGCACCACCAGCAGGTCCCGCCGGTCCCCCATGGCCAAGATCACGGGGGGGAGCTCCTGAGGGTGGTATCCCAACCGCCGCACCCGCACGGTGTAGGGACCACCCAGCGGCAGCTGAAGGAAGGCGAAGCGGCCGGCGGCCGTGGTGGGCCGCTGCAGCTGCAGCCCCGTTTCGGCGTGTCGCACCGTCACCACGGCCTCCGCGATGGGCGCACCCCGCTGGTCTCGCACAAGCCCCAGGATGGACCCCTCTGCGTCCTGTGCCGGCAGGGCGGGAGCCACTGCTGGTGCCAGCGCCATCGTCATCGCCACCGCGGCCAGCATACCCAGGGGCGTCCTCGGCAGGGCGCGGCGCCGGCGCGCACCGGCGCGCGTGGCTGGGGAGGCAGAGACGGGTCCGTGCATGCGCCGGAAGCTAGCCATCCCGGATGGCAGCGGATCGGTGCCCTGAACCGTAGGTTGGGGCGTCCCTCACCCTGAGACGCCCCATGTCCTCGCCGACCGTGATCGTTCCCGCGCGGCTGCTCGCCGCCCTGCTGGTCTCCGCCACCGCGATCGCGGCGCAGCAACCGCCGGCTGCCGCCGCCGCCCCGGCCGTCGCGCAGCCTCCTGCCGGAGGGGCGGCCGCCTCCCGCGGCCCGCGTCCCTACGCCCAGGTCATCACGCCGCGCGCGCAGACGGAGCGGGGCGGGATCACGGTGCACAAGGTGGACGAGCGGTGGTACTTCGAGGTGCCCGATTCGCTGCGGGGGCGCGACTTCCTCATGGTGACGCGGGTGTCCGGGGTGCCCGGCGGCTCCGGCGGCTTCCAGAGCGCCGGCAGCTCACTCACCGAGCGGCTGGTGCGGTGGGACCGCGTGGGGGATCGGGTGCTGCTCAAGAGCATCAATACCGGCATGGTGGCCGACGACTCTCTCCCCATCGCCCGCAGCGTGGCGCAGAACAACTATCCGGCCATCATCGGCGCCTTTCCCGTGGCGGCGTACGGGCGCGACAGCGCCTCGGCGGTGATCGACGTGACGGAGTTCTTCGCCGCCGACAACCCCGCCACCTCGGGGCTCGACGCCGCCGGCCGCCGCCAGTACGGGGTCCGCCGCTACGATGCGGCGCGCAGCTACATCGCCGGCATGCGCAGCTTCCCGCTCAACCTCGAGGTGCGCCAGGTCCAGACCTTCGACGCCGCCACGCCCCCCAGCGACCCCGACGCGGCCACGGTGACGATGGAGACGCGGCAGTCGATCGTGCTGCTTCCCAAGGTGCCCATGCGGCCGCGCCACGCCGACCCGCGCGTGGGCTACTTCTCGGTGGACCGCGTGAACTACGGCCTGGACGTGCAGAAGGCCGAGCGCCAGGAGTTCATCACGCGGTGGCGCCTGGAGCCGAAGGATCCGGCCGCGTATGCGCGCGGCGAGCTGGTGGAGCCGGTGAAGCCGATCGTGTACTACCTGGACCCCGCGACCCCCGCGCGCTGGAAGCGCTACGTGAAGGAGGGGGTGGAGAACTGGCAGCGCGTCTTCGAGAAGGCCGGCTTCCGGAACGCCATCCTGGCGAAGGAGGCGCCGACGAAGGCGGAGGACCCCGACTTCGACCTGGACGACGCGCGCTACTCCATCGTGCGCTGGGCGGCCAGCCTGGTGCGCAACGCCACCGGACCGCACACGCACGACCCGCGCTCGGGGGAGATCCTCAACAGCGAGATCACGTGGTACCACAACCACATGCGCTCGTACCGGAACTGGCTCATCATGGAGACGGGCGCCGCGAACCCCATGGCGCGCTCGCTCGACATCCCCGATGAGCTCATGGGCGAGACCATGCGGCAGGTGATCACCCACGAGATCGGCCACGCGCTCGGGCTGCAGCACAACATGATCGCCTCGGCCAGCTTTCCGGTGGATTCGCTGCGCAAGCCCTCGTTCACCCGGACGTACGGGGTGAGCGCCACCATCATGGACTACGCGCGGCAGAACTACGTGGCGCAGCCCGGGGACGGGCTGCAGCCGCGCGACTTCATCCGCCGCACGGGTCCCTTCGACGACTTCGCCATCACCTGGGGCTACCGCGTCATCGACGCTCCCACGCCGGAGGCGGAACGCGCGACGCTCAACCGCTGGCTGACGCAGCAGACGGGGCCCTTCCCGTACCGGTTCGCCTCGCAGGGGGTGGCGGCCGGCGACCCGCGCAACCAGACCGAGGACCTGGGCGACGACCCGGTGCTGGCGGGGCGCTACAGCACGATGAACTACCGGCGGATGATCCCCAGCCTCGTGGACTGGACGCGGGCGCCCGGGGAGGACTTCACCGAGCTGCGCGAGGTGTACGAGGAGGCGGTGGGGCGCTGGTTCGGGAACATGCAGCACGTGGCCACGGTGGTGGGTGGCGTGGAGGTGGACCTCAAGAGCGCCGAGCAGGCGGGGGCGGTGTACCGCGTGGTGCCCCGTGCGCGGCAGGAGGCGGCGCTGCGGTTCCTGGCGGAGCAGGTGTTCGAGACGCCCGCCTGGCTGTCCCCGCGCGAGATCACCTCGCGCATCGGGCCGTCGAACGTGGTGGCCCAACGGCAGGCGGGGATTCTCACGTCGCTGCTGTCGCCGGCGCGGCTGGGGCGCCTGGCGGAGTCCGAAGGATACGACGCGTCCCATGCCTACCCGCTGGCCGCGTTCATGGCCGACCTGCGCCGCGCGCTCTTCCCGGCCGGCACGCCGGACGCCAGTCGCCGCGCGCTGCAGCGCGTCTACGTGCAGCGGCTGGAGGCGCTCCTCGCGCCGCCGTCGGCGCCCCCGGCCGCGCCAGGCGCCGCCGGGGGTGGGGCCGGCGGTCCGCCGCGCTTCACGCCCTTCGTCACCGCCCCCAGCGTGCCGGTGAGCGACCTGCCCGCGCTCGCGCGCGCGCAGCTGCGGGCGCTGCGGCGCGACGCCATGGCCCGGGGGCGGAGCAGCAGCGGGACCGCGCAGGCGCACTGGGAGGATCTCGTGGACCGCATCGGCGCCATCCTGGAGCCCCGCGGCTGAACGGGGGCGTCGTCCGCGCGGTCCGCCTCGGCCCGCGCGGTCACGCCCCGTCGTCAGTCACGGTCGTCCGTCCACCTGCACAGGCGGCGGCGGATGCCCTTCACGCGCCGCGCCGCCTCGTCGAAGGCGGTCCCGATCATGAGGCCGGGCCAGGACCGGCGGGCTATCCGACGGCACCGCCCCGCTGGTATCATCGGGGACGACCCTCTTCCTTTCGCCTCTTTCCGCATGACCCCTCGCCACCCGACCCCCGTCACCTCCGATCTCGGCATGGTCCTTGGCGGAGGTGGCGCGCGCGGCGCGTACCAGGTGGGCGTGCTCCGCGGCATCGCGGCCCGCTACCCCAACCTGCGCGTCCCCATCCTGGTGGGAGTGTCGGCGGGGGCGGTGAACGCCACCCACCTGGCGGCCCACCGCGGGAGCTTCGGCGAGGCGATGGACGCGCTGGTGCAGCACTGGCTGTCGCTCACGCCGGAGCAGGTGTTCCGCGTGGACGCCTCGTCGCTGGCCGCCAACGTGATGCGCAGCGGCTTCCGGCTGGTGGCCGGGGGGCAGGGGCACCCCGAGCAGTTCCGCGGCATGGTGGACACCGCCCCGCTGCGCGAGTTCATGGAGCGGGTGCTGGAGCGCAACCCCGACGGCACGCTCCCCGGGGTGGACCACAACCTCGCGCGCGGGCACCTGCGGGCGGTGGCGCTGTGCGGCACCAGCTACACCACCTCGCAGAGCGTGGCGTGGGTGCAGGGGCGCGACATCACCATGTGGGAGCGCCCGCAGCGGCGCGGCGAGCACACGCGGCTGACGGTGGACCACGTGATGGCCTCCACGGCGCTCCCGCTGCTCTTCCCGGCCACGCGCGTGGGGAATGAGTGGTTCGGAGACGGTGGCATCCGCCTGACCGCCCCGCTTTCCCCCGCCCTGCACCTGGGGGCGTCGCGGATCATCACCATCGCCACGCGCTACGACCGCAACGGGCAGGAGGCGGGGCGCCCGCAGGTGGCCGGCTATCCGCCCCCCGCGCAGGTGCTGGGGGTGCTGTACAACGCCGTCTTCCTGGACCTCATCGACCAGGACGTGGTGCGGCTGCAGCGCACCAACCGGCTGGTGGAGCGCCTCCCCGTCGAGCACCGGCACGGGCTGCGGGTGGTGGACATCCTCGTATTGCGCCCGTCACGCGACCTGGGGCGGCTGGCGGGGGAGTACGAGCCGCGCCTCCCCCGCGTGTTCCGCTTCCTCACCCGCGGATTGGGGACCCGCAAGACGGAGAGCCCCGACGTCCTGTCGCTGGTGATGTTCCAGGAGGACTACTTGCGGCGGCTGATCGAGCTGGGGGAGGAGGATGCCCATCGCCAGTGGGACCGCATTGCGGCGTTCATGGAGCGCGGCCCCATCGAATTGGCGGCGGCGGGGTGAGGGAACGCCTCCCCTGGTGAGACGGCTCGGGCGCCTGCCCCATCGGCACGCGCGCGCCTGCCCCGGGGGAACCGCCGGCCCGCGTCCCCCGTTGGCGGGAGATTGCCGGCTCTCCATGTTCCCCCCGATTGGAGGCGTCTTGAGCACTCCCCCGCCGCACGGCCCCCTGGATCGACGCGCGTTCGTTGGCACCACCGCCGCCTACTTCATCGCCTCCGCGCTGGCCGCTTGCGGCGGGGAGACCACGGCGCCCCAAGGCACGACCACACCCGGCGGGACGACCCCCGGCGGCGGGACCACCCCGGGCGGGCAGGCGGGGATCACCATCAGCGGCAACGCCGTCTCGGTCAACATCGCACAGGCCAACATCGGCACCGCCGGGCAGTTCGTGATCCTGCAGGCGGCGGATGCCATCGTGATCAACGTCGGCACCGCCGGCTTCGTGGCGCTCTCCAAGACCTGCACGCACAGCGGGTGCGGGCTCTCGCGCTTCAACAGCGGCACCGCGCTGCTGGAGTGCGACTGCCACGGCGCGCGGTTCCGCACGAGCGGAGCGGTGGCCGCCGGTCCGGCACGGTCGCCGCTGCGCAGCTACCCGGTGTCGGTCGCGGCCGGGGTGGTGAGCTTCAGCGTGTAGGGCCTCCGGGGCGGTGACGGCGCCTCGCCGGCGCTGCGCTCCTGCGCGCCGCCGTGCATCTTGCCAGTCATGCCTCAGTTCCTCCGGGGCGCGGCCATCCGGGCTGCCCTTGCCCTCCTCCCTATGGCGCTATCCGGCGCGCCCCTGCGCGCCCAGCGCCCCTGCGACGCCCCCGAGGGCACCGCCCCCAGTCGCGACCTGTACTGCGTGGCGCTGCTCCCCGGTGCCGCCGGGGGGAACGCCACGGGGACCGCGCAGCTGGACTGGGTCCCCGGTCCCTTCACCGTGGCGGTGGCCCCCGACGGCACGCACCGCTGGCGCCTCACCTTCGCGCTGGAGTCGCTGCCGCCGCTCCCCGCGGGGCGCGCGCCGGGGTTCGTGGCGTGGGGGGCGGACCCGTCGTTCACGCACATGACACGGCTGGGGGTGGTGCGCGCGGGGCGCACGGAGCTGGGGGCGGTGGCCTACGACCGGTTCCTCGTGCTGGTCTCCGCCGAGCCCGACACCACGGTGCGCGAGCGGCGCGGCGGGCTGGTGCTGCGCGGCGAATCGGCGGCCAACCGGCTGCGCCCGGCGGAAAACTACCAGTTCTTCCTGGGGGCCCTCACCGGCGGCGCCACGTCCCCTGCTGCGGTCGCCGCGGGTGCCGCCGCCTCCGGTGGCCTGCACGACGCGCATGCCGGGCACGCGGGGCGTGCGGCACCCGATCCCGCCGGATGGCGCGACGTCCCCATGTACCCGGGGCTGGCGATGCTGCCGTCGGAGATGGCGTTGCGCCCCCCGGTGCGCCCGTGGCGGCTGCGGGACAGCGCCACCGCGCCCGCGGCCGTGCCACGCCGGGTGGTGACGCTGGCGCACGGCGACACGCTCGACCTCACCGCCGGCGTCGTGCGCCGTCGCATTGCCGGGCGCGCGTACACCATGTTCGGCTTCAACGGCTCCATCCCCGGCCCGCTGCTGCGCGTGCCGCAGGCGGCCGAGGTGGTGGTGCGCTTCCGCAATGCGCTGCCGCTCCCCAGCACGGTGCACTGGCACGGGCTGCGGCTGGACCATCGCCACGACGGCGTCCCCGACCTCACGCAGCCGGCGGTGGCGCCCGGGGACTCGTTCACCTACCGGCTGCGCTTCCCCGACGCGGGGCTGTACTGGTACCACCCGCACGTGCGGGAGGACATCCAGCAGGAGCTGGGGCTGTACGGGAACATCTTCGTGCGCCCCGCACGCGCCGACGCGTACCCGCCGGCGCACCGCGAGGAGTTCCTCATCCTGGACGACCTGCTGGTGGGGGACGACGGCGCGCTGGTGCCGTGGGGGCTGGAGGCGCCCACGCACGCGGCCATGGGGCGCTTCGGCACCGTGATGCTGGTGAATGGCGAGGCGGGGTGGCGGATGCGCGCGCGCCCCGGGGAGGTGGTGCGGCTGTACCTCACCAACGCGTCGAACACGCGGATCTTCAACCTGTCGTTTGGCGCGGGGACGCGGCTCAAGCTGGTGGGGGGCGACCTGGGGGCGTATCCCGCGCAGCGGTGGGTGGAGAGCGTGGTGATCGCGCCGGCGGAGCGGTATGTGGTGGACGTGCGCTTCGACCGTCCGGGGGCGCAGGCGCTGGTGTCGCGGGTGCGGGCCATCGACCACCTGTTCGCGCGCTTCTTCACCGAGGCAGACACGCTGGGGGTGGTGGAGGTGGCGGGGGCGCCCGCGCCACCGCTGGCGCGCCCGTACGCCGCGCTGCGCACCGACCACGCCGCCGCCGACACGCTGGGCGCGCTGCTGCGCGCGCACGCGGGGCGGCCCCCGCACCGCACGCTGGAGCTGCGCGTGCGCTTCGAGGGGCTGCCGTTCGTGTCGCAGCGCCTGATGCAGCTGGACTCGGTGTACTTCAACCCCGTGGAGTGGGCGGGGACGATGCCGGGGATGAACTGGGCCACCACCGCGCCGCAGGCGCGGTGGACGCTGCGCGACCCCGACGCCGGGGTGGACAACATGGCCGTGGCGTGGAGATTCCGCCGGGGGGAGCTGGTGCGGGTGCGGCTGGCGGGGGTGCGCGACGTGCTGCACGGCATGCAGCACCCCATCCACGTGCACGGCCAGCGGTTCCTCGTGCTGGCCGTGAACGGCGTGGCCAACCCCGACCCCGTGTGGAAGGACACCGCACTCGTCCCCGCCGGGGGCACGGTGGACCTGCTGGTGGAGATGTCCAACCCCGGCCGCTGGATGGTGCACTGCCACATCGCGGAGCACCTGCAGGCCGGCATGATGATGGCCTTCGACGTGGAGGATGTCCCGTGATCCGCCCGCACCCGCATGCGCGCCGTGCCGCGCTGCTGTCCGCCGTGCTCGTGGCCTCGCCGCTGTCGGCGCAGGGGACACCGCGCGCCGCCACCCCGGCGGTGGCGCCCGCGCCCTCGCGTCCCGCGCTGGGCCCCGCGGCGCGGGCCTTCGTGAGCGTCAACGCGCCCATCGTGGCCATCACCAACGTGATGGTGGTGGACGGCACCGGCGCGCCGGCGCGCCGCGGGCAGACGGTGGTGCTGCAGGACGGGCGCATAGGCGCGGTGGGGGCCACGGGGAGCGTGGCGGTCCCCGCCGGGGCCACGGTGATCGACGGCGCGGGGCACACGGTGATCCCGGGGATCGTGGGGCTGCACGACCACCTGTACTACACCGCCACCGGCGGCCGCCTGGTGCAGCTCACCTTCTCGGGGCCGCGGCTGTACCTGGCCAGCGGCGTCACCACGGTGCGCACCACCGGCAGCCAGTCGCCGTACTCCGACATCAACCTCAAGCGCGAGGTGGACGCGGGGCGCGTGCCGGGGCCGCGCATCCATGTCACCTCGCCGTACCTCACGGGGCCCGGCGGCGGCGGGACGATGTCGGTGGCCAGCACTCCCGAGGACGCGCGGCGCTTCGTCGCCTACTGGGCGGAGGAGGGGGCCACGTGGATCAAGTTCTACACGAACATCAGCCGCGCGGCGATGAAGGCGGCCATCGACGAGGCGCACCGGAAGGGGATCCGCGCCACGGGGCACCTCTGCTCGGTGACCTTCCGCGAGGCGGTGGAGCTGGGGATCGACGACCTGGCGCACGGGGCGCACACGGCGTCGGACTTCTACCCCGGCAAGAAGCCTGATGAGTGCCCGGCCGACAACCTGACGGTGCTGGACCGCGAGATCCGCGGCGACGGGCCGGTGGCGGGGCCGCTCATCGACCTCATGGTGCGCCGGAAGGTGTCGATGACCACCACCATGGCCATCTTCGAGGTGTTCTACGCCGGGCGCCCGGTGACGGATGCGCGCACGCTGGAGCTGATGGCCCCCGACATCCGCGCGGCGTACCTGGCGGAGCGCGCGATGATCGACACGGCCAAGGCGTGGCCCTTCACGCCGGGGAGCTTCGCGCGGGCGCTGGCGTTCGACCGCGCCTTCCACCAGGCGGGGGGGCTCCTCTCCAGCGGGGTGGACCCCACCGGCAACGGCGGCGCGCTCCCGGGGTTGGGGGACCAGCGCGGCTACGAACTGCTGCGCGAGGCGGGGTTCTCCACCGAGGAGGCGGTGCGCGTGGTGACGCTCAACGGGGCGCGCATCCTGGGGGAGGAGCGGCGGCTGGGGTCGGTGGAGGCGGGGAAGGTGGCCGACCTGGTGCTGCTCAAGGGGGAGCTGACCAGCGCCCCCGACATCATCCGCAACACTGTCACGGTGTTCAAGGACGGCGTGGGGTACGACTCGGCGAAGATGTTCGCGGCGCTGAAGGGGCGGGTGGGGATCAACTGACGGCGCCGCGCGCATGGGGGTGATGACCCGGAGGGTTTGCCCCCGCGATTAGCGTTGTCGCCATGCCCCTCCCTGCACGCCCCCTGATTGCCCGGTCCGGGCGCCCCGTTTGCGGTTTCCTGGCCTGTGTCCTGGTCGCCCCCTGGCTCGTGGTCCCGGTGGTGACTGCCGATGCGCAACCGGCCCCGCAGCCCGCCGTGCCCAGGCTTCCCCCGGTGACCACCGCGTCGCGCACGGGCGCCGATGGCGCGCGCAGCGTGCAGGTGATCGACCGCGCCATGTTGGATCGTCTCCCCGGGACGTCGGTGCAGGCGGCGCTGCAGTGGGCGCTGGGGAGCGACCTGCAGCCGCGCTCCCCCGCGCAGGCCGACCACGCGCTGCGCGGCGCCACCTACGAACAGACGCTGGTGCTGGTGGACGGGCAGCGCATGCGCGACCTCCAGACCGGGCACTTCGCGCTGGACCTCGCCGTGCCGTACGAGGCGATCGAGCGCATCGAGATCGTGCGCGGCGCGGCGGCGGCGCAGTACGGCGCCGACGCGGTGGGGGGCGTGGTCAACATCGTCACCCGCGCGCGGGGCGCCGCGGGGCGGCTTCGCGGCGGCCGCTTCGGCACCGTGGACGCCGCCCTGTCGGCCGGGGGGCTGGTGGCGGGCGCGCGGGCGGCGGTGCACGGGGAGCACCTGCGCACCACCGGGCACCGCCCTGGCACTGACGCCGAAGTGACCCAGCTGCGGGCCACCCTCGCGCGGGGCGACGGCGTGCGCCGGTGGCGTGCCGACGCCGGCTATGGCGCGCGCGACTTCGGGGCGGCCACCTTCTACGCCCCCTTCGACTCGTACGAGCGCACGCGCACCGCGACGCTGTCGCTGACGGCCGACGCGCTCTGGCGCGACCGCGTGGCCTGGACCGCGCGCACCGGGGTGCGCCACCACAGCGACGACTTCATCCTGGTGCGCACCGATCCGGCGCGCTACCGCAACCGCCACCGTTCGCTGCAGGCGGAGGGGGAGCTGTCGGCGCGCTGGGCACCGACTCCGTCCACGACGGTCGCGGTGGGGGGCGAGTGGCTGTCCGCGTGGCTGCGCTCCGCTCGGCTGGGAGACCGGGCGCAACAGCGCGGGGCGCTGTACGGCGAGCTGCGCCACCGGCAGGGCCCCGCCGAGGGGAGCCTGGGGGCTCGGCTGGACGGGAGCTCGGACTTCGGGCGGCAGCTGGTCCCTGCGGCGGCACTGGCGGTGACCGTGGCCCCGTCCGTGGTGCTCCGCGGCAGCGCGGCCGGCGGGTGGCGGCAACCCACTTGGACCGACCGCTTCTATCAGGACCCCGCCAACCGCGGCACGCCCACCCTGCGCCCCGAACAGTTCGTCAACCAGGAGGTCGGGGTGGCGGTGGGCGGACTTGGCGGCCTCACGCTGGACGTGGCGCTGTTCGACCGCCGCGGACGGGAGACGATTGACTGGGTGCGCGCGCTGGGGGTGTTGCCACGCCCGGCCTGGGTGGCCACGAACATCGGCCGCACCCGCAGCACCGGCGTGGAAGCAATGATGAAGGCACATATTGGCGCGATGATGACATTATCATGGCGCGGTAGTATGCTAAAGGCTACCGCAACCCAACCGCCGGGGGTGGAGGGGAAGTACGCCTTGCGCCCCCTCACGCGCAGTGGCGGCGTGACGCTGCACCTCAATCCGGCGGGGCGGCTCTGGCTGCTGACCGACCTGCTCCATGCTCGGCGCGCCGGGGAGCGTGCTTATACCACAGTGGGCCTGCGTGCCGGGACCACGTGGCGGGGGGCCACCTGGTCGTTGGAGGGGATCAACCTGGGCCGCGCCCGGGCGCTGGACGCCAGTGGTGTGCCGATGGCCGGGGCGGCCTATGTGGTTGGCGTGCAGTGGCGCGGGCGGGGTGGCCAAGGGGGCGGAGGCTGGTAGCTAGCGGCCTCAGCTGTGGCGTGGCCGCCGCCACAGTGTGGGGGCGGTGCCACAACTTTTGGGCGAATGGCCGAGCTCGCCGGGTGGGTCGGAGAGGCTCCGGTTGAGTTCGCTTTTGGTTAAAGCGTTGGAGTACAACTGGTTAGGGAAAAGCACGCCGCGTATGGCTGAGGTTGGCATGCGGGTTGCTCATGGTTGAGGCCGTCAGGGCGCCGGCCCCGGTGTCCCCGATCCATCACCCCCCCAACTCCTCCTCCCATGCGCCTCTTCCGCTCCCTCCCCGTCGTCGCCGTCGCCCTCGCCGCGCAGGC